>JAYZAT010000129.1:0-19314 GCA_036339555.1 Planctomycetota bacterium
CGGCGCATCCGCACCAAGCGGTCATGGCCGTGACTGGTATATACAGCCATGTATCTGCCATCTGGCAGAACAACGAATGCTGGCACCGCATGATCGTCCCGATCAAGGCGTTCATGCAGAACACTCGTACCTGATTCACCAGTGACCAGGTTGCGCCAGTGGACTTCGACATTGCCAGCTCGGCGGGTACTTTTATGACCGGATGCCACAGAGCCGACGATCAGCAGGTGGTCATCAACAATCGCACGCTCATCCTGAAACCAGCACCAGCCACCATCATCCGTCACAGTGAAATGCACAGCAGCAGGATCAGGCCGTGTCCCATGGCTGCATCCTGCACACAACGCCATGGACAAGAGCAGACAGGCTGTATACACCGGGACCCGGATCATGTAATGCAGCATACGTGCTTCGGATGGACATCGCAGGACGAGCTCACAGGCCAACTTGAAAAGAAACCGCCCGGCACCAGGAGGTGCCGGGCGGCTGGAATCAAGCCATATGAAAAAATCAGCAGTTGCCGAAGTAACTCAGGATCTGCAAGAGGTCATCGACATCGACATCGCCATCGTTATCCATGTCGCCATCACCTGAGCCACCAAAGTTGCTCAAGGCGAGCAAGATATCGTCGACATCGGAATCGCCATCACCATCCGCATCGCCCGGGCAGGTGCTGTCGCATTCATCTGGGACGCCGTTGCCATCAGTATCCTCACTGGTACCGTTGGCGATGTCGCAGTTGTCCGCAACACCATTGCTATTGCAGTCCTCGGTTGCCTCGTAGGTGAAGGTATAGCTCACCGAATCCTGCCAGGTGTTGTCAGCCGAATCACGACCCTGAACCAAGGCCTCCAAAGAGATCGTCGAGTTCAGATCAAATGCGGTCAGACGGGCCAGGAGCACGCCGTATTGTTGTGAACAATCCTGCGAGATGAATGGTTGGGATTCTCCCTGAGCATCGGTCGGAAGCACGTACCACGTACCGTTGTCTACAGAGAGCGTGCCGCCATTCTCGAAGTTGGTCCAGTCGATGCCGACGTCACCAAGGGCGTTCTCCCCAAAGGGATCACCTGTCTGGTCGAGTGCACCGATTGTCACTCGGCTGTCCCATTCCAGATCAGGGACAAACGAGTAGAAGGCAGGGTTGATGTCCGCAGATGTCGGACCACCAGCAGCGTCCTGGTAGAAGCCAGAACTACTTGAGATGAGTTTTTGCTGGAGACTATTACCAGCCACCGCATCCACACGATTGCCCTGGCCAACTGCTGCGTAGACATCCACGGTCCAGGTGTCCTCGCTCAGTGAGAGTAAGTTTGCGCCAACCACAGCATGATGGGCCTCGACGATTTCATTTTCTTCATCGCACGTGAGGAATCCACAATCGGTGCTGTCACCCTGCCAGTTACCTCCACTGCTCTGGCAGTCGGCCTCCGTTTCATCATCCAGGCAACTCCCGTCGCCCAGGCAGCAGGCACCGGTTGGATCTGGCTGTGGGCAATTGACGGTGGCACAATCAGTGCCGTCGCCCTCATAGTTGCCGCCTGCAGATGCGCAGCCACTGCTTGTCAGCGCAACGCAGCTTCCGGAAGCCAGACAACACGCGCCGGGCACTGCACAATCAACATCGTCACAATCCACCCAGACACCCTGGAAATCACCACCGACATTGTCGCAGGTATCTTCAGAGACCTCTGCGCAAAAGCCATCGGTCGTACAGCAGGCGCCCGATGCAACGTCCAGGCAGGAGGCAATCGAGTTTCGGAATGCTGTGATATCTCCAATAGAGTTCGAGGAGAAGTTATTCGCACAGGTCAGTGACGGATTCATGGTGTTTGATGGGCAACTGCAGTGATCTGCACCCCAATTGTGACCCAGTTCATGAACTGACAGATCTGTTGCACAACCAAAGCTGCCACAACAATCACTTTCGACCACGCTGTACTCAACATTGGAACAGACTGCAGACAGCCACGCCAAGCCGATGGTACTGCCTGAGAAATCAGCACCGCTGAAAAGCTGCACAACGTCATGCGGTGGATTGTTTGTGCTATTCCAAACATTGCCCACCTGGGTCAGTCGCGTGTCAATGCTATTGCTGCTGTAGGGGTCATTGCTGTCCGGGCGGACGACGATGCCCTGGAGTTGATTGATGATCTCCACCTGGGTTTCATACTGCAGGTTGATCGTGTTCACGAGTGAATTGATACGGTTTTCGACTGCACTGCTGCTGCCGTAATCCTGGTAGTACTCAAAATCGGTATCGGCAACGAACTCGGCGTACAGAACTTGTCGATCCATATCCAAAGGCATCGTGTTCTCGACATCCATGCCGGGAAGCTTGTGCTTCTCCTCCACGCCGCAAAAACCCTCCGGTGAAATGATGTCTTCACCGCGGTAAACAACATAATCCAAGTCAGTGGCGTTGCGAACACGGCCCTCCAGGGGCTCGATCCACCAGTTTTCTCCACCGTCAAGCAGAATCATGACACGGAACCCATCGTCCTCGATGGACAAGGCCGCCTGCATACCCGGCCAGGTGACATCGGTCCCTCGATAGGTATTGACGGGACCAGCTGGAATCTCCATGAGCGAACCATCGGGCTGCTGCTCCAGGAGTTGGTACGCATCACCCCGAACCGAGTGCAGGTTGAAACGCATCCTGGTCTCCCGGTCACCAAGGGTGACTGAAAGGTCAAGCTTGCCGGCTGGAAGTTCGACGAGAACAAGTTCCTGTACTGAACTATCCAGCAGATTCATCGCCTGATTGGCATCTGCCGACGTGATGCCGGTTCCGCTGATCGAGGCGTCGAAGGCTAGAAGGGAAGTAGAAGCCGTCGCCAACGCCATAGAGGCGAACAGGCATCGGGCACGCCGGTGGGGCATGAATCGAATATTCATTGCAACAATGGCCTCCTGGTACTCTCTCGGGGGACTCTGGATTATGTCCCCATTGGCGACCGGTGAAAGCCGTCGGTGACAGATTTCACCACTCTCACGTACGTCCAATTCACCAAGCCGGATCCATTCATAGACCACATAGAGCATCTGGAGGACTCCCTGGGCCTCCCAGCCCTCTTCTCAGGGGTTGTCCCCAAGACCCTCCCTGATGGTTGATGTCAGCTCCAAAGTAGGTGCCGAGCTTGGAATATCACTCCAAATAAGGAACCATGGGCCCATGAAGGTCCCCAGCTTTGTGATTTCAGCCACCCTCTTGATGCCAATGATCCTGGCTGGGCAGAGCGTGGCTCAGGAGGATGACAACACCACGCCAGCCAACACCTCCCGGCAGTGGTTGCTTGGGACGATCCAGGACTCCCTCACGTCCAATGACCAGCTCAGAGCAGGCCTGATGACTACCGATGAGGTTCGAGCTCGGCAAACTGCCCTGCGGGCCTATCTCCAGCAAGTCATGCCCGCCTTGCCACGCACCTCACCGGTCAAGGCATCGGTCACCGACACGATCCCACGAGATGGCTACACGATCGAGAAGGTACTGATCGAGGCCGAACCTTTTCATCATGTCACCGCCCTGTTCTACCGGCCAGACCCGGAACGGTACCCCCCGCCCTGGCCCGGCGTGGTGGTGGCGTGTGGTCATGCTCACGCTGCCAAGGGATACCCCGAATACCAGAAAGCCGGTGCGCTCTGTGCCCTCTTCGGTTTGGCCGCCCTCGTCTTCGATCCATTGGATCAGGGTGAACGGATTCAAACACTCGACAGCGAACGCCAACAACGATGGTGGGGAACGACTGGCCACAACATCTCCGGTGGGCCGGCTCTACTTCTGGGTACCAGCCAGGCGGCCTACCAGGTCCGTGACGGAGCCGCCGCGATCGACTACCTCCAATCCCGCCCGGATGTCGATGGAGACAAGATCGGTGTGATGGGAAACAGTGGCGGCGGCACGCAGACCGCGCTGCTGATGGTCATGGACGATCGTGTCAAAGCAGCCGCCCCCTCCTGCTACATCACCGCTTTCCAGGAAATGCTCACCACGATCGGACCGCAGGACGCCGAGCAGTTTTTGCCCGGTCAGATTGCAGAAGGCTTTGACCATGCCGAGTTCCTATGGGCCCGGGCGCCGATGCCCGTCTTGGTCTGCGGCACCGAGGATGACTTCTTCCCCATCACCGGAACACGTCGTTCCGTCGATGCTGCCAAGGGAGTCTTCACCACGCTTGGTCACCCGAAGGCCGTGGAACTCGCCGTCGTGCCAGGTGAGCATGGCTGGCACCAACCCCTCCGCGAGCGATCAGTCGAGTGGATGTGCCGGTGGCTGGATGATCGAGCGGTCACCGTGAATGAACCTGGAATCGAGCTGCTCTCAGAAAAAGATGCCTGGGTCCTACCCACCGGCAAGGTTCTGGACCTGCCCGGCGAATTGAGCATCCATGACTTACTCAGGAATCAATTGCGGGACTTGCTTGAACGCCAGGAACAAGAACCCTGGATCATGCCTGAGGATGACGATCCTGAATCAGTTGCCATCCCTGTCTTGGCTACACCAACAGGTCTGGGTATGTCCTCGATGGAGCGATTGCCCGAGGTGAGCCATGAAGTCGTAGATGTCTCTGTTGAGGATGATGTCCTCATCTCAAGGTTGGAACTCACTTGTACGCCTGTCCAGGGAAACGATGATTCCCCCCGATCGTGGTCCCTGCCAATCATCCGCATGCAGTTGGCGGACAGCAACCCGACTGACCTCCGGATGATCGTCCGCCCAGCAGGCGTTTCAGCAACGGCTCAAACCGAACGTCCCACGGCAACAACTGAATTGCTGTTGGTCGATCCACGTTTCTGTGGTGATGCGCTCCAGGATGACCAAACAACATGGAGTCCTTTCTATGGCCGCTTTGGCGTCGATGGCCAGCCGGCCGTGATGTTGATAATGCTCGGCCGCTCCCTGCCAGGTGTACAGACGGAAGATCTCCTGGCTGTTGCGACCTGGGCCGCGGAAGACCGACCGATTCTCCTGGAGGCCGAGGGGCCGCCCGCGGTCGCAGCCAGATATGCTGCGGCGCTCGCACCCGAACTCTTCCAAGAGATCACGGTGCGCGACACGCCCGCATCCTGGAAAGCCTTCTTTGAGGTCGGCAACACCAACGACACAAGTGGACCGCCACTCGTGCAAATGCAGTTCTCAACAATCATTCCCGGGGCGCTTCCCCAACATGACCTGCCTCCACTTGATCATGATGATGAGACGAAGGTGCAACCATGAGCACATCTCGCATGCGCATGCGTTTGGATCTGACGCATCAAGCCGTGGATTCCACGCCCTCCATGCGACCTCCCTGCCCAGACGATGTTGAATCGCTGGCAGAACTCATGCTGGCTGCCTATGCCGGTGGCAGTGATGTCGATGGGGACGAGACAATTGAGGATGCCAGGGGAGAAATCCAGAAGACCTTCGACGGGCGCTACGGTGCCTTCATGCCAGAACTGTCCTCCCTGGTGATGGATGAACGACGAATCGTGGCCGCAACACTCATCACCTTCTTCGATGAGCATCCGCTGGTTTCATTCACCATGACGCATCCGGATTGGAAACGACGTGGACTGGGTCGCGCAACCATCTGCCGATCGATCAACCTCCTCTTGGAGTCAAACTGGCAGACCCTGGATCTCGTGGTGACTCGCGAGAATGATCCAGCAGTCAACCTGTATAAAAAGATGGGATTCTGCGAAATCGAAAATGATCAACCCAACGGGTGACACCATCCTGCAGGCTTCGGACTATGCTTCAGAGCATGTCTCGCTCACGCAACCCATGCCTGGCCCTGGCCGCCCTATTCCTGCTGTTGACACTTCTCTGCCTGTACGGCCTGCTGGCCTCGTTCGAGCCGGGGACTGACATCTGGTGGAAGATCGGTTACGGCCTCGGCATTGTGATCTTCCTAGTCCTGGCCCTGTGGTCCCTGCTCAGGCGGTGTTGATCACACTCAGGCGTAACCAGTGCGTTCGATGAGCCCGGGGAATAATGCCTCGAAGCGTTCCTCGGTCTGCTGGGTAAACATCCGCTTCCACTGATTGGGCTCCGGGTTTCGAATATGGCTGTTCTTGCCTGCCACGCGCGATGCAGTGTTGCGGATCGCTGCCTTCAGACCGCGCGCCTTTTCCCGTCGAGGAATCTCATAGAAGTCGAGCATCTTTGAGAAGATCGCCTCCTCATTTCCAATGATGTCCTCGTATCGGATGACCAGGATATTGGGATCATCGGTGGGCCATGCCATCATGCCCTTGTAGTGTTTCTCTCGAAACTGCATCTCCGCATAGAGACCGTCCTCGATATCCAGGCGCTGCAACATCTGGCTGTAGGACTCGCCGGGCTGCATACCGTCAGGAATTCGGCCGTTCACGGTCTGCCAATCTTTCTCAGTGGGATCGGTCACCTCGCACCAGGCCTCAGCCGCACGCTTGTGATAGTGATAGCCCGAGACAATCATGTCGCGAGGATCCCGAATAAAACGGGTGATGCGATAAGGCGCGACAACCTCGAGATCAAGGACATGGTTGTTGACGCTCGCCGCATCCAGGGTGCGATAAGCCGACATGAATCGATCAATCCAACTGTTGAAGTGACTGTAACCACGCTTCCAGGGTCTTCGGCGTCTTGAAAAGATCGCCAACATGACCTTGGAGTAGTACTTGGTCAGACACTTGTGGTAAGAGCAGTGAATCAGGTTTGGTTTATCTTGAACCATCGTGTGACTTCACTAGTGTCTTTGATTACACGAGAAATCGAACTCTCGACACAATACGACATGATAACGGAAAGCGACCGTCCGAATGACCGCTCTATTCTGTCAACGGCTCGCGACTGGTTTGATTCGAGTCCACCGAATCCAAACTTCAGCAACGAGTAGGTTGGGGATCCAGCAGGCATAGGCAATGATCGGATACACAACATCAAATGCCCCATTCGTCACCATCAGCCCCACAGTTAGTTCCAGGCGAAGCGTCACGGCAGCCAGCGTGAGCGCATAGCTCCGGACCATCCATTCACGGTGGTGAGCAATATCTCGATTCATGATGCGCCAATAGGCTATGACTGTCGTAGCTATCCAGAAGATGGACAGGAGGCGGAAACCCCAGTCAGAGATCACTCCCGTCGCTGAGGAAAAAGAAAGAATGAAGCCTGCCACACCCGATGCGATCACCATGACGAGGTAGACCAACCCAAGCCGACGATGCCACAGAGTCCACCGTCTTCGGAAGCCCGCATGGAACTGGAGCAGACCAAACAACAAAGCGATGACACCACAACCAATATGAATGCGAAACCACCATGGTTGGTCATCGAAGGACGGCCGTAGCGCAGATGGAACGCCCACCTTCAATACGATTGCAGCGTAAGCCACAGTCAGTAAAACAAGAACCGCCAGGCACCAGAAGAACCAAGGCGTGATTCGTGTTTGGACCATTCAGATTCACCCTTTGACGTCACAAGACGAAATCTTGACTCAGGCTACATCATGCTCAGATTAGACACATGCAGTGTATGCCGCATGAGTGCTTGATCGACATAAGCCACCTATGTGAGAAATCTATGCAGGTGAAAACCAGTATTATCCCCTCACCATGTTGATGGGAATGACACATTCCTTCGCTTTGTCTGAACCCGTTCTCAGGAACAGCATCACGTCATGACATTTGTCGCAGGCATGTTGATGGTGATACTGGGAGGGGCCGCGGGTGCCATCCTCCGCTATTTATCGCAAGAAGCAGGCACGCGTTGGACCAACCTCCCGGGCTGGACGGCCATCTTTGCGGTCAACATCGTCGGTAGTTTCTTCATTGGCTTGAGCTTTGGCTGGCTCCAAGCGCTTGGCCATTTGGATCTGCATGATATTCATCTTTCGACGATGCAGCATTACCAAGATTCGAACTCTGTCAATCTTGGAATGGGCCTCTTCGTGACCGGAATCTGCGGTGGTTTCACCACCTTCAGTACTTTCAGCCTGGACAACATCTTCCTGGCGTACACCAAGCGTTGGCAACTGGCCTTTAATATCATCATGAGCGTTCTCTTCGCGACACTGGCTGCCTGGGGCGGCCTGAGCATCGGAGGGACCTTCGCATGATGCGTCTCATTGCAGTTCTTACGTGCATCAGTATTGGCGGAGGTTTCGGAGCCCTGGCTCGCGAAGGAACCATGAACTTGATGCATGTCATCATCGGACTTCCGGTGTTCGTCTCTCTTGGCATTGTGAACGTACTGGGATCTTTTCTGATCGGCATTGTCTTTGGCTTCCTGGAAGGTCATTACAGACGAGATGGCCAAAGTCGTCTCAAGCAGGTTCCCCACTCCAAGCATCTCAACAATCACGTGAAGTGGTGGCCAGATGGCGACCCCACCATCTCTGCTGTGGACATCCTGCGCACAGAAGTTTCGCTTCAGACGGCATCGGCCTTGCTGATCACTGGTTTCCTGGGCGCCTACACCACCTTCAGTGCCTTCTGCTTGCTGACTGTTCAACTCATTCATGCCGACCAAATCATCGATGCGGTGATCAGCGTGGTTGGTTCAATATCGCTTGGCTTATTGGTCGTCTGGATTGGGCTGCATCTGGGTGTGCGGCTGGTTCCGAAGACAAAATCAGAATCGCTCGCTTCCTAACCACACCCACATCGGGCCCGGCCATGTCAGCTCCCTCACCTGACTTCGATGCGCTCTGGAACTTTGCCAAGCCAAATGAGACCGAAGTGGCTTTCCAGAAACTGCTCCCCGAAATCACCGCCACCGGTGAGGTCGACCAGCACGCTCAACTCCTGACACAAATCGCCCGGACACAGGGATTGCAGCGTCGCTTCGACGATGCGCATGCAACGCTCAACACAGTCGAAGCCATGCTGACCGAAGACACCCCGACGGCCCGGATTCGCTACTTGTTGGAGCGAGGTCGCACCCTGAACAGCAGCGGTTCACCGAAGGAAGCCAGCGTGTTATTCCAGGAAGCCTGGAAGGCTGCGCCTGGTCTGGACCTGCATGGCTACGCAGTCGACGCCGCCCACATGCTTGCGATTGTGGATCGGGCGCATGCGATGGAATGGAATGAGCAGGCCCTGGCGTATGCCGAGTCATGCGACGACGCGCAGGCCAGGAAGTGGCTGGGTTCTCTCTACAACAACATCGGCTGGGATTGGCATGATCGAGGTGATCCCGCCAAGGCCTTGGAGTACTTCGAGAAGTGCCTGATGTTTCGCCAGACATCCGGAGAGCAGAACCGGGTCCGCGAAGCGCAATGGTGTGTCGCCCGCGCCCTGCGTTCCCTGGAACGGTACGACGAAGCCCTGGCGATGCAGCGTGCCCTGGCAAAGGAACTCGACGAGGTTGGTGAGACCGACGGGTTCGTCCATGTTGAATTGGGTGAACTGGCCCTGATCCGGGACGATGACAAGGAGGTTCGTCGGCAATTCGCCAGGGCCTGGGAGTTGTTGTCAAAGAACCAGAACTATGTAGTTGGCAGCGCCGAAGCGTTACAGCGGATGAAGACGCTCGGGGAAATCGACTGATTGATCCCGCGTATGTCTGTCACCCAGCGAGGACTTTCAAAGATGATCGCTGGCTACTTCTTGTCGGCAGGCAGATGACTCTCAATATCTGGCTTGGATTTATCTGCGATCGTCCGCTCTGTCCAGATGATTCCATTTTCGATGGCCTTGTTGTGGTCGGCCAACAAGAGCCAGATGGTGCTCTTCTTACTGTCATTCGTCTTATGTCTCACGATCTTGTATTGAGTCCGAACAAAGCTACCAAAGTGGCGCGATCGCAAGTCAACTGTAAAAAGGCCGGCGTCCCACGACCAAGAACCAGTTTCGATGAACATGGACCGATGGAGACGAGAGGTGGACAGGGCATCAAGCGCCTGCTTGCTCAAGGTGGTCGAATAATCACTTGCTTTTTTCAATGACCAGGTCGTTCGTTTCAGAATCCCATTTTCTGAAAGCTCGTAGTAACGCACATAGACAGGTGGGTTCGTAAGATCTTCCCGTGGTTCGATGTGCACCCAGTTGCCAATGAGCTCCGTGTTGGAAACTCCGACTCGATCACAGCCAGCTAGCATCATCACTAAAGCGGCAGACGACACAACAACAAAGGTTTTCAGGAGTTTCATCAGCGTTTGTCCTTCCAGTTCCACCACTTCCTGAGTTCAGGATCGATCTCAGGGTTCTGTGCATAGGCTACAGCGCATCTGTAGACGTAGAGGACACAGCGATCCATGGACCCTCCCGCCAGTCGTTTGGTCTCCTCGTACATCACCTCTGGATCACCCTTGGCCAGATCGTCCATGGATCGCATGCCAAGCTCCCAGAGATCCACGGAGAGTGACTTACCGACGCCTGGAACCGATCCGAACACCTTGAAGGCTTCCCTGGAATCCTCGATTGATGTTGTTGGATAAGCAGCCAATCAAATCCCTTCTCAGACTTCAAACGTTAAACAGGTAATGCACCACATCCCCATCCTGCATGGTGTAGCCCTTGCCTTCTGAACGAAGTCGGCCCGCTTCCTTGATGGCCTTCTCAGACTTCAGCTCATCCAGATCATCAACGTGGTAACACTCGGCCCGAATAAAGCCACGCTGGATATCACTGTGAATGGCACCTGCTGCTTCCGGTGCGGTCGCACCTTGCGTAATCACCCAAGCCCTGACTTCCTTTTCACCGGCTGTATAGAAGGTTGTCAGACCAAGCAGGTCATTGGCCGCTCGAGCAAAGGCCCCCAGGGCCGGCTCGGTGATTCCCATGGACTCAAGCATGTCCCCCCGATCGGATTCATCGAGTTCGGAAATTTCTGACTCAATGGTGGCGCACAAGGCCACTGACACACCACCACGACTCGCGGCTGCCTCGGCAACAGCCTTGGCTGCCGGTGTATCACCCGCGACCCCGTCCTCGCCAACATTGGCCACATACATAGTCGGCTTGGCCGTGATCATGCCGTAGCTCTTGAGAAGGGCCTGCTCGGCTTCGTCCCAGGTCCCCTGCCTCAGTGGCTTTTCCTCGCCAAGCAGTCCGCATGACTTCTCCAGGACTTCGAACCGTTGCTTGGCCTCGCGCTCACCACTGCGTGCGGCACGCTTGGCTTTATCAGCCCCACCCTCGGCAACCACCAGGTCTGCCAGCACCAGTTCCATCTCCAGGGATGCGATGTCTGACTCAGGATCGGCTGACCCGAGGCCGGCATCATCCCAACAACGAACGACCTGACAGACCGCATCAACCGTACGAATACTGGAGAGCACCGCGTTGAGGGCCGTCGCACCCCCACCATCGGGAACACCCGGAATGTCGACCACCTGCAACGTTGCAGGCACGATCTTCTCGGGTGGAATGTAGGCCGCCAGACGGGTGAGTCTCGGGTCCGGAATGTCAGCAATACCCAAGTTGGGTTTCATGGAGCCGACCTGAATCTCCACCGCATGCGATGTCAATGCCTGGAACAAGGTGGTCTTGCCCGATCCCTGTACGCCGATCAATCCGCATTCCATAGTGCTGCACCTGCCTCCTACTCGAGGCGACATGGTACCGCCAAGAAAGATCGCGATCAGGACGACGACGGACCAAACACGGCTATGCCAATGTCACGGTCCTCGTAATACGCCTGCGGGGTTGGCAGGGTCGGATAGGCCAGGATGTGCTTCATCCAGTCGGTATCCCTCAGCAACAGAACCACCGGGCGATGAGGAGACATGCTTTCAATCAACTCCAGCAAGGCTGGAGCATCCACCAAGCGATCCGCATGGTCCGATATGCCCCAGGCCACCTCGCCTGGACCACCAAAGATGACGACGTCATATCGGTCATAAAACCAGTTCACGGCGTGCATGAGGTGCGAGTCGGTAATGACAAGTGCATCAGGGTCGGCCATCACCTCGCCGTGCTTGGCCAGGAAAGATTCTGGCGCCTTATAGCCGCCCATCCAATTGGTCGGCAAGAGTAAGGGCACGAAGGCGAACATCAGGACAGGCGAAAGGGCCATCAAAAGGACACGACGATTTGCCCGTGTCGTCGAAACCGCCATGAGATCCAGAGCAGCCCAGACAAAGAAGCCAGCACCGATCAACCCGAATCGCCACGCACCCGCCTCACCCCACGGGGTGGGATCCAGGAACCCAAAGGCCCACTCCACCATCGCGGCCGCGCCGATGATCATCAGGATCACGCCAGGCAGAACCCACTTGAACGAACGCGTTTCCCGGCGAAACTCGAATCGCTCGATCAAGCCCACTGCCAGCAACAACGCGGCCGCAGGCAGGCAGGGCCAGATATACGAAGGCAGCTTGCCCGAGGATATGGAGAAGAAGATGAGCGGAATGACAAGCCAACACAGGGCATACCGCAACCAAGGCTCGCGCAGACTTCGACGACCCAATCCGATCACCGCAAGCAACGCAGCAAACGTCCATGGCACTGCCGAAGCTAAGAGTACCGGCCCAAAGAACCAGAATGGCTCAGGATGCTGGGCTTCTTCGCCGCCGGTGAAGCGATGGATATGTTCGACCCAGAAGAAGTAATGCCAAAAGTCCACATCGGCCATGTGCACAGCGATGGCCCACGGTGCAATGACCACGGCAGCAGCGACCATGGGAATCCAGGGCAAGAGCAAGATGTCACGCCACCGCCACATCCACAGCAGGAAGGGCGCAATGACAATGCAGGGGATCGCCAAGCCAAGAAAACCCTTGATGAGGAAAGCGAGGCCACAAAAGCCACCGTACAGCACAAGCCAGCCGAACTTGGCGCCGGGTGTTCGAGCTGTCCAAGCCATATAGAAAAAGGTCAGCGCACCCGTCAACGCACCCGTAAACATCGCATCGAGGATCGCCACCCCTCCCCCGATGACAACACCCAACATCGTGATGTAAACAAGCGCAGCCAGCCACCCGGCTTCCGTACGCATTCCTAATCGCCTGGCGAGTAGCACAAGGCACAGGGCCGCAAATCCCATCGACAATGCCGAAGGCAGGCGGATCGACCAGGCGCTTCGTCCGAAGACCTTCTGTGACGCCGCAATCAACCAGTACCCGAGCACGGGCTTTTCGAAGTAGCGGATCCCGTTGAGACGTGGAGCGACGAACTCACCAGTGGACAACATCTCTGCGGGGATTGCCCCGTACCTGGCTTCATCAGGCGTCACGATCGGCCGGCTGCCGAGCGGCAACAAGTAGATCACCACAAAGACGATGCAGAAGACGGGCAGAAGCCGGAGCATGCGAGAGTCCTATCGAGCGTAGGCCATGGATATAGAAGGCACAAGACATGTGAATTTGAACAGCCGGCGAAGCCGACGGCAACCCAGGCTCAGGCCGATGCCAAAACCTCCTGCAAGCGATCCTGAAAACGTCTGAAACCGAAGCGTTCCACCATCTCGCGACGAAGGTGATCAGCATCGGACCGCTCCCGGGAAACTCGGCCCTGAAGGTGATCCTTGATCGCGTTGGCCAGGGCATCGACATCTTCCGGGTCGATCGCTGTTCCAAGGGTGCCATCACACAGTGGGTCCATCGAACCGTCGCGGTTGCCACCGATCACGGGTTTGCCGCATCCCATGACCTCCAGGAAGACGATTCCAAAGCCCTCCTTGCGACTGGGCAGGATGAACAGATCACTGGAGTTGAAGAGTGGAACGAGGTCCTCTTCGGGTATGAACCCGGGCATGATCAGTCGATCGCCCAGGCCACACTCGTTGCCCAGAGCTCGGAGTCGATCCGTATCGTTGCCCTGACCGGCCAGGACATAGCGTACATCGGGCACTTCAGCACACACCTGGGCCATGGCCCGAATCCCCTCGTCGTAACCCTTGAGCCGGTCGGTGGTCGTCATGCGTCCAACCGTCAGCACGACTCGGTGTTCCGGTTTCAACCCAAGTCGCGTACGGAGGTCCACGTTAACTGGCCCAGGCTGGAACCGCTGCTCATCAAACGTGTTCCAGAAGACCTGCACATGCTCGGGGTCGTACCCCTTGAGCAGATCGAGGTTTCTGGAGCGTGTATAACGACTCACGGCCAGAATGCGATGGCTTGCTGCAACTGCCCGCAGCCGATTGGGGTTGGCATTCCAGAGCTCGATGCCATGCGTAATCGTGATGAAGGGTAACCGGGTCAAGAAACCAATCTGGCGACACAAGGGTGCGAAATGTAAGTGCCCACACAAAACGATGTCTGGTCGATTAAACAAGGCTCGACGCATCAAGTGAGATGCTGCCAAGATCTTGCGAATTCTTTTTCCGCGGTTGCAGGTGATCAACCCGTCAACTGCATCCTGGGGCCGATCATTGAGACCGATGACCGTAGTGGAAATTCCCAGTTCATCCAGGGCCTGAAGCATGTAGTTATTAAAGACCTGGATGCCACCCTTGTACTCAGGGTTCTTGAGGTCAGGCACGATAAACAGGACACGACGGATGCTCATGAATGGTCCGACGATGGGGTCCGAATGTCAGGCAGGTCGATATCGAGTTCCCTGAGTTGACGTTCGATCTGGGGCGCCCAGCCACGATTGGCGGCAGGACTGGCCGGACTTGGGTGGAGGATCGTACCGAGTTTGGGGCCGTTATCACCGAGCACATGCTGGGCCCGCTTATGTGCGAATCCACCAACACCAATGACCATGCGAGGTTGGAGAACCTTCACAATCTCTTGCAATGCCTGGTCGCAACGGTTCAAGAGCGGCTGGCGTTCATTCACTGGCAACTTGTCAGGTGTCCGGTTACGTCCTCCCTCCTCCAGGAAGGCCAAAGGGCAGTGATTCCAGACGAAGAAACGCTCGAAAAACAGATCTGCGGTGCCGAAACATTCCTGGGCCCAACTCCACAGTCGCCGTCCACTCACTTCCCGCCTGGTGCATTGAAAGCCCAGGATCGGACGCTTGGGATGCTCCTGCGTGGGCGTATCCACCTGCTCATCAATGCCCAGGAAGTCACGTGTCAATTCAACTTCACCAAACGGCACACCGGTCTGGGCCATACCCCACGGACCAGGATTCATCCCGAGCAGTACGGCCTCGATTCCTGACCGGGCGTACCGCCCAAGATAGGCCTCGTGGGAACGACGGGCGTATTGCAATGGGTTGTAGACCACGTGAACCGGTGGGCTAAACGTCATCGGGTCGACATCCCGGCATAAGGCCCTGGAAATCGAAACCACTTCTTCGGCAACTTCAACACGGACTGAAGTCACAGACCATGATTCCCATGCATGCGAATGACCCGCCGAATCGCTATGCCGCTGAACATGATCGTGACGTAGTAGATCGCAACGGCAATCAGGATTTCCCACATACCGCTCTTGATCTCAAAGGGGATGAGATGACTGCCCTCCGTCAGGAAGAGCAGCAAGGCCAACGCAAAGACGTCAAGCATCGACCATCCCCCAAAGATGCTCGACCAACGCCAAACGCAGCGACGAGCAAAACGGTTCATCGGGAAGAAGCCCAGTGCAATCAAGCTCAGCAAGCGGAGGCTCGGTATGACGATCAAGACACCAAGCATGGTGTAACCGAAGATCCAAAAGCCCGAATCCAACAGGGCCATGACGCTATTCCAAACGCTGTAGGCCTTGTGCTTAAGCAGCCACCACGTGATCTTGAAGTAGGACGTACTGATCGCGATGTACAGCGAGACCGCTGAGAGGGCCAGGAGCGGAATCATCAACCAGTAGAGTTTTCCAGCAGCCCAATAGATCGGGGTATGACGACCCTCCATCGGATCTTTATCGCTCTTGACTTCGCCCCTATTGAGGTACTCCAGTATCTCGCACACAAGCATGCTGCCAAAGATGGCTGCCAGGAACAGGCTGACACCGATCTTGGGCTTGGCACCGATGAACATCTGGTCATTGGAAAGCACCATGATGATGAGCACGATGAAAACATCCAGGAGGGACCATCGACCGAGTTGCCGCAGGGTTGACAACGTCTTGTGCCGGCCTGAGCGTGTCATGGGTAGCCAAAAGATCGTGAGCAGCATTCCGATCTTGACGAAGGGGAATGTCAGGGAGAAGGCCACGATCAGAACGGCTATGGCATACAGCTTGGAATCCCACATCAATCGAATGGTGTGGGGAATGCTGTAGTTGCTGTTATCGAATGGAATTTCGACGTAGAGGAACGGATAGATCAAGGCCATGATGTTGACTGTCAACGCCCCCAACAGCGTCAGCATCAGAGGGGGCGTCCACCAACGCAACTCCTTCGCTAGGAGATTGCGATGCTCTCGTTCAAGCACGATGTCCTTTTTTTTCCTGCTCATGCCTCCCCCGGGCCCCTATGAAGGCCTCCATCGGGTCATGAAGCCAATCGACGTACGACTCAACAAACGAGACTTCAGCCTATCACGGCTTCAAGGGCCATGTCGTCCAAAGCGGTAGCTTGGATCGAGATGCCCTGGAGACCGCCAGCGGGTAGGCTCACACGGATGCTGACGATCCTGATTTTGCTGCTCCTCGCCCCGACCGGCTCCGACGCCCTCAAGCAGGCGATGCAAGATCCCGATTGGATTGGCCAATCTCCAGAAGAAGCCTGGTGGACGGACGATGGCCAGGCCATTCTCTTCCGGCGATCCCATACAGGAGGTATCACCAATGAGATTGGTCGACTGGATGTACACACCGGAACGGAGACTATCTATTCAGATGCTGAACGTTCCGAGGTCCCACCATCAAGTGGCATCATGAACCGAGAACGAACACAACGGGTTTGGACACGACATGGAGATCTCTACCTGGCAGATCTCCGCACGGGTGAGATCACCCGAGTGACCAACTCGGAAGCACACGAATCGCGTCCTCGTTTCATGAATGAAGAAAATACCATCCAATTCATGCGTGATGGTCGTTTCGTCATCCGTGACCTCTCGACCAACCAGGAGTTCGAACCGAGGAGTATCACCTTCCTGGACGAGGAAGAGGAAGACGATGAACCGCTTGAAGGGCTCGAGGCCCAGCAGGAACGGCTGTTCGAAACGCTCCGAAAGCGAACAGAAAAATCTGATCAACGAGAAGCTTGGTCAGATGCACTAGAAGAGGCTGATGTGCTGCGACGTCCGAAGCCAATCCGACTCGGCAAGGATCGGCAACAACGCATGGCCAGGCTCTCTCCTGCCGGACAATGGCTGGCGGTCACCACATCACCCAGCGGTCGTGAAAACTCGACTCGGGACACCATGCCACGGTTCGTGACCGATTCAGGCTATGTCGAAACCGATCGTGTTCGACCAAACGTGGGCGTACCCAAGCGATCCGCAGAATCACTGGTCTTGGTCAATCTTGAAGCCGGCACCTTCCACGAAATCGATCTCTCCACCCTCCCTGGGATCACGACTGATCCGCTTGCCTGGCTGGATGAACCCGCAAACGACAATGTCTCTCAGGAGGCTGCAGCAAGTCAGTCTGACAATGACAACGCCTCCACCCTGGAACCACAGAGAGCACTGCGATTCACGAGGCTCGAGTGGTCTCCCGATGGTCGTCGACTGGTGGTCCAAGCGCGATCACAGGATGCCAAGGATCGTTGGATCGCGGAAGTTGATCTGGAAGCAGAGACGCCAGCCCTCAAGCCGGTGCATCACCTGCATGATCCTGCCTGGATCGGACGTTCCTTCAATGACATGGACTGGTTACGCGATGGCTCAGGACTCTGGTTCCAGTCGGAGGAAACGGGTTGGGGTCATGTGTACCTCTGGAATCCTGATACGCAGAAGACCGTACCACTGACCAACGGTGAGTGGGAGGCTTCCTCCATTCGGGAAGGACCCCATGATGGCATGTTGTGGTTTACCGCGGGACGTGATCGACCAGTTGTGCGCGATGTCCATGTCGTCGACCCTGCCACCGCAGAGGTCCGACAGGTCACTGACATAGACGGTTCGGTCGACAGTTTCACCCTATCCCCGGATGGCACCCAACTGGCCATGCGAGTGTCAAGTGTTCTTCGTCCGCATGAAATCGTGCTCCAAGACGTTGCCCCGAACAGCACACCGACTTGGCTCACCGAATCACGGACACCTGACTATCTGGCCACCGAACTGGTCGAACCCCATATCGTTCAAATCCCATCTCCCCATTCCGCTGACATGTGGGCGAAACTCTACCTGCCACCAGGCGGTGTTCAGGAACCTGCCCCCGCTGTCTTCTTCCTGCATGGCGCGGGCTACCTGCAGAACGCTGATAACCAATGGTCCTTCTACATCCGCGAGGGACTCTTCAACATGTACCTGGCACGACAAGGCTTCGTAGTGCTTGACTTGGACTACCGGGCCTCCTCGGGTTACGGCCGTGACTGGCGAACGGCTACCTACCGCAATATGGGCGCCCCCGGGGTTGACGACATCGCGGTGGCCATCGACTGGCTGGCAGCCAACCACGGGGTTGATCCCACTCGGGTGGGTGCGTATGGCGGATCCTACGGTGGCTTCCTTGTCCTGATGACGATGTTCACGCAACCTGATCTGCTGGCCTGCGGTGCAGCCCTGCGACCGGTGACCGACTGGGCCCACTATGCCGACAGCTGGACGTTACCGATCCTCAACACGCCGGAACGTGATCCTGAGGCGTACCGGGTGTCTTCACCCATCGAGCATGCCGAAGGCTTGGAGGCACCATTGCTGATCTGCCATGGCATGGTGGACAACAACGTGTTGTTCAAGGACACCGTTCGACTGAGCCAACGGCTCATCGAACTGGAGAAGGTGGACTGGGAAGTCGCCATCTATCCGTTGGAAGCCCATGGCTTCCGCGAAGATCCGAGTTGGCTGGACGAGTACCGCCGGATCGACGAGTTGTTCCGAGACAACCTGTTGTCGCGCTGAGTCAAACTTCCCGGAGTGGCGACAAGCCAGTCTCGGGAAGTCTCCAGACGAGTACCGTCGAAATCAAGGCGATCACGCCGAGGTACCAACCCGGCGCCATCGGTTCGCCGGTGGCATGCACCAGCCAAGTTGCAATGAACGGGAAGGTGCCACCGAATACGGCAAAGCAGACGTTGTACGCGATCGAGGTACCGGTGAAGCGTGTCGCAGTCGGAAAGAGCTCGCTCAACTTGGCCGGGTAGACACCCTGCATCGTGCCAAGAATGAGCGCACTGACCACCGCCCCCAGCCAGGCGTATGCCGGAACGCCCGTAGCGCCCAGTGCGAAGTGGGGAATCGCCCAGACAGTCGCTGCCACGAAGCTCCAGCGAATGAACGGACGTCGTCCGATGCGATCGGACGCGGCCCCGATCAACAGCGGCAGAACCACAGCGATCGCGATGGAAACGGTCACAATCAAGCCGGCCTTCGACCGTGGCAGATGGCCCTGTTCGGACAGGAAC
>JAYZAT010000130.1:0-5621 GCA_036339555.1 Planctomycetota bacterium
TTCCATGGCGGGATCCACCTCGGATGGAACCAGGCTGGACATGGCGAAAGCGGAGTTGATGCGATCGGTTCGACGGCTTCCAGACTATGCCAAGTTCTTCGTTGTCTTTTTCTCAAGCACCGCGTCATTGCCCTCATGGCAGCAATCGTGGCTTCGAGCACGTCCCAAGGAGTTTCGCGCTATCGCAAATTGGATAGCGAAGATAGAGGCCTCTGGAAGTACAGAGCCGCGGGGGTCTTTCCAGCGTGTGCTGGGACTTCGTCCACCACCCGACGTTATTTTCTTCCTGACCGATGGGGAGGTTGTGAATATGACTGCTGACGATGTGGCAAAATTGAACCGGATCCGCCGTCCAGCTGTGATTAATACGATTGCATTTGGTACACAGGAGAGTCAGGAACTTCTCGAACAAATCGCTCGCGACTCTGGTGGTACCTACAGCTTTGTTCCCGTGAGGCCCGGCCGATGAGCAGCCTTCTCATTCCAATCAGCCTCTGTTCTGTTTTGTCGATTGGCATAGATGTCGTCGAACTGCGCGATGGTCGAGGCGAATTGACCGGGACCGTTCAGGCCTCTGACATGGGTTCCCTTCGCCTGGAGATGACAGATGGCAAACGGCAACAAATCCCCTGGGACTTGGTTCGAAGTATCCGATTTGAAGATCCGGGTAACCATCCTGGTGGGATGAAGGAACGGCTTCAACGAGCCGATGACATCTGGAGAGCCCGATCGCGTTTACAGCGCGGCGATGTTGAACTCGCCGAGCCCCTTTTTGAGCAACTGTTCGAGCCATCCATAGAGCACCGCGATGAAACGGATCTCATCATCGCCGAGGGTCTGCTTCGCTGCCGGCTCAGTCGTGGTGAATTGGTGGAAGCCTTGGTGCCGGCCCTGGAAACCGCTCGCCTTCGTGGCTTGGGTGTTCAGACCGATCGCTACGACGACCTTAGTGTGATATACGATCCCAGCACGCAGCTCTGCATCTATCTGCCTCCCGCCTGGCCGCAGGCGAGGCCTTTGCCGAGGTTGATCCAACAGTTGGAGAATTGGGATGCTGGAGGCAATGAGGATCTTGCGCGTATTGCTTCCAAGTATCGAATCCTGGTCGAGTTCCCAGTCGGAACAGTGGTCGGGGTACATTCGGCGGAGGTGCCGGACGTAGGCCAGGATGTGGACTCAAGTCATTTGGGTGTCAAGTTACTTGAACTCGCCCTGCAATCACGAAATGAGGATCCCTGAGTTCGACGATCGGCTCGCGATCGGATCAGGGCACAATTGAATCGAAGTGATGATTGGAAACAGCCATGGCTTCGCTATTTCATGGGGATGTCACTCCTGCAAGAGCCAGGGGAAGGATTGCGCCGCCAGGGCCTGGTTGAATTGGCATGGTTACCCGCTCAACACGGGTCTGAGCACCCATACCTCGCTGGTGCGGCCATGGCTATCATGGCTCGCGAGTTGGCGAAGCAGGGGGAACAAGATGCCGCAGCCAGGCTCGAAAAGGAACTGCGTACACGGTTTGCGAATCACCCGGCTTGTCGGCTCGGGGGCATTGCCGCACAGAATGAGGCACAGGAGGACTTGACGCGATGATGATCGCTCCCTGGACACTTATGACGTTGGGTATGGTCAATGCAACTCCTGTAAATCAGGGTGAGGCTCGCACCTGGTGGGATACCGTGATTGCTGGCGGGCCAGTTGGATTCATCATCATTGCCTTAAGCATCATCGCCTTGGCCTTGTGCATCATCCACTTCATACAGATCCGACGGCCTACCCTGTTGCCAGCACACCAACTCACCGAGATCGATAGTCGACTGGTGGCAGGGGATGTTGCGGGCGCAACTGCCTACTGCCTGGATCCAGTCAATGACAGTTTCCTGACACGTGTGATGGCTGCAGGACTTGCCCGCTACCAAGCGTCCCCATTCGGTGTCTTCGAAATTAAGAATACGATCGAGGAAGCTGGCCAAGATCAGGCGGCACGCTTGTACCGTTCAACAGATGGCTTGGGTGTGATTGGCACGATTGCACCACTCCTGGGTTTGCTAGGCACAGTTGTTGGCATGGTTGGCGCCTTTGACTCCATGTCCCTCAGTGGGGGCTCCAGCTACGAACCACTGGCAGCGAATATCAGCATGGCATTGGTGACGACATTGATGGGCCTGGCTTTGGCGATTCCATGTGTGGCCTTGTTTACTTGGTTCCGGAACCGGATTGATGCGCTGACTTCCGAGGCAGGCCGAGAAGTTGAGCGGCTTATCACGCATTTGGAAAGTGGGGCCATTGCTGGAGCCAATCTCAGTGCCTCTCCTGAGAGCAGGCTGGCCTGATGCGTTTTTCGCCACATGGCAAGCGGGATCGCCAGCTGTTGCTGGAGCTGACGTCGATGGTCGACATCGTCTTCTTGCTCATCATCTTCTTCATGGTCACATCCGAATTTGCACGGGATGCGAGGGCAGAAGTCGATCTGCCACTGCTCAAAGGTGAGCAGGTCGAACAGTCGGAAGAAGCCGGTTTATTCATCAATATCGATGCCACAGGCAACATCATCCTCTCGACCTCGGAATCACCTGTCACGATTGCCCAGTTGTCTGACCGTATTCAGAGGCTTGTACAGCAGGAGTCATCACCCAAGGTGACCCTCCGCGCAGACCGTAATGCATCCATCATCCGATTCAATGCAGTCATACGCGCATTGAATGAAAGTGGCGTGTCATCTGCTCGGATTGCAACGGAGGTTCCAAAGTAATCTCATGCGATTCACGACACGACAGAATCGTGGAGGCAAACGGCTGATCATGAACATGACCAGCCTGATCGATGTGACGTTCCTTCTTCTTGTGTATTTCATGGTGTCAACCGTGATGGCCAGTCCGGAAGATCGACTTCGGCCTACCATTCGAACACAGGATGAATCCGCCAGTGGAAGTGATGCAGATTTTCAGCCCCAGATCGTCGACGTAATCCTGGTAGCTGGGGTGCCCACGTATCGGCTGGGACAAAACGATATGACGACGGCGTCACAATTGCGGGATCGCCTGTCCAATCTGCCTGCCGATCTCGGTGTGTTCATTCGAGGCGGAGAAGGTGTATCGGTTGGTTTTACGATGGCGGCAATTCAGGCAGCTCGTGACACCGGATTTGAACAGGTGACCTATGTGCCGCTGGAGTAGATTGATTCGTTTCTATCCAAGCTCTATACATGTCCGGCTTGTATCTGGCATTGCCTTGGTCATGATGTTGCAGGTGCCGGTTCTGTTGGGCGAGGAAGTGGATACATGGCTCGAAGAACGAGGCATGAGGAAACTCTTGGTCGAGTACCTTGAGCAGCAACTGCCCTCCTTGGATTCCCAGGCCAGGGCTGAAACGACCCTGCGACTAGCCAAGTTGTATGCAGAATTGCTTGGTGAAACAGAGGATCGGTCTCAACGGATCATTCTGGAGCAACGAGGCCGTCGACTGCTCCAAGAAGTGAGCGGATCAGCGGCAGAATCCCTCCGTCTGGAACTCTTACATGGCACCTATCTCGGAATCGAAGAGGCTGCTGAGAGTCATCGCCTTCAACTATTGGATAGGGCAACACTGAGCACGACCATTGAACGTTTGCAACTTCTGATCAGGAATCTTGAACAGTTAGGTGCACGCGTGGATCGGTCGCTGGATCAAGCAAACAGCTCGTCTTCTTCAAATAGGCTGCCAAATTATTCGCGTCGATCACGACGAGACACACTCCAGGCAATGAAATCCCGTATTGATTTCCTTTCAGGTTGGTGCCATTACTACCTGGCCTGGTTGACGGATTCGGTCTATGAGGCAGAAATCGCAGAGCGTCTCTTCGCGAAGGTTCTGTTCCTGGACGAGTACAACCCAGATGCAGTCTCACGAGATCTCCGATCATCACCTGCGTTTGCCTGGGCCATCATTGGAATGGCGCTCTCCAGTTCGCTCACGACTTCGGATACCTCCGCGCTTCGTTGGCTGGACTTGCTGGATCTACCAACTGTTCCAGCAGATATTCGTGCCAAGCTCCCGGGGTGGCGCTTGGCAGTGCTTCTTGAGCATCAACGATTCGAGTTTGCTGGGAAGTTGCTGAAGGCCAGTTCGTATTTGCCCGAGGGCCGGCCTGTCTCATGGATTCGACTCGCCGCGCTCACGGCACTCGATCATGCGGGACAACCCGAGGCCGATGCACTGGCTGCTGAGGCTTTGGCGGACTTGGCATCATTGGGTGAAATCGGGCAGATCGAGGATATTGTTCAGCGTTATGGGGATGCGGTTGGAAGTGATCGTTTCCCTTTTAGCTATGCCAGGGCCATCCTTGAGTACCGGGCGGCCCAATCGCTTCAAGCTCTGGAGCCTGAGGCACCTGAAGCGGATCGGCGACATGCCTGGCGATTGGCACTCAAAGCCATTGAGTCGGCACTGGCTGCTGATGATGCGGACCAGTTCGAGGATGCACATCTCCAGGCAGCCTTGCTCAGGGCCTGGTCGATTTACCACCTTGAACGGTACGAAGAAGCACGGAATCTCTTCGAGTCCCTGGCTGATTCCTTGCCGCAGTCGGATGGTGGGGAGGCACTTTGGATGGCCTACGTTTCGGAGGAACGTCGGTGTGCTATCCATCCTTCGCCGGACATGGAAGAACTTGATCGACTGGTTGAACTCTATCTGGACCGTTTTCCGGCAGGGCCTCGGGCGGGCGAGTTGATGGTTCGTCGTGCTTCACGTGGCGAGACGCCTTCTCAAGAACGGGTGAATGAGTTTCTCAATGTGCCCCTGGATTCTCCTGCGCGGCCATTGGCACGCATGCGCGCTGCCGACATGCTCTATCGATTATTCCGCGAGTCTGCCCCGATGGACCAGCAGGAAGCGGCAGCACAATACCTGTCCTTAGCTGTTCCGATGATGCAGGAAGACAATCGCCTTGGTGGCACGGTCGCGGGCGCACGGAGCGTGGCTCGAGCGCGACGCGTGCTTGAAGTGGCGACGAGCCCCCAGGTACTTCGGATGGTTGCAGCGGATTCTGCCCTGAAGATCCTTCGAAATCGTATTGAAGTGATAGAGGTTGATGATCTTTCACTCGACGACGAATTGGATTATCGAGAAGTGTTGATGAGGTTGGCACGGGATCAGATCGAGGAAGCCCAAGTCCTTGCCGATAGTCTTCGATCTCGGAACCCAGAGTCGATCTGGGCTCGCTTGGCGACACGGCGTTTACTGGAGCGGGCCCGCCAAGACCGGTTGCAGTTCGAGGGTGCGGGCGCACGTGATGCCCTCCAGAGAATCGTGAAGAATGGAAATGCCTTGTTGGCGGAATCACCCAGCTTGGCAGAAGCGATTGAATCAACGTCTGGGCAGTTCGTTGCAGCAAGCGTGGCCGAATCAGCAGCGGAGCTCTGGACCCAGGGTGCTGACTCGTCCATGGGTGAACTTGCTTGGGGTTTGTATGGGGCGTTGCTTGAGGTCTCACCCAGGAATCGAACCTTTCTCGCTGGTCGCGGCCGCTTGGCGGCTTTGCGGGGTGACACTGATGAAGCCCTGAGGTGTTGGCGTATCGTCACGGCCGGCAGCCGTGCAGGATCAGATGACTGGTTCGAAGCACGCACGGCCTTGGTTGA
>JAYZAT010000131.1:0-22419 GCA_036339555.1 Planctomycetota bacterium
GACATGGCCGCCGCAACTGCGGAACACGATCGGGCGGTCGTGATGATCGATGTCCTTCATGATCATGGCGTCGTCCCAGCTGGCAAAGCGATCATGTCACTGGTGGGCATTGAGTGTGGTCCCCCACGCCCGCCACTGAAACAACTATCAGCCGAAGCCTTTGCTGAAGTCAGCAATGCCCTGGAAGCCCTTGGCCTGCCAGATATGTCACCGGCTTCCTGAAGCCGAATTCGTGACAGGCTCTGTCACCAAAGACTGAATGGCAGCTTCCAACAGGCGGTAATCCCGGTCCTGCTGAGCCTTCTCAGGATCCTGGCTCGGATGGAAGACCGGCCCGGGATGCAGAAAACGAATCACACCCTTGTCATCAACCAGGATGCTGACACTGGTTGCGCCTCGATCACCCGAATCGAGATACGCCCGCTTGAGTTCCGACCAATCCAAGTCAACGGCAACATCACCGCCGTACTTGTATTCCTTGGCCGCGGCGAGAATGACTTCATCTGTCTCTGGCTGTGGTGGTTTGGGGTGATAGACCGCAACGGTTCGAAGACCCGCCTTGCCATACTTCTTCCGCAGGGTTTCGATTGCAGGCAGGCTCGCCTCACACCAGGGACAGCCATCAGTCCACCAGCGATACAAGGTTGCCTTGGGCTTCTTCTTATTCAAAGTCCCCTGCCGTGCCCAGCGATCGAGTTTCAAGGCGGGGAATTTTGTTCCAATGAGGTCCTGGCCACCACGCGCAGCAGGCAAGGTTTCGATCTCAATGTTCGTGGTCGATTTGGCCGGCGCCTTGAGCAGGGTGTCTATGACCTTCTTTCCCTGCTCCGGTGTGATATGAAAGTCGTTATAGCGAACAACCCCATCACGATCGATGATGATCGTCCAGGGTGTTCCGCCTGTTCGATATGAACGCATCAACTGCGAGGGCTTGCCGCTCCTTCCGGAGTGACCGATCGGGATGTCCAATTCATAGCGTTCCCCAGTCGACTTCGCCTTGGCGGGCGTGTTGGTTGCATAGCCTTCGAAAACCGTCTGAACTGCTACGAAGGCAACCTCGTCATTACCCTTGTACTTCTCAACCAGGGCCTTCAAGGTTGGGAACCCACGGGAGTGGCAACCCGGGCACCACGACTGGAAGCCATACAGGTAGATCACCTTGCCCTTGAGATCAGTAACATCCAAGGTCTCCGTTCCTTTGGGCAGATTGAACCAGTTGTCGACTTGCCAAGCCGGTGCGGGACGCCCCGCAATACCCCGAGACTGGGCCAGGGATCCCGTGGTGAGGATTGGCAGCAGTAACAGGACGAAGAGTGCGATGAACCATCGAGGCATGGGAATTCTCCAGGTGCCACCGATGATCGTAGCCGGTCAGAGCGTCCAATTGGCAAGAAGGAGCAGGATGTCGTCCACGCCTACCAGGCCATCGCCATCCAGGTCTGCCGGGCACTCATCGTCTGGGGCACAATTACCCCAGGCCTTCAGTACCGCCAGGACATCATTGACGCCCACGATGCCATCACCATCCACATCTCCCTGGACGATGCAGCCATCATCACCCTCGAGAGGTTGGATGCGATACAGGTTTCCATCCTGCGATACAACGATGAGTTCGCCCTGCCCATCGGCACCAATAGCCGTCACATCACTGATATCCAACTGGCCAACAGGATTCAGCTCACTGGTATGCTCAACCAAGTCGACGAATGGAGGGAAGTTGCCTCCCTGATAGCGGCCCGACCAGATCCGAGCCGTACACCAGTCACTAAAGAAATAGCGACCTTGCATTTCGGGCATGACGCAACCGTCATACACACTCCCACCCGTGATGGAACAACCATCGGAATGGTCATACTCGTGGATGGGTGAGGTCAGCAGCGCATTGCAGACACAATTGCCATTGGTCATGCACCATGTACCCTCGGCACAATCCCAACCAAAGTTGTGACCACCGCTGGAACCCGCCGGCACGATATCGATTTCCTCTCGCATGAAGAGGCCCACGTCCGCGATCCAGAAATCACCGGTCACCTCATCGAAGTCTGCCCGGTAGGGATTCCGAAGCCCACGTACCCAGATTTCGCCCAGCCCCTGACCAATAAAGGGGTTGTCTGATGGGATCGCGAAGTTGCGATCAGGATCGGACGGATAGGCATCTTCACCATGCACATCGATTCGAAGCACTTTGCCCCAGGCCGAGTTCAATGACTGGCTTCGGGCGCCTGCGGTCGCATCACCACTGAAGCCCCCATCGCCCATGGGAACGTACAGGTAACCGTCGGGACCAAAACCAATCCACCCACCCACGTGAAATGCCTGGGCCCCGGGGTAATCCATTTCCAAGATGATTTGGCGGCTCGTGAGATCAGCAACATCTGGGTTATCCGAGACTTCGTATTGAGCAACACACACTCGATTGCTGCTGGAACCACCGAGTGGGTGCTGTACGTAGAAGCGTCCATTATTGGCGTAGTCGGGATCAAAGCAGAGCCCAAGCATGCCATTCCAAGTCTCGGTCGGCACAAGGCCGGAGAGATCAAGAAAGGAACCGGACTGGAGAACATCGTCCTTGGCCAGTCGAATCCGACCACCCTTCTGAACGATCATCAACCGTTCCTGGTCACCAGGAGGAGCCGCCACCCAAGTCGGCTGACTTAAGCCACTGATGATCAACTCCGAAGTTAATGCAGGGGTTTCCCCGGGGAGTTCACTCCCCAGCAATGCCACAACCGCAGCTGCTGCCAGAACCTGTGCTTTCATCGACTGCTCCCGTTTCGTAAGGAGATTGGAGATTCGCTCCTGATGTGCTGCGTCCATTGTCGCCGCGATATCTCAGGGAGAGGGCAACAAATATTGGAAACGATCCGCCCATGGCCTCTCTATCGCACGTCATGGGATGAAAGCCAGTCACAAAATCACCCTCGGGAGCCCTTGAACTGGCGAAAATAGGAGCAACAACTGATGATGTGTCCATGAGCACGGACCCCACCCGAGAAACCATCCTGGCCTACGAAGGCATCGCCGAGTACTACGCCACTGTTGAAGATGATCCTGAATTACGGGCGTCCATCCGGGATCTCCTTGGACCAGCAGACCCGAAGAAACGCATCCTGGAAGTCGGTTGCGGACCAGGAATCGATGCCGCCTCACTTCAAACCAAAGGCTTTGATGTCATCGGGATTGACTTGTGCGAGGCCTTCATCGAACGGGCCAAACTGCGATATCCGGAAGTTGATTACCGCTTGATGGACCTGCGGGCACCCACCTTTGATGACAACTCCTTCGATGGCATCATCGCCATGGCTTCTCTGATCCACGTTCTGCAAGAAGACATCCCAGCCACGATTGAGCGATATCGACTGCTCTTGAAACCTGGTGGTCGACTGGTCACCTGGATGAGCGATTCTCCGCTGGTCGATTACTACGACGTGCCGGACTGGGGCGGCGCTTCCAGCCGATACCTGCGCATGTGGTGCCATGATCGCAGTTTGGTGGCCCAAGCTATGGAACAGGCCGGATTCGATCAGATTCGATTGATCCAGGTCCAATCCGATTACTACGCGAGAATGCAGAGAATCCAGGAGAACCAGGTGTCAATGTACGTGGCCGTTGGCAGTCTGGACACCTGATCGCCTCCTATTCAACTCTGTGATTCAGGTTCATGTGATTCCTCTCCCCTCGAATAACAAGGCAGTTGATCAATCGTGATCTACGACAAGCGAGGCCCCTGTAGGCCTCGCTTGTGCATGATCGATTCAGTTTTAACGGGTATGCGTCAGCGGCGGCGGCGTGGTGCGCCCAGGACCGCAAGGCCCAGCAAGGCCAGGGCACCTGGCGCAGGAACCGGTGTCCCAAAGGACACATTCTCGGCCGACCAGGGCATCAACTCACCGGTGAGTCCGAACTGCTCTGAGAACCCTGACAGGTTCAACTGGCCCCAAGGGGCAGTGTTGGGTCCATACCCAGCGATCGTGAACTGCCCGACCAACACTTGGTAGTTCGGCATACTGCCGACCACCTGGCCGAAGGCCTGCGGGTCGTTCATGGGCCGGGTCCACTCACCATTGGTAATGAAGAGATCGTTACCAGCTTCGAAACTGCTGAAGTTGATCCCAACGGTCGTCAGGGTCTGGCTGTCCGTTGTTGTCTCTCCCCCAATGGTAACCCAACTGTCGTATTCCAGTTCTGGGATGAAGGGGAAGAAGTTCGAGTTGATATAAGCAGACGTCGCCCCACCGACGTAGTTCTGATAGAAGCCTCCGTACGAAATGATCGCTCCAAGGGTCGGATTGGCTCCACCGACGCTGGTCAATTGATCATTGGCATTGTCAAACTCTGCATACAAACGCCACGTGGTGTAGCCGTTCAAACCGTCAACGGCGTGCTCCTCAAGGTTCAAACCGACCAATGCAGCGCATGCGACACTTGGCGCGGTCAGAACGATTCCGACAATACTCGGTACAGAAATTTTCATGGCTCTTCCTCATTTCTTGTCGCGGGGGTAATAGCTTCGCCCGCCCACTCCGACTGGACGCTGAGTCTACTTGCCCAGCAGTCGGTATCCCAGTGTCCACAACCCAAATTGAGCATTTAGCTCATGGCTTGCCTCCTGTAGGAGGCTCCTAAGGTCATGGGACCGCGGGTGGATCCGGCGCGACACCGAAGCCACCCGCGGAGGGGATGATCAACATGTAAAAAAGAAATCAACAGGCACCATTCCAGCAGTTGAGTACCTGCAAAAGATCGTTGACGTCGACGGTGCCATCACCATTGACGTCCTCAGGACATCCATCACAAGGACCGAAGGCAGCAATCACTGCCAAGATATCGTCGACGGCCACCTCGCCGTCACCGTTGATATCGCCGGGCACAACCTGGCATTCATCCAGGACACCATCACCATCGGCATCATCACAGGCATCAGCGAAGCAGTTGTCACCCTGGTCTTGGAAGTCACCGTTGATATGACCTGGCACATTACCGCACAAGATGCTTGAAGCGATCTCTGGATTGGCCAGTTCATCACACTGGATGGCACCACCACTGTTCAGAGCAATGTTCTTCGAAAATCGACACTGCTCGAAACGCGGAGATACATCCTCAAGCCAACAACCAGCACCGAGAAGATCTGCGGTATTCATGTAGAAATCGCATCCGTTCACAGTGCCTTCAGCCGTATGGGCCATGCACAAACCACCGCCCTTGTTGCTGTTGTTGCCTTCGAAGAAGCAGCCCTGCACGGTGTTGTCACCATGCCAGAGATCCAGTCCACCACCGGTAAACCGTGCCTCATTATGGAGGAACAAGCAGTCCATCACCGAGCAACGATCACTTCGATTGCTCATACCACCACCGTGATCTGCATTATTCTGCTCGAAGGTGCAGTTCCACACGTTGGCTTCTTCGCCTCGAGTGTGGATGCCGGCACCGGCAAACCAAGCTCGATTCGTCATGAAGGTGCAGTCCGTGATGTTTGTCTTTTCACACTCGGTCCAGATTCCACCACCGGACACGGTGGCCGTGTTGTCTCGGAACAAGCATGCCTTGGCCGTCAATTCATCGCCCTGGGCATAGATGCCAGCACCATCAGCGGCACGACAGTTCTGGATCGTAAATCCCTCGATCTGAACGGAACTGTCCAAGCAACGAACACAACTGCCAACGCCAGCCCCATCGATGTATGTCGTATCACTGCCATCCGTACTTTGGATGAGAAGATTCTTGTTCTCGACTTCGAACCCGTTCCATGAACCAGGCCCAACGAGGATGGTGTCACCATTACCGGCAGCATCCACTGCTTCCTGGATCGTGTCATGATCTTCAGGTACTCGATGAAGTGGGGTCAGTGATTCCAGAAAGTCAGTCGCAGCAATGAGATCCGGCAAGGGTCCAATGTGCTTCAATACCTCATTGTCATCAACTTGCTGTGGTTGACCGGTTTCGCGCAGAATCCATTTCAGGTCGGCTGGAGTCAAGGTCGAATTCCAGCGGTTCTTGTAGTAAGACTGCAGGAGGACGGCTGCACCGGCCACGATTGCTGAAGCAGATGACGTGCCATTGAATCCACTGGTGTACGTACAGTTCGTGCCATGCCCCGCGTACTGTCCGTAGCCAGTAGTCATGACGTTCCAGCCCCACCCATGAACATCAACAGTTGCTCCGTAGTTTGAGAAACTGGCCCGCTGCCTCGCGTTCCACGGTCGTGTATTCCCAGCGCCAACCATGATCGCACCGGAATCATTTTCCAGAAGAAATGGCCAGTGACCGTCATTGCCTTGAGAGTAGACAGGGTCATCCAGATTTTCGTATCCATTCGCGGCCGGCTCAACCACGATGATGTCGTTGGCCACAGCGATGACGATCGCATCGTAGTAGGGTTCGTACCACTCAAGAGGGACTGTGCCGAGATCGCTGTGAGGGTTCCCATTCCAGTTCGGTCCAGTGATGCCGACTTCAAAGAAGAGGACATCACCGGGTTCCAAGTTCATGACTGCCTGGAAAATCGCCCTGTCAATGATGCCTCGAAAATGTTCCTCACCCTCATGCTCGATGATTTCAACACCCGGCGAAAAGTAAACCTGATCAACAGCGTGAGCAATGCCCGTTGTTCCGCTTCCATTGTTCAAGGCAGCGACACAGCCAATCGCTGCTGTGCCATGGTGAGGCCCATTGGGATGTGGGCAGAGTGGCCCCAATTCCTGTACTTCAGGTAAATCGCAGTGCATGGGATCGAAGTTGTATTCGATATCACAAACTGATACGCCTTCGCCGGCGATGTCATAGCGATTCCAGACTTCTTCAGCCCCAATTCCCTGATTGAAGCCGGGTTGCAGATACCCTTGTTCCTCCTGGAAATCGCCCACGTTGAGCAACGGCATGCTTGAAACCATCGGAACCGGAAGAACCTTGTTCGCGAAACCTGTTTTCTTGACACCTGCAATGGCCTCGGCAGCGCCACTACCGTTCACCAAGGTCACGTAGACACCCTGCCAGGGGTTGGGGAGTTCCCGCCCCAGTTTCTTTTCGGCCTTGTGATGCATGGCAGCTACATCGGATTGCTTCAAATCGCCGGTAGAGCGATGCCATTGTGCTTCCTTGAAGATAGACAGATGATCCGGAGAGTCGACATCGCTCAATCGAGCCATTCCCTCTTCGGGGGTGATGGCGTCCTTGAAGCGGATATAAAGCCTGTCGAGCTCATAGCCAGTGGGTACTTTGCTGGCACCATCCTGTTTTGATACTGCGTACGCGTTGGTCGACTCAAGGCCTGAAAATACGACGGATGCCGCGATTGAAACTGCCAGCGTTCCGCTAGCACGTCCGAGTCTGTTCAACATTTAAAATCCCTTGTATTGCGCTGTGGAAGAAGGTGGATTCCTTGGATCCGACCTTCCCTACGTAATCAATCGCGCCATGTGTGACGGTCTTGTCATTTCATCTAGGGACTTTGCATTGAAATGAACAGGGAATGAATTCCCGCTGACAAGAGGCCTTACTGGAAGACCAAATATTCCAGGACTTGAATAGGCGATGGCCAACCTATGAAGGGCCTTTGAAAGGCCTTCCCAGGCGTTCTGCATGAAATCTGACGAAATTCCAGGCTTGAACTGACAGAAGACCACGATTTCACCAAGAAGAGGATTGGAGACCCCGCTTAGTTTTTGTTATCGCGGGAACAATTTGCCCTCTTGCGTATGGGAGAGTCACATGTCAAAGCGCTATCAATGCGCTGTCGCCGCCGCGATCGGATCGATCGTGGCCCTGACGACAGCATCCTTCAGTTGGTGGGCAGGAGCACCTGTTCCTCCTGCCAACGCCATCAAATCGGGAGCCATCATTCTTGATGGCACCAAAGAAGTACCCGGCCCGTTCCAATTGGCCATCCAGGATGACCGCGTCCTGATCAATGGCCAGACGATTCTCGAACTGGCACCACCAGTCCCTCCGATTGCACATGATTTGGATACACGGCACGGAGTGATCAGCAACGCCCTCGAGCAATATGCCCTGATCCAGGGTGCCCAAGGCCGCCAGATCGCATCAACCGATACCCTCGCAATGCTTCGAACGAGCGATCTCGTGGAATCGGCACGCGCCCTAGGCCCTGACTCCATCGAGGTCCTCTTCAAAAACACTCCGTATCCGGACATTCTCGAGTTGTCTGGAGAACGCCGGGGCCCGCTCGGCCCACAGGGCAGACGCCAACTCCTGGTTGATCATCAACTCATGATCGAGGGATTTCTCAGGGCTGACCGACTGGTCATTCTCATTGACGGAATCGTGACAGCTACCGAACCCGGTACGGCAAAAGCTCGCCTGGCAATCCTCCAAGAGGCTGCCACTGCAGAACTGACGCGTGTCCAACGACTACAGATGCTTCAGCCCGCCATTGGTGACAACCTGGTCGCAAGCTTGGTTGCTGATCGCATGATCGCTGATAGCGGAAAGGTGGTGCAGCCATGACTCGCTTCATTCAATTGAGTCTTCTTATTGCTACGGTCACTGCAGCATCTACCATCAGTCTTGGGAGCAACAAGACTCCAGGCGATGATATCGGTCCTGACCACACTGGATATGCGTTCAATGCTTACTCGTGGTCCGGCATGAGAGGCCACTCAGACTTTGCCAAGCACGTCGGATCCGGTGGTCCGACAAGTGGACAACAGTATTCAATTAGCCAATACATTCAGGGATCTGCAGGACTGACCGTCCCCAATCCCTGTACTGTCGCGAATTTTTACCAGATCATTCGAAGCAACGAGACGAATCTTGCGGCATTGCTTCTCATTAGCCACGGCGGGAACAATACGGCCTCTATCGAACCATTCGAGAAAACACCAGCAGGAATGGCAGCAAGAGATGCTCGTTATGCCGCTTATCTCAACGGAACTGTTCCGGGATGCCCCGCTTTTACAGCAAGCGAGATCTACCAGAGCGCCAACCATGATGCGTGGGCTGTTGGTATCACGAATACATTCATACAGAATTATGGAAAGATGAATGAAAGCTTGAGCTATGTCGCCACCTGTAACGGCGATACGCTTGTTGATGACTTTGTCGCAGCAGGCGGCAGAGTATCCGTTGGCTATACCGGTTCGGTGTTTTACAGCGATCTTGCAAAAGGTATCAAGCAGTTCTTTAGCAAGATGGATGGCCAAGAAGGAATTGACAAAAGGCCTGTTGCTAAGGCCATGCTTGGCTTGGCTCATCCATTGGGATCATCAGGCAACACTGCTACAACCCTGGCGCCAGCCGTGAAGACCCTGGAGGCACCATGTCCCATAGCGGTTGGTGACAAGGTGACCTACACGCTCGATACCGAGTGTGAACAGATCCTGCCCGGCGATATCGTTGGGACAAACGTCACGATCGAAAACGAGGTGTGGTTAAGCAAAACCCAACTCCAGGGGACCTGTACAGCCGTCGCGAATGACGGCACGATTTACACCCTCAGGCTCAAGTTCGACAATGTCTGGAGTGACCAGAACATCGCTCGTCTTGACGGTAACACTCGCCCATTCCTCATAAATGCTCGTGGACCTGCACACGATGACCACCTCACATGGAAGTACTGCCCAGTATTCTGCTTAGCAGATATCACTGGAGATTCCGTCGTAGACGTTTCTGATCTACTCACACTCCTCGATTCCTGGGGCAGCGACAACGCCGTCGCAGACATTGATGGAAGCGGGACGGTTGATATTGCAGACCTGCTCCTGATGCTCGGAAGCTGGGGTGTTCCCTGTGAATCCGGCGCCTGCTGCGTCGACAATTACTGCCTTGAGGATGTCAGCACTCACGAATGTGAGAACCTCGGGGGTGACTACTTGGGCGACGACAGCACCTGTGAAGATCCGTATGCTTGCGCGAAAGTTGGCGCATGCTGCTTCGCACCCTATGAGTGCTACGACTATGTCTTTGAGGACGATTGCCTCACATGGGGCGGAACATTCGAGGGCGAGGACAGCACCTGTGAAAGCTCAACATGCTGGTTTGAACCAACTGGTGCATGCTGCTACGACAATGAGAGCTGTCTTGAGGACGTAGCCGCCAATGTGTGTGAGTCATCTGGAGGCTACTTCCTCGGAATTGACACTGGCTGCTTCGAAGACAATTGTCCGTACTTTGATCCCGGTGGAGCATGCTGCATCGAGTCAAGTGACGGGACGGAGTGCATTGACTTCACTACCGAGGAAGACTGCTACTTCCTGGGCGGCGATTATCGCGGTCCTGGAACCCTCTGTGATTCTGTCGTGTGCGCGCCGATCGGCGCTTGCTGTGTTGTTGTCGGCAGCACTCCTTCTTGCTACGACGCTGTCACACAAGATTTGTGCGACGATGGCAGCTGGTATGAAGGAGAAACCTGCGAGGACATCAATTGGGAGTGCACACCTCCTTGGGGTGCTTGTTGTCTGCTAGACATGAATGCGTGCTTGGATGGCTTCAGTGAAATCGAGTGCGATCAAGAGAACGGTGTTTTCTACCTGGAAACGACCTGCAGCGATGTCGTTTGCGAAGGCACTATTGGAGCCTGCTGTGTTGGCCCTGATTGCTATGTCATGACTGCATGGCAATGCGGCGAACTCGATGGCTATTACCTGGGAGACTCAACGGATTGCAGCGGTACCCCTTGCCAAGAGCCTCCTGGCACAGGTGCTTGCTGCATCTATGACGGCATGGGGAATGGCTCATGCACACTCACGACTGAAACTGATTGCTACGAAGTAGGCGGCCAATACTCTGGCGATGGCACTGAATGCAATGACCTCCTTTGTGATGTCATACCGGTCGGTGCCTGCTGCTTCACGAATGGCGACTGCATGGACAGCATGGACTTGAATGAGTGCAAGGCCATGGGTGGCATCTTCCACTCAGACGCTGATTGCAGCGGGACGTCTTGCTTACCTGCCACTGGGGCCTGCTGCTGGTCGGATGGCACATGCTCAGACAGTGTCTATCCAGAAGATTGCGCCTATTCCGGTGGCACCTTCTATGGAACCACGACGTGCCTGAATGCACCATGCGAACCTCAAGCGGGTTGTGCTGATGGCGAGATCGAGGATTGCAATGGCAATTGCTATCCAGCCAGCTGGGTAGGCGACACCATCTGTGATGATGGCACCTGGGGTGCTGTCTTTAATTGCCCAGAGTTCAACTGTGATGGGGGCGACTGTCCTCCGGAGAACTGCGACGGGTAAGTCCTCCGTCTTCAATTCACTAGAAAGCAACCGCCGGCTCCCTCGGGAGCCGGCGGTTGTCATTGACGTTGATTCAACTGCAATAACCTCAGGGCCACAGGGCTGCCAGCACTCCGGCCGTGACCGCTGCAAAGATCAGACCATCGATAAAGTCTGTCAGCATGAATCGCGAGGCTTTCCCGAAGAAGAACGAACCCGGCATCGGACCCAGGCAATACACCGCACCAGCCACTAGGGAAGCCGGCCAGAACACGTGCCAGTAGGTTGGTGATTCACCTATACCAGGAGAGATGACGACCGCGGCCGCCCAACTGATCAGGATGTAGACGATCAAGGTTGAGATCAGGTTCCTCGCAAAATTCGGCGCTGTTGGTAACACCACCATGTTGCCCCAGGGGCCCGCAGACCAACGTGCCTTGAAGGCATCCGACTTGACCTCTCGATTTTCACCCATCGGCCACATATAGAAACCCGGAGGGACCTTGGCAGCCTTCAGACCGTCTAGGAAGGCCGGTTCATCTGGCAATGGACTGATATCTCTGTCATGCCACTTGATCACCATCCAGATCAAGAAGCTTGCAATGAATACCGCCACGCCAGCAACCACCGCAGGCAGGATGTAGGGAACAATGTCTACTTCAGGCATGATGTCACCCTGTTTCTTGTCAGCCCAACACTTATGTCAACGCAATGAGGACCATCCCCGAGTTCCACACAGCCTAACGCCTGCAGCACATGGCATCTATCAAGCTCTAAGGACAGGCCTATATGGGGTTTAGGGGTTCAGGAGTTTGGCCAACCCGATGCCACGCGAACCACCCCCGCCCGGTCCGTCATTGCCTCCAACGTTGATGTACATGTACTGCACATCAAGTGTCCCATCAGGGCAAAAGACTACGTGATCACCGAAGTGTGGCTCGTATTCCTGCGGCACCAAGGAACCGTCCGGCCACAGAAAATGAACCTCACGAGCCATAGACTCCGGTTCCCAGTCCTCGAATTCCACGACGTTTGGATCCCCGGTGTCGGCACCATCGGCATAGATCAGGTGCAAAGGTTTTCCCGTATCGGTGAACGCACGGTTTTCGAAATAGAGCTTGTACTGTTGTGCACCCAGGTGTTGAATCACCGGTCCATGAGCAGACAACACCAGAGGCCTTGGGCAGCCGGCCTCATCTCGATCCATAGACCATGATGCGCCATCAAAGACCGAGTAGAAGAGACCATCACCTGTCTGTCCGCAGGCATCCTGTCCGGTCATGACCATGAAACTGCCCGGTGAACCATCCCAACGCCAATTGTCCAGAGTTGGCCAACCAATCTTGGACTGGCGAGCCATCAACATGCCTGTATCGGCTTCGAATCCCGCGTCGATCTCAAGGACAGGCAGTGCATCAACCTCCCAGTCTTCGACTGTCTCTACCGTCACCGGTGGGCCAGGATGAAAATCCTGACCGAGCCAGCCGTCATGATTATCGAGCGACATGTATCGAACAACGCCATCGGAACCCTTGGCTTCGAAATAGGCACGAACACCGAAGCCTGAAGAATCATCCAACGGTACTACCTGGAAAGCAGCCCCACGCTCCACCAATTCCGTGGGTTCAGGTGGATCGAACAAGCCAGGGGAAGGAATGGGGTCATAGCTCAAGAGTGATTCGTCTGTGCCGTCCCAGGGCACTGTGCTCATCGAAGTCGACAGGAACTTACCCATGCCGATGCCGGGCCTGAGCTTGTAATACAAGCGAACGTGCCCACGCAGCATGTGGGGAATATTGGGCTCATCGGGATACAACATGGGCCATGCCAGCACGGACGAATCCGGCACGATGATGGTGCACTCCTCGATCGTGTTCCCATCAGATGGACCAAAGACCTGCCACATCTCCGGTGGCACCCGAATGAGTGCTGAATCCAGGACGGCCTCTTGCCCACGCGATGCTTCTCTCAACGCAGCCGACAACAACACCTCGTACTGGGTATCTGATTTCAGATCGCTGAGATGAAAGGATCCGGAAGTCCCCTGTACCAGTGACTCGTGCACCAGGCGACCCGTGGTTTCTCGCACGGTCAGCCGTGCTGATTCCGACTTCACCCCACCCCGCCAATACACGTGAAAGGACGTCGAAGAGTTCAAACCAGATTCTGTCACTTCACCCCTGAGGTCGAGGGACCAGGAAGGGTGGTTCGTGATCTGCGAATCAGAGCCAGGCTTGCTGGCAACAGCAGCGCCGTGGGACAGACAGAGGGCACAGAGCCCAATAAACCAGAGTCGTGAGATCGGCATCACAAGTCCTCTCATTCAAGATCCCCCAAGGACGCGTCTCCTAACAGGTCATACTCGGATTCTGTCATGTTCATCCCCATAAGCAAGCAAGATCGCGTACACACATACCACTGGTGCAAGATGCCTGAAGGAGCCGCTGCCCCAAGAAGCGAACCAGCCGCCAGAGGGTCTCAACTGCTGCTATTGACCCAGGGACGCTGTTTTGCGTAGGCTGGAGTACCCCTGGAATAGTTTTACACTTTCCGAGGTTTCTTTGTCCGAACGGCCTCTCCGGCGGCAAATTGGGTTGGGACGCTTCATGCCATCCGACACCGCCTTTGAAATCCTTATTCGAGAGCATGCCGCCATGCTGACGGCCTACATCCGCGCGATCGTGGATGACCCGGATACCGTGGAGGAGATCTTCCAGCAAGCCACGATCACTGCCTGGCAGCGACTGGATTCGTTTGATGAAACCCGTCCATTTGCACCCTGGCTCCGTGGCATTGCCCGGAATCATATGCTCATGCACTTCCGTACCAAGGGGCGTTACCGACGCCGCCTGGAGGGCCTCTTTGCTGAACGCCTGGAAGCTCAGTTCGTCGGTGTCGACGAACAGTTAGGAGATACCTACGCAGAACGCCTCTCTGCCCTACGCGACTGCATGACGCGACTGCCCCATGACAACCGGGACGCAGTGGAATTGGTGTACCTGCGAGGCCTGGAACGGGCCCCAGCAGCAGATCAAATTGGTGTCAAGGTGGATACGTTCCGCAAGCGACTGGATCGTGGCTTGGATCTTCTCGTGGGTTGTATGCAACGAAAAGAAATCTTCTCAGGTGACCGTGATGAGCAAGATTAATCACGACAAACCAAATGAGGATGGTCTCCAAGAGACTCCCGAGAATCGCGCTCTCCACGGGTTGCTGAGCCTGATGTCGCCCGGAGAGCCCGAGGCGATCGATGCCCGTGTACAACGCGCCCTGGATTCGATTGAACAGAATGAATCATTGGCGTCCTCCCGAAGACGCATGGTGCCGACTCTTGTGGCATCCCTGGCTGGTATTGCGGCCATGATTATCCTGCTGGTGGTCATCTACCCGCAAACCGAGTCGCTGGCCCAGGCACAGATTGAAATCAGTCAAGTAGTGCAGAAGATGCAAGCCAATGATGATCGTTGGTACTTCATCGAAGTAGGACGTATGGAACCCGGATCAGGCCGTGGGTTGGTGGGCGAGTTGTACGTCACTGGCGAAGGGCCCTTCCTCGCTTTTACCTACCATCGGGGCATGCCCCGCCGACCAGGGCCAATCATTGGTGATGACGGTGATGGGATCTGGATTCTTCCACCCGATGGCCAGCAAGTGCCCTCGAAGGCGATTCCCAAGATGCTGGCCGAGATCATGCCGCGCGTTGCCGAAGGTGGTCTGGATCCTGCAACCCTGCTCCAACTCGCACAAGATGATTGGACCCTGCACCGGAAGATCATCAATGTGAATGGGCGACAGATCATTCGCATCGAGGCGATCAGTCCGCCGATGCTGCTGCCAACGAGGTTCCCACCAAAACCACATGGGCCCAATCGAATGCAAGGCCCGAATCGTGAACAGCCAAAGCCTCCAATCGGACCGCCAGGTTCGCTCAATGAACATGTCGAACGGTTGCTGATCGACATTGATCCCGAGACCTCAGAATTCATACGGCTGGAAGTGAGTCGTAAGATCGACGGGATCGAATTCCCCGGCGCCTACATGCTGTTTACTCGGGATGATGGCCAACGCCCCCCACCAGGACTATCACCGGGTCATTACGAACTGGGACCTGGCGGTCGGCCGCATAACCCCTTCGGTGGTCAAATGGATGGTGGACACCGTCGTTTCCCCCCCGGCAGGTCGCCACTCGGACCTGGACCCAACCAAGGGTTCATGAACAATCCGTTCTGAACAACACTCTGCTGAGACGTTTCAAGGCTGTGATATGATTCTGCCTGGAACGGGTTCTTCCCGTCACGGGCGAGTGCCCTGGACAGGGAGCCAAGAGGGAAGTGTGGTCACCTGCAGAGCCTGCAGGGAGTCCACCGCGGTGCCGCCGCCGTAGAGATCAACACGACGCCATCAGAGAGTCACTGCCCTTGCGGGTGGGAAGACCGATGGCAGGGATCTCAAGCCGGAAGACCTGCCCGTTCTCCTGCGAGCCGGCTCGCGAGCACGAGCAAGGGAGTACGACTTGAACACACAGACGATCGCTTTGTGCCTGGCCTGTACAACCGGAGCCATGGCCGATCTCATCATCGACGATGACAACGGGCTCATCTTAGATGTCCTTGCTTGGAGCGGTGCGGGCGAACAGACCTCGTACCTCGTCATTGACTTTGCAGCCACCGGCGGCGATGCATACGCCTTTGGCTATCACTGGAACGACACCAGCACTGTACTCGACATGTTGATAGCTGTATCGAGTTCGACTGAACTGGTCGCGCTCACGTCTGACTGGGGTGAATGGGGCACCTTCCTGGACAACTTCACCTTCGGTGATGAATCCGGTGATCCCACCAATTACTGGTCCCATTCCCTGGCAACCCCAGATGGTTCAGGTGCCATAGATTGGCTGGCTGCCTCCGGCAGCATTGATATTGAAATGCTCACGAACGGTGGAGTCTCGGGTTGGTACAACGGTTTCACCGATGACTACCAGACCATCCCCCCAAGCCTTCCACTCACGACCATTCCAGCCCCAGGTGTCCTGGCACTTGGCACGGTACTCCTGGCAACGACACGGACCACGCGGATTCGTCACTGAAATCTGAGTCGATGCTGAATTGATCCCGTAACGCGTTGGCGGCAAGAGCCGTCAATGGCCGACATGTGAGATGGTCACATCTCACACCCGTTGAGCGGATCGATGACGAACACTGAATTCAGCCCCCACCCCCGTCTTCAAGCAAGCTCCCATCGAGCTCGACTCGATACCTTCCTCTATCGCCACCATGCACTCGTTCACGGTGGCAAGACGGCCCTGGCGACCGGTATTGGTCTGATTGTCGGATGGCTTTTAAAGCCCATCATCACCCATCCGGAGTGGCATGCTGAATGGATGGTGATCACGATCGTGGTCGTCATGACGATGCTCCCCAACGTCGGAGGCATACTCCTGCGATCCATCTACCGACTCATTGCCACCATCCTGTCAGCCGTGATTGCCCTGGCCGTAATCTTCTTCACCGATTACAACCCCGTAGCCATCATCGCCACCATGATCATTGGTGTCGGGGTCTTCACAGTAGTTGCCCAATATAAAAAGTTGCGCCAACTTGGCCTCCTGAGTGCGATCACACTCGCCATTCTGCTATCGATGCCTGAACCCAAGGAATCAATCATTCTCTGGCGGAGTCTCGACATCGTGCTTGGTGTGATCATTGCCCTTCTCGTGTCTCGTTTCATTTTTCCGATCCGTGCAGCTCGACAGCTTCGCTTTCATATGGCGGACACCATTGCTCAACTTGGCATGTTGTTCACGATGGCGGCTGCTGACGAGGAAACTCCTGAAAGCAAATACGAAGTCATCGAGGATCAGATTACAGCAGGTTTTCGAGATCAACGGGAAGCCTTGCCATTAGCACTTCTAGAACATCAACGCGTTCGACGTAGCAAAGCCTGTTTGGAACACATGATGCGTTGCCAACGTAGCATCCTGGGATTGGCTCGAACATTGCGGAGGGCATACGGCCATACGGAGTTTGGCGAGTCCACCATTGCTGCCCTTCAAGGACTTCATGAAGTCCGCACACGCATCGCAGCACAATTGGAAGGGATTTCAACAAGTATCCGGATGGCCGTAGCACCTCAAACAGATCCAGAGTTGCAGATCATGCACTCAACACTGAAGGTTGCCATGAAGTCGGCAACCCAAGGCACGAACCGCCCTACCATGAGCCCTCAAGCGTTTACCTTTGCCCTGGAAGAAATTATCCGGGTCACTGAATCACTCCGTTCCGATGCAGAACGCGTCACAGTGGATCTGGCAAATGCGACGAGAAGCGAGCAATCCAATACCGAAGATGCTGCCTGAAGGCACTAGGGGCGACTACGAACATCAACCCGAGGCGTAGGCGGCATAACACCCTCAACGGGCTCCACAGCAAAGACAACATGGCTGGTAGCGCGTTGCTCTGCCAACCCCTGTCGTCTCCGACGGCGACGTGCTCGTGAGAGAATTCGATCCACCTGATCAAAATGCTTGACCACTTCTTTGTACTCTGCCCGAGTCAACGATTCCCAGTGAGAAAGCACACGAGATTGCCCCTCGCCGAGATTCGACTGAATAATGTCCATGCTGTGATTGAGCCGGTTACCTACCAACTGATGTGCTCGAGCCACCTGAGTCTTTGACTTGATGTCATGCACAACAACCAGTCTTCTGCCAGTAGTGGTATACATACGGCCTGCCTTGCCAGGCACCACGCTGGCCTTCAGAAGACCGGCCTTCGCAAGCACACCAAGATGGTAGTGAACGAGCGATACCGGCCTTCCAATGACATCTGCAAGTTCTCGAGCTGTCGCACCACCGAGTGCTGTGATCACCTCCAGCATGCTCATCCGCAACGGCAACTTCACGGCATTCCATTGCCGTGGTGAGGAAAGATCAATGACCTGTTCGTTCGCCTTGGTGGGACCCGTCGAACTCATTCGCCGTTGATCCGCCGTCGACTACGGGGCCTGTTCTTCTTCAACGAATACCTCTTCGATCTCGATCTCGCCTTTAACCGAGGCAGGTCCGTCAAGAGGTGTGGAACCCAACGGCCCCGCAGGGGAATCGAGCACTGGACGCGCTGCTGACAAGGCTGTCGGAACAACGACGCTGTAGTAGGTGCCGGGCCCGCGTGTCGCCACATGATCACCCATGACCAGCATGGCCGCATGGGATTCAGCTGTGACGTGCCAAGTGAAGAGCACGCCAGTCGCCTCTGCATAATCACCAGGCTCCGCTTCACCATCCAGCCCGACATCAACACCGATGATTTGAGGAATCTTGGCCTGGGATACACGCCCCTGGAGCGTCACCAGTTCACCCACAAAATGAGGTAACTGATCGTGCTTGGTCAGGATCGGCGGACGACCGTCATTGGAAATGGGTTTCTGGCACCCCACCATGAAGGCCAAAAGCAGAATCGGGAGAACGGTGTTTCGCATGGTTCCTCTCCAATGAAGGACGATCTGGTGCCGTACCCTACCAGCACCCGGAATCCCGGGGATACCTGCCGGGCTCAGTGACGTACAGGAACTCCAGCGATGAACCTCCTACTGCTTGCCATTCTCCTCATGAGCCCTGGACCACAGGGCAGCCGTCCCGATAGCCCAGGCCGAGCGGAGAGGTCCAAGGGGCCGAAGATCGTCGAGATTGCCTATGCAGACGACGAGAACCCACGGCACAAGCTCTTGCTGTTCTTGCCAAAGAAGCCTACTACCGCAGCCCCCTTACCACTGGTTATCTGGATCCATGGTGGTGGTTGGCGACAGGGAGACTTTAGATCTGGAGACGCCTTGATTCGCCCCCTCATCCAAAGTGGACGCTATGCCGCTGCCAGCATTGGCTACCGACTGACCGATGAGGCCCAGTGGCCTGCCCAAGTCCATGATTGCAAAGCCGCCCTCCGCTGGCTTCGAGCCAATGCATCGGAATACAACATCGATCCCGAACGGATCGCCGTCGTGGGTCCTTCCGCAGGAGGCCACCTCTCGGCCATGCTGGGCACCAGCGCTGGAGTGCCCGCCATGCAGGGCGACCTTGGAGCCCATGATCAGGTCGATGACCGCGTGACCTGCGTCGTGGATCTCTTTGGTCCCACCGACCTTCTGAAGATGGATGCCCAGGCCCCCACCGGAGCCACGCTCAAGCACGATGCCCCTCACTCACCCGAATCAAAACTACTTGGAGCCCCGCTGCAAAGCGTTCCAATTCAGGCCGCCTCTGCGAACCCCATCACCTACGTCACCTCGGATGACCCCCCATTTCTCATCATCCACGGCACCGCCGATCGCGTCGTGCCTTATGGACAATCAGTCCTCTTAGATACAGCCCTGGATCAAGCCGAGGTCAACTCGATCTTGATCACCTTGAAAGGTGCAGGGCATGGTGGGCGAGGTTTAGACCAGGTCGATGGACACATAAGAGCGTTTCTGGAGAAACATCTGCACGGTGCGGGTGTGATGATTGAGGAGACCACCGTGGAGGTGACTCCCCCCAAATCTGCCAAGCCTGGAAAAGGCACACGGCCCACGTCGCGTTGAATTAACATCTGGACATGAAACGAATCTTTGGCGCAATCTTCCTTCCGATGCTCTTAGCTGCCTGCGACCGTCGTGTGGTTGATATCGATCCAGCATCGACACCTGTAGGGAAACAAGCACCCGACATCTATTCATATACCACGACCGATCTGAGTGGGCAGTCCGTCGATCTTGAGCAATACCGAGGACACGTCACCTTGATGGTCAATGTCGCCAGCCAATGTGGGTTTACCCCTCAATATGACAAGCTCCAGGAGCTCCAAGATGCCTGGTCCAATAAAGGGTTCAGCGTAATCGCCTTTCCCTGCAATGACTTTGGTGGCCAAGAACCCGGGGACGCAGATGCCATTCGTCAAACCTGCCGCGTGGATTACAAGACCACGTTTCCAGTGATGGGGAAGGTCCAGGTTAAGGCTGGGGAGAATCAATCCCCCATCTACATGGAACTCCAGGAATCTACTGGAACGCTGCCCCGCTGGAACTTTGGAAAATATCTGGTGGACCGCAAAGGCCACCCCATCGCCTTTTATGGGTCAAGTGTGAACCCAATGTCAGACACGATCCAGCAGGCAATTCAACAGGCCATCGCTGAGCCAGATGCCGAGCCCAATACCCAGATGAGTGCTGAACCAGGGGCTTGACTGGGGCCGACACATTCACAAGACCAGCGAATTCGGCTTCGCAAAGCCGGTCGTATGCGGATTGAGCGCCTCGCCGCTACCGTATACACCATGACTACGCCTACCGACATGAACGCCACGGCCACAAACGCAACGGCCAGCAAAGATTTCGTCGATACCTTGTCCGATGCGCACACTTGGTTCATGCATTTCATCGAGACCAGGCAATCGATCTTCATACCCTGCCTAGTGATTCTTGGGATAGCGCTCGTCGCCCATGTCATCATTGGATGGGTACTGAAACGCTATGCCAAACGGATGAATCGTGAGGGGTTCCAGTGGACCGGGGTCATAGCCTCCAGCTTGACTGCACCCGCTGGCTTAGTGATTTGGGTGCTGGCGCTCACCATGGTTGCAAGGATGCTCATTCTTCCAGATCCCACTGATCGGGAATCACACATCCTCACGGAACGCATTTCCCAAGTGCGACTTGGTCTCGTCATTGCCCTCCTGGCCTGGTTTATCGTTCGAACCATTCGACGATTTGAAAGGAAGTTCGCTTCTCGGGCCCGACTCAGTGAACAACTTGACCTGACCGCCGTACATGCGATCTCGAATTTCCTGGTGGTCTTCGTCTGGCTCATGGCTTTTCTTATCGCTGCCCAGTCCTACGGGATGAATATGACTGCGGTTCTAACCCTGGGCGGAGCCAGCGCCTTTGCACTTTCATTTGCTTTCCAGGATGTCTTCAAAAACCTGTTTGGTGGCATCATGATCCTGTTATCCAGGCCGTTCCGAGTGGGAGACGGGATCACCTTGCACGGCAAGAGCATATCGGGGGAGATTGAAAAGATCGGCATCTACCAGACGAGAATGAGGGGTTGGGACAAAATTCCAATCATCCTCCCGAACTCGCTGTTTCTCACGAATCCCATCCTGAACCTCACGGGTGTCACGCAACGCCGTATTGATTTCGTCATTGGGCTGCGCTACCAGGATTTTGACCAAGTCAATCCCGTAGTTGAAGACATTGAATCCCTTCTCAAGGAACACGATGACACCGATGAGAATGCGCTGCTACGAGTGGTCTTCAACAACTATGGCGGGTCAAGCTTGGACATCTCGATTTCATGTATGACGAAACCTGGAGCCAGTTTGGGAGAAGCCGTTGCGCTCCAACAAGAGCTCATGCTTCAAGTTGGACATATCGTCTCCAAGCATGGCGCTGACTTCGCATTCCCCACCCAGACACTCGATTTGCCTGGACCAATAGAAGTCAAAAGTTCATCAGGATCCTGATTCGCTTTCAGCTTTATCCAGAATTGGCTGTAGGACTACGATGAAGGCATCAGCTTGCTGGCGAAAGCCCAGATCTGTTGGATGGGAACCATCAACCGTTGATTCGCCATCGGGATCAAGGAGTTGATCCCCCTCCAAGTAGTAGAGGTTCGTGATCCCATCTGCCTGAAGGGCCTTCCAGGCTTGCTGTAATGCAGCACGACTCTGGGTGTTGCGTTCATGACGAGAAGCATTGAGGTATGCATCTGCATACGTTCGATCTTCAACAAGAACAATTGGTGTTTCCGGGCGTAACGACCGGAGCCGCTTCACGAATGGAACGGCTCGCTCGTGAATTGGTTTAGCTTTCAAGTTGGGTAGGCAATCAATCACGTAAACAGAGGCATCGATTTCAGCAAGCAAGTCGGCAATTTCTATATCCATTGTTCCATTACCGGAAAAGCCGAGGTTGATGACCTCACGATCAAGGTCTCGACCAACAATGGCAACATGGCACATGCCAGGTCGAGAGGCACAGGCACCATGGGTAATTGATGTGCCATAAAACACAATAGGGAGTCGTTCGGATGACCGGTTCGGCAGTGGTTCAATTACGGAGCCGTTCGGGACACCAATTTCGATTGACTCCACGCCGTTGTAGAGTGGCAAGTAAAGCATCCAATCACGCATGTGAGGTTCCAGGCCGGAAACCAATCGAGCCTGGTTGTCCCTTGAACTCGGTCTAGGAGTATGTGCCCAACGCCAACGTG
>JAYZAT010000132.1:0-12824 GCA_036339555.1 Planctomycetota bacterium
TATCTCCTGATCGCCACAGGGCTCACGCTCATCCTGCTGGCGATCAGACAATGGGCATCGGCCTTCTTTGGATTCTTCGTTGTCGTCTTCTGTCTGCTGGTCCTGGCGGGCCCTTTTACGGCAATTCGGATGAATCCAAATCGAATCGGTGACGCGACTCTGACGGTTGCGGTCCTCAATGTGCTAGCAAGTAATCACAACGCCCAGGCCACCATTGATCTCCTACCCAATGCAGACGTGGTGGGCTTGCTTGAAACACCCACCTCCTGGAGAACAGCCCTGGATGAGGCCAAGCAACGCTGGCCAAGACAATGGCGAGATCTTCGCGACAAGCCAACAGGAATGACCATCCTTGGTGGCGATCAGATCCAATCTGCCCAGTGGTTCCTGCTGACACCAGGTGCGATGCCTGCGATGCATATGGAGTTGAATGTTCAGGGGATATCAGTCCACCTCATCATCGCCCACACCATGTCGCCCCAATCTCCAGGCATGCTGAACACAAGAAATATCCAGTTCAGACAACTGGAGGACATGATTGAAAAACTGGATGGCAACCTGATCCTGATGGGTGATTTGAATGCCAGCACTTGGTCGCCATCACTTCAGTTGCTCATGAATAAAACTGGACTTCGTTCCTTCCGCGCCTCTTCGGGCGTTGATGGAGCCTTCATGGGAACATGGCCGAGGTGGGCACCTGCCTGGCTGCGAATTCCAATCGATCACTGTCTCTTGCGAGGTGACATTGAGCCCGTGAACCAGGAGCTTTTCCTTGTTCCAGGAGCGGATCATCTTGGGCTGTACGTGGAGTTGGTCATGGGTGAGCATGCCACGAGACCGAAGCCTCAACAACAGGCTCGACGGAACAACTCACATCCGATCCCGATGTTCTGGCGGCATGTCAATCACGATTGAGCAGCCTGCCCCTCCACGACTCCGCATGGATCCGTGCTGGAACTACGCGACACGACGTCCCAGCATGTGCCCCGCCGTGGTCTTGACCATGACTTCATGGCCACCTGACTTCGCGGCGTACATAGCTTCATCTGCATGGCGAACGAGATCTTCAGCTGCCCTCGGCGCCGAGAGATCTCGATGAGAAATGCCAATGCTGATGCCTGGACGGAGATCTCCCATCTCCAGTCGATCCATGCGGGCATGAAAGGCATCAACGATTCGAGTCGCCACTCGCGTTGCTGCGTCGAGATCAGTGTGCGGAAGGAGTACGCAAAATTCATCGCCACCAAAGCGAGCTGCCACGTCGATCTCACGACAGGCATACCGCAGCATATCGCCCACTGCTTTCAAAACCTCGTCGCCCTGCTGGTGTCCCAGTGAGTCATTCAGTGACTTGAAGCCATCCAGGTCAATCATCATGAAACCCAGCGAGAGGTTATGTCGTTCCGCTTCTGCCCATCGGCCTTCCAGCATCAAGTTGAGCCATCGTCGGTTCACAAGACCCGTCAACTCGTCCGTACGAGCCGTGACTTCCAACTGGCGAATCGAACGTTCCAACTTGCGATTCGTGACAGCCAACTCGGACATTGAACGAGATAGGTTTTCCTGGAGTTGTTCGTTCTCTCGCCTCAGGATTCGCTGCGCCAGCGCTTTTTCCAGCGCAAGAGGCACAGTGACCATCTCATGCCCTGTGAGTAGAAGGAATTCGACTGCACCACATCGAATCGCCTCGGCAGCCAAGTCGACATCACTTGCCTCGCCGACAACGATCACGGGCATATCCGGCACGGTTCCACGAACATAGGCCAAGACATCGATGGCCGTTGCATCAGGTAGCACTGCCGAAGTGAAGATGGCATCGAATCGCTGCAATGGCACCGCGTGTAACAATGAGAGCGTCTGAACTACTTCACAGCATCCGAGGTCGAGCGCATCACGGGAGCCATCTGACTGCGTCTCGGCACCATCGGCTTCCCGGGCAAAGCGGGCCGATACCAAGGCAGATACCAAGGCTCGGGAACCCTCTTCCGAAGCACTGGCGATCAGAACCCGGGGGCCACCCTTGGCGAGCACGCGAGCGTCCAAGGGTGGGTCGTTCGCATCTGGATGATGATGAGATGTCACGGTTCCATGGCCTCCACCGACGGATCCCTTTGGGTCGAGGAGACAATCCCCAACCCGCGTAGTGTCGATTACGTTGGAAGCCAAAGCGCTCGCTATCCGTATGGACAACACGCGAATATCGGCCCTCAGGGCAGGCCAAGTAGAACAGTCCGCATGACCGGAACCGAGTCAGCTGTTGTGGAATCGGCCCATGGCAGCCATGGCTTCGTCCGGATCAGTTGTCACGAAACCCGGAATGGCCGCATACAGAACCTCGCCAGCATCCTGATCTCGCTCCCCCGATATACAGGCGAGTACTAAGCGGGCAATCTCATCCGGCGCCATGGCCTTCGCCGGGGGCAACTGCGTCTCGTCGACAATCGTACGGAGCATGTCGGTTTCCACCGCACCTGGTGCAATGGAGAACGCCTTGACACCAGAGTCCTGCGTGTCGGACTGGATCGCTCGAGTCAAGCCATCCAGGGCACATTTGGAGATGCCGTAGAGGCCATTGCCGGGAAATGGGGAGAGTACGGCCAGCGATGACATATTGACGATGCGCCCACCCGACGTCACCAGATGTGACCAGGCTTCTTGAACCAGTGAGATTGGCCCCAGCACATTCGTCTGCCACATGTCTTCCACCTGCTCAGGTGCCCAATGTGGAAACACCGCAAGGCCAGCTGCGGCTGCGTTGTTGACGATGCCCTGAAGTCGAGCATCCAGATTGATGGCTGCCGAAACAATCGCGGAGATTTCATTTGGCTTGCTCACATCACCGAGATGTGGCACCACGCTTCCTGAAAGCCCTGAGCAGAGTGAGGCTGTTTCCTCCAAGGTCTCAGATCGTCGACCGACAAGCAGGCACGCATAGCCCGCCTCAGCCAAGCACAGCACACTGGCGCGACCAATTCCACTACCAGCCCCTGTGACGATGACGACTCCATGTTCCGCGGCCATGAACAACTCCTGGGTTCAGCCAACCAGTCGTACCAGGTCGTTGTACGTGACCATGACAAAGACCGTCCCGATAAGTAGGAGGCCGAAGATGGCTGCCACGTTCTGGAAAGCCGGCGAGGGCGGGCGTCCTTTGATCTTCTCATACACGAGATTCAGGAACAGTCCCCCATCGACGATCGGAAGCGGAAGGAAGTTCACGACTGCCAGGTTCACACTGATCAGAGCCAGGAAGAACAACAGGAAGGTAAAGCCACGATCCACAATTCGTGTTCCGAGGTGGACAATACCCACAGGTCCTTGGAGTTGTTCAACGCCAACACTGCCACGGAATACACGATCCAGCGTGAGATACGTCTGAACGATGAAGTTGACCGTTTCTCGAATGCCCATATCGATCGCAGTGATCGGATTACCACCGGAACTGCGTATGGTGTACACCGGATCAAACAAGCCTACGGGCAATGCACTGCCATACCCGAGCTCGGAAAGGCCCAAGCAATTCACTTCAGAGAGATCCAACTCGATAGACCGAACTTCACGACCAGGCGTTGGATTCTCGACCCCAAGCGTGATCTGATCCCCCGCTCGGTTCCGAACAACATCGAAGAGGGCTCGCCAACTTTGCACTTTCTGACCATCCACAGAGACGATTCGAGATGCCCCTAGGATTCCAGAGTCTGCCACTGGAGTCTTCACGGACTGCAATGAACCCTGGTCATCAATATCGCATTCGACCTCGCGCACCGGCTGAGCAACGCGCAAGACATTCCAGGCCTGACCCAAGACAACACCAAGTTTGGGTTCAGGCTTTAGCAAGCCTTGCTCATAGATTTGAGCCGCGAGGGGCATCACTTGACCGTCGCGCCATACCGTGAGTTCAATCTCGCCTGGACCATTGGAAGAAATTGCGTCTCGCAACTGTTTCATCCGAGGTCCCTGCGTCGTGCCAATAGCCATGATGGCATCACCTGGCAGCAACACACCAACGTTCGCACTGTCAGGTGCCAGGGCACTAATCTTGAGCAAGGGAACCAGGCCAAACAACCCTTGATCGATCTCTCCTCCACCACCAGACCTCAAGAGAGGCCAGTTGGGTTCTGGGGTCATCAAGATCTCAACAGTGCCATCCTGGTCTTGCCATCTCGTAGAAATCGGCTTGCCTTCGCCCGCCGACATGATGGATTGGAACTGGCTAATCGACGTAATGTCCTGCCCATTGGCCTCGACGACTTCCATGCCGGGTCGCAGCCCCTGGTCCCACAGGTTGTGCCGCTCCAAGATCCTCTGAACAAGTTGATGGGTTTCTTCGTTTTCGCTTCCCGTAAGACGCGTCGAGGATGCAGGTGTAATGCCAATGCTCAAGACACCCGCGGACTCACTCTTGGCGGGCAGAACATCAAAGGTCAGGACGCCATCATGACCAGTCCTGCGAAGACCTACCTCGATGGTTCTATCTGGCGCTGCCATCGCCACCCCAATGGTGGCATCCAAGAAGGTCGGCACATCATCTCCATCCAAGGTGACGATCTCGTCATCAGGCTTGAGTCCAACCAATCCCGTAGCTGTCCCCGTTCCCACGGCGAGTGATGCAGGCGAGCCGGGAAAAACTTCCCCGACCACGGGTGCTTCGAACCTCACGCCGATAGAAAAGGCAATCACGAACAGCACGGCCGCGAACAGGAGGTTCATAAATACCCCAGCGCTCACGACAATCATGCGTTTCCAGATAGCAGTGTTGTTAAAACTACGGTCCCCACTAGCCCGAGCACCGGGCGCAAGATCATCCTGCCCCAGCATGCGGACAAAACCACCCAAGGGAAGCCAACGAATGGAGTACTCGGTCTCGCCCAATCCTTCTCGAGCCATGTCTTCATCCGAGAGTTCTCTCGGGTTCCGACCTGTTTGAGCCATGATTGGCTGGTTCGTAGAGCCCGCCCTAAATCCAATGCCTTTCCGCCAGGAGATGATTGGGGGACCAAATCCAATAGCAAACGCCTCGGTCCTAATACCTGCCCACTTTGCAGCAATGAAATGCCCCAACTCATGGACAAATATCAACAGGCCGAATCCGATGATGAACAGCAGGATGTTGAAAGCTGCCGATAAAAATTCCATCAGCCGTTCTCGCTGGATACCGTGGTGGCCCGGGCGCTTGTGGTCGTCAGTTCCGCGATGCGTCCTCGAACAAAGGTTCGAGCTTGTTCATCCGCCGATGTTATGTCCGACAGTGATTGAATGGGTTGGGCAGGAATGGCATCAATGGCTTCCGCTACGAGATCATGAATTCCACCAAAGGGGATCGCATGTGCCAGGAAAGCCTCGACGGCCACCTCGTTGGCGGCATTGAATACAGCACCGGCCGTACCTCCCTGTCGAATGACCTCAAGGGCCTGCTTGACTGGGGGAAATGCGGCATGATCAAGTGGCTCAAAGATCAGTGATCGAAGTTCAGACCAGTCCATGCGTTTCGAACAACCTTCGACTCGTCGAGGCCAGGTCATGGCGTACTGAATAGGTGTTTTCATGTCAGGAGGCCCCAACTGGGCCAGCACCGATCCATCCACATATTCCACAAAGCCATGGATGATCGACTGGGGGTGAACGATCACATCGATCTTGTCCGCAGGCAGGTCAAACAACCAATGCGCTTCGATGACTTCCAAGGCTTTGTTCATCATCGAGGCCGAATCGATTGTGATCTTGGGACCCATAGACCAGGTCGGATGGGCCAAGGCTTGTTCCGGAGTTGCCTTCCGTATGGTGTCGCGATCCATTCCTCGGAACGGTCCGCCCGAGGCCGTGATGACCAGGCGTCTGATTTCCTGCTCATCGTTGAGTCCCTGGAGACATTGGAAAATTGCACTGTGTTCGGAGTCCACTGGGAGAAGATGAATCCCCCGTTCTCGAGCCCTCGGTATGACGAGCGTACCCGCTGCAACCAACGTCTCCTTGTTCGCCAAGGCAACATCACAACCTGCGTCAATGGCAGCCAGGACCGCTTCGATACCCGCAGAGCCAACGATGGCGGCCACGACGAGATCGCCCTCACGTGCAATGGATTCCACCAGGGCACAAGCCGATCCAGGACCGACATGCATTCGTCCCTTGAAGTCCACTCCCTCAGCACGTGAGGCATCGGCCAACGCGATCTCCCCAACACCAAACTCGGCAGCCTGCTCAAGTAGTTGTTGATGACGAGAACCTGCAGCCAAGCCAACCAGATCGAAATCGGTTCCTGGCATGCCGTTCATGTGACGAATCACATCGAGGGTGCTCTCACCGATCGACCCCGTCGAACCCAACAGGATGACACGTCGGGGCACGCTCATTCCTCACGATCTCCCTTGACTGCCGAGGCATCTGCCGCCGTCAGTCCGCGACGTGAACCATAGAGTCGCCGTCGAGGCTTGGGCTTGACTTCCGGTTCAGCAGCCACGGCTACATCACTGCCAGTCACTGGTGACTCAGTGGCCACCGTCTTCTTTCGACCACGGCCCGAACGGCGGCGTGTCTTCTTGCCATTGTTCGGCGTTCCAGTGGCGTTGGAATCGGCGGATGCCGATTTTGCTCCCGAATCTGACGTGTTGGCCTGTTCCGTCTCAGCGGATGCCTCACCAGATTTTCGACGACGACGGCGTCGCTTTTTCTTGGTAGTCGGAGATGCTTCCACATCGGAGTCTGTACTGGCTGCTGCATCATCAGAGTTGGCGACTGCACCGGCCTCCAGGTCCTGCCCCTCTGTCGACTTGGGCTTTCGCCGTCGAGAGCGTCGCTTCTTCTTTGAAGCAACCACCTCTTCGGCTGTCTCTGGTTCTACCGATTCCTCTGCAGCATCTCCTGCCTCATCACCAACATCCTGTTCCCCATCTTGACCAGAAGATGATTTACCCCCACGACCACGCCGGCCACGGCCACCACGGCGCCGACGGCGACGGCGAGGCTTGCCCTCCTCCTCGTCAGGTGATTCAGTGGTATCTGGCTGGAACCATGATGCAATCAATTCCGCATGCTCAGGACTGACCATGGACATGTGGCTCTTGATTTGCAAATCACCCCGATCATCAGCCGGAAGATCCTTGAAGCGAGCCAGGATGTCCTTGGCAGTCACACCGAGCTTCTTAGCGATGACGTAGAGGCGTACGGACTTTGTTTCTGAAGATGGCTGGCTCTCGGACTTGGTTGACTTCATCCGTCCACGGCGTGTTTTGCGTTCCTGAACTGCCTGCCGTGCTTCAGCTTCTTCTTCACGATCAATCTCTTCCAATTCCTTCGCCAGTTCACCCGAGAGTGCCACGGTAGTGGCATCGGCTGTCGGTGAACCGCCACGTCGTCGCCTGCGACGACGACTACGGCCCTTAGCAGTTCCAGTCTCTGGTTCACCAGCATCCTTCTCCATTTCCTCGATCGTCGGGAAGTCCTTGCCTGGAAGGGATTCCAAGGCCAGATCCTCCCCGTTCCGGTCATAGCCGTAGTAATCGACTCGATCCAGGGCAATGGCTTCACTGACTCGAACATCAACGTTCTTGCCAAGTCGTTCTTCGATGGCATTCAAATGGCGTCGCCTGGTTGAGAGAAGTACAGAGGCAACCTTAGGCGAAACAACGATCTCCACACGGGAAACGTTCTCATGGTGCAACAAGTAACCCACGTGACGGACGATGTCCGCAGCAACCATGTCAGCAGACATAATCGCACCGTTTCCACGACAGGTCGGGCACTCGACGAAACTACTGCTGCGGAGATCCGGTCGCATGCGCTGCCTTGTCATCTCCAGGATTCCGAATTCGCTAATCTTCAGAATCGTTGAACGCGCACGATCTCGCTTGAGGTTCTCCTGGTAACGATCCTCCACAGCCTTTCGATGGCGTATATGCCTCATGTCGATCAGATCATGGATGATCAATCCACCCAAGTCTCGAAGTCTCAATTGCCGACAGATCTCGTCAGCCGCCTCCATATTCGTTCGGTAGGCATTCGTCTCACTATCTCGAGCGCTTCGACTTCGTCCTGAGTTGACATCAATAGCAACCAACGCTTCCGTAGACTCGATGACAAGCCGACCCCCACTGGGGAGCGGAACCTCGCTTTCACGAATCAACTCGATCTGACGTTCAAGATCAAAGGCGTGGAACAAGGGCAAAGCACGTTGGTAATGGATCACTTTGGGTGCGGATCTTGGGGCGATGACCTTGAGGAAGGCCGTACATCGCTCGTACGCAGATTCGGAGTCGACCACGATCGCTTGGATCGAGGGTCTCAGCACATCCCGAATCGTTCTGATCAGAACATCGGACTCGGTGTAGAGCTCGCAAGGCGTTCCCGCGGTCTCCCCACGACGCTCCATCATTTTCCAAAGGCGTGTCAGGTAGGCAACATCACGCTTGAGTTCCACCTTGCTTCGACCCATTCCGGCCGTCCTCAAGATGAAACCAAAATTGTCCGGAAGATCGAGGGTGTCAAGGATCTTCCGCATCTCGCGGCGTTCATCTTCATCCTCGACCCGACGTGTCACGCCGACTCGATCCATGTGGGGCATCATCACCATCATCCGACCCGGAATGGAGATGTAGCTGGTGAGCGTTGGCCCCTTGGTCCCAATGCCTTCCTTGAGTACCTGGACAAGGATCTCGTCACCACGCTTGATCGCCTCCTGGATCGGTGGGCGATCCCGGCGGGCTGTCTTGCGGCCAACGTTTTCCTTGTTATCACCCGATGGGAAATACCTGGGATGAAGATCCGAGATGTGAAGGAAACCGCGTTGGGCATGACCGAAGTCGACAAAGGCCGCCTGGATAGCTGCCTCGACATTAGTCACACGCCCTCGGTAAACGTTGCCTACCGAGGTCGCTGTCGAAGATCTCTCAACGAACAGTTCCTCAAGATGCCCATGCTCGAGGATCGCGATACGCGTCTCCTCACCGGGCACGTCGTTGACGAGCATCAGCTCTTGTGGCTGTGTCGTCGATTTCTTGGATGCCACAGAGGCACCTCTTTCAGTGGCTCCCGTGCGAAGGGCCGCGGCCGTGCCGCCCACCGCTGTCTACGGCGATGTCGATTGGTCCCCGAAAGGTCCTCGTCATCCCGGACTGCCTGGTGAGGGGATCAAGCCCCCTCCCGTCGCTGGGTGGCCCGAGGTTCGGTTCATCTCGGCGGTCCATACGGCCGTCTCAAGACTTCGAACCAGGGCCATGTTTTTCATTCAACCGAAGCCTTCAACCGGCGTTCCATCCGCCGTCAGCCTCCGGCAATACTCGTGTCGTCTCCTCACGAAGAACCCGAAGAATTCTCCGCTGGCTCTCGAAGGCCCCCACTCGCCTTGCCAAACGCTCGCATTCTTCCAGTGTCACACGCCGAATCACTTGTTTGATTCGAGGGATCTGGGCTGGCACGAGCGACAAGGATCTGAGGCCTAAGCCTATCAATAGCATAGTGTACGTGATATCTCCGGCAATTTCTCCGCAAAGGCTTGTATCGAACTCACGTCGCTTGGCAGCCCTTATTACATTCTTCACAAGCCTGATAACAGCGGGGTTTGAGGCCGAATAGAGGTTGGCAACCCGCTCATTACTGCGATCCACGGCCACCGTGTACTGGATCAGGTCATTTGTGCCAATCGAGAAGAAATCCACTTCCCGGGCGAATGTGGACGCCATCAGGGCCGCACTGGGAACCTCGATCATCATTCCGATGGGGATATCGACCGGAACCGCCACCCCCTCCTCTCGAAGATCATCCGCCACATCATTCAGCACCATCCGGGCCTGTTTCAGTTCCGTCATAGTTGTGATCAGTGGGAACATCACACGGAGCGGTCCGATGGCCGCGGCCCGCAGGATCGCTCTCAACTGGCGACGGAACATTGGCAAATGCTGCAAACTGTGACGAATGCTTCTCAGGCCTAGGAATGGATTCCGCTCTGGTTCAAGCGCCTGTTGCTGCGTGTGCTTATCAGCACCCAAGTCCAGTGTTCGAATAGTCAGGGGTCGGCCATCCAGCATTTCAATAGCTTGGGTGTACTGCTCATAGAGCTGTTCTTCGGTGGGATCTTCCGAACTGGTGAGATAGAGAAACTCCGTTCGATAGAGCCCAACTCCGTCGCCACCAAATTTGATCAATTGCTCGATCTCACGAGGAAACTCGATATTGCCCAAGAGTGTGATGTGAACGCCGTCAAGCGTCACCGCATCGGCTTCTGCTTCCAGCGCTGTCTCCGTGAGGAACCGATCGAGTCGATCTCGGGTCCGCTCGAAGGAAGCAAGCGTATCCTCGTCTGGATCAACGATGATTTGTCCACCGTGCCCATCCAGGATGATGGGATCACCATCATTGACATGTTCCGTGATCGCATGACACCCCACCACGACTGGAACACCCAAGGCCGCTGCAATGATCGAGGTGTGATCCGTACGACCACCCGCATCCGTTGCGAGTCCGACCACGTGATCAATATCCATCGAGGCCGCCTGTGTCGGCGTCAACTCATGGGCAATGACCACCACCGGTTGATCGAGGCGGGAGAGGCGTTCTTGTGATCGCCCCATCAAGTGATCAAGAACACGTCGCTCAAGGTCCAACACATCCCGAGCCTTGTCCCGAAAGATCTGGGATCCCATCGCATTGAACTGATCAATTATGCGGCTGAAGGAGGACGCCACTGCGAAGTCAGCGTTGGCGCCCTTGTCTTTGATCTTCGTACGAATCGGACCCAGCAGGGTTGGATCCTGTAGCAAGCCAAGGTGGAATTCAAAGATCTTGGAGGCTTCCGTACCCAAATCTCGAGCCGCTCGGTCTCGATCCGCAGCCAGATCCTGCTGGGCCGCTGCGAGTGCCTGCTCGAAACGCTCCAGTTCGCCTGCGCGTTCCTCAATTGCCACCAAGTGATGTGGTACGCGTTGCCGGAACTGTTCCAGAACGAAAGCGCGAGCTATGGCGATGCCTGGGGCAACCGCGATGCCACTGATGGTCTTCATGCGTGGCGCGGCACTCGGCCGCGAGAAACTCCTATGGCCTCAATTGGCTAGATCCAGAGTATAGGAGCCGCGGCTGTCGACCGGGTCAGTCTGCGCATGCCGCGCACCAACAGGAACTTAGCGTTCATACAGGCCCATGGATCAGGGCGACATTGGCTCGCCCGTCACGCTGGTGGGCGAGCCATGAGCCGTATGAGCATCGATGGGCACGTCCCGAGCCCGACGTCGACCGAACCAAAGGAAGTAGGACGCAGCCCGAAAATCGTCGAGGATCAAGATCATGCATGGCAGGATAAGGAGGATGAGGAAGGTCGCTGCCATCAAGCCAAAAGCAATCGCAATCGCCATGGGCACCAGAAACTTCGCTTGGAAGGACTGCTCCAACATCAGGGGCGTCAACCCCAAGACGGTGGTCACGGTGGTCAGCAGGATGGGTCTCAACCGCATACCCCCTGCACTGACCAGTGCATCGGGAATCGACATGCCACGTTTTCGCTCACCCAGGTAGAAGTCAACGAGAATGAGTGAATCATTCACCACGATGCCTGACAGGGCTACGAAACCAATGATGCTCAGGAAGGTCAACTCGTAACCAAGCAAGAGGTGACCCCAGACCACACCAACCAGACCAAATGGGATGGCTGCCATCACGGTCAGGGGCAGACCATAACTACCAAAGAGCCATGCCAGGATCAGGTAGATCAGTAGGATCGAGGTCATCAAACCAATCGGAAGACTCTGGAACGCGTCCCGTTGATTCTCCTGGCGACCCTTCAAGCTCACCTCGAGATCCGGAAAAGCACGCCGCCACTCATCAATGGGTAAGGAGGCCACGACCAGTTCAGGACTCAGGCCATCGGCCGTTTCAGCTGTAACAGTCATGGAGCGACGACGATCCACCCGACTGATCCCGGTATAGCCCGAACCATCGGAGACTTCCGCTACTTCCGACAACGGTACGGCCGTACCCGTGTTACCGATCAACCACATCTGCTCAATGGAGGCCAGATCATCATCGCCACCACCAGCAGCACGCACACGGACATCAATGTCTTCACGTTCATCAGAGAAGACATGAGCATCAATTCCATAGACGGTGCCACGCACTTGGGCTGCGACATCCGAGACAGAGAATCCCAGGGGCGCAGCAGATGGCTTCAGTTCAATATGGAGTTCTCGCTGCCCATCATCCAGATCGTCCCCGATCTCATCAACACCATCAAAACGTCTCAAGTCTGACTTGATAACTTCAGAGAGCGCAATCATGCGGTCGAGATCGTCCCCATTGACCCGAATCGTGATGTCTTCCATGATTGGACCACCGGTCATCTCCGAGGTCGTCAGCCGTTCAACCCCAGGAATCTTGCCATCAAGATCTGCTCGGATATTCGTTAACACCGCTTGCGCATTGAGGTCCCGAGTTTCCGCAGGCTCCAGTTCCAGGAAGATCTGGGACAGGTTTGTTGCGTAGCCCAAACCAGCCCCAGATTCCATGCTCGTAGAAAGTCCCACGAGCGACAGCATCGACTTGATTTGGGACTGGTTATTGGAAACCTGCTCGACAACCTCAGTAACACGTCGCGTGTGCTCCATGCCCGTACCTGGTGGTAACGTGATGTTGACAGCCACGCTCTCCGCATCATCGCTGGGGAGGAACGTGTACCCAACACGCCCGCCCGAAACCAATCCCAGAGAAACAACCAGGATGGCAAATGCCGTGGCGACGGTGAGGTATCGCATGGCAAGCAATCTTCGGAGAACGACACGATACCCAGGCACCAATCGCTCGTAGAGCAATCGGTCTCGCCATTGACGGTAGCCTTCCGACTTTCC
>JAYZAT010000133.1:0-8771 GCA_036339555.1 Planctomycetota bacterium
GAAACTCGTCTTGGGCGGCGTCAAACCCGAGCTTGAGCAATTACTCAAGATGGTTCGACTCGACAAGCTCTTCACGATCTGCACGAACGACAAGCAACTGGCTAAGGCACTCAAACGCTAAGCGATTTGAGTAACGACCACGCCGCTTCGACATGCGAGCGTTGCGTCTGCCATTGGCCGACACAAAATCGAATGACATATTGATCGGCCAGCTTGGCATGGCTCAAGGCCAACTGCCCGGTCGCGTTGGCTTGCTCCATGATCTCCTGGGTGCGTTCATTGCCATCGACGTGCGAGAAGCACACCAATGACAATGGGCAGGGGGCGGCCAATTGAAAGTGTGGGTCAGCCTCGATCCATCCTGCGAGTTCCTGGGTCATCGCGACGTGCTCACGAACCATCGCCTGGATACCTTCCACGCCATAGTGTCGTAATACGAACCAAAGCTTCAATGCGCGGAACCGCCTGCCCAATGGAATTTGCCAATCTCGATAATCAATCACATGACCGGACTCAGTTGCTCTATTCCGAAGAAACTCCGGAAGGATGCTGAGGCTTTGAATCAGGGCGCTTCGATCAGCAACCCAAAGGCAATTGCAGTCGAAATTGACCAACATCCACTTGTGTGGATTGACCGAGTAACTGTCCACATCCTGGCAACCTGCCTGGATCCAGCGGAATTCTTCGCAACAGGCTGCTGTTCCATACATGGCGGCATCGACATGAAGCCAAAGATCGAACTCACGGCAGATTTCCAGGATCTCCGGAAGTGGGTCAAAGGCACCGGATGCGGTGGTTCCAACCGTGGCACTCACGAAAAACGGGCGGTATCCGGCTGCTACATCCGCCTCGATGGAACGACGGAGTTCCTTTGGACACATGGCAAAGCAATCGTCCACCTCAATCAGACGAACGTGATCGCGGCCCATCCCGATGATGCCGGCAGCCTTTTCGATGCACGAATGCGCCTGTGTGGAGGTATAGGCAGTCAGTGGTTGCTCGGAACCACTCAAACCGGTTCGAGTTCCGGCTCCATTGGTCGCTCGATCACGTGCTGCAATCATCGCGCACAAGGCCGAGGAACTCGCCGTGTCCTGGATGACACCACCACCGGGTCCCGTGGATTGAAAGCGATCGCCCAGGCCCAGGAGATGGCCCATCCAGTCAAGCATCCGCGTTTCCAGTTCGGTGCAGGCTGGGCTCGTCGACCACAACATGCCTTGCACACCCAGCCCACTTGAAATGAGATCCGCCAAGATGGAGGGGCCCGAGGTATTCGATGGGTAATAGGAGAACCAGTTGGGGGATTGCCAATGGGTAATGCCGGGCAGCACCACGTTCTCCAGGTCGGCCATCATCGTCCCAAACGGTTCTCCCTGCTTGGGTGGACCATCGGGAATCCGAGTCGCCACGTCACCAGGACCCACCGTGGACAACACCGGCATCGATTCAACACGGGACATGTAGTCCGCGACCCAGTCGATGACTTGGTGGCCATGACGCCTGAAGTCTTCTGGATCCATATGCGGAACGTCAGTCATGACCACTCAGACCGGCACTGTTGCCAGGGCATCTTGCACGTCGTCCATAAGAAGTTCCATCATGCCGGGTCCGAAATCAAATCGCAGTTCGGCTGCCTCGAAAAGCTTAGGCAGTGGTTGAGAGCCACCCAATGCCATCGCCCTACGGTAATTGGCCAACGCACGTTCTGGATCCCGTCGGTACTGCGACCAGAGCTGTAGGGCCCCGAGTTGGGCGATGCCATACTCGATGTAATAGAAAGGAACGTTGAAGAGGTGCAATTGCTTGTGCCAGAACTTGGCTCGTTGTGCCTCAAGGCCTGACCAGTCCACATCCGGCCCAAATCGTGCGTGCAGTTCCAACCAGTAAATATCACGTTGATCCTGGTCATGATCCGGATGGGTGTAGACCCAATGCTGGAAAGCATCAATGGTGGCAATCCAGCAGAGCACGTTCACAATGCCCTCCAGGTGTTGCCGACGTGCCCGATCCGCCTCATCGGAGGTATAGAACTCATCGAGGAAAGGATGCGCCAGAAGTTCCATGCTCATCGAGGCAACCTCTGCAAACTCGATGGGGGAATGGCGATACGCCACCAAGGGTTCATCCTCACTGAGCATGGAGTGGAAGGCATGGCCTGCCTCATGAATCATGGTCTCGACGTCGCGTTGCAGGCCCGCAGCATTCATGAAGATGAATGGAATGCGTCGGCGGTCGCGGTTGTATTGGTAGCCACCAGGCGCCTTGCCCTTCCGACTGTCCAGATCAAGGCAGTCACCACCCCGAAGGCGGTCAAACATCTCCCCAAGGCCAGAGTCCATGCGATGGAAGAGCCCGGAGGTCTTCTCCACCAACTCCTGGTCCCCGTCGAAGGGCAACAGAGGGTTCCGCCCCTTGATGTCGACCTCAAGATCCCAGGGCCTCAGGCTGGATACACCCAGCCCCGCTTGACGTTGGCGGTTCGTGGCATGCTGAAGGGGTACGCATAATTGTTCGACACCACGATGGAAGGATTCACAATCCTTGGGCGAATAGTCGAAGCGATGCATGGCCTTGAACATGTAGTCTCGGTAATCCTCGCAGTCGGCGTTCAACGCCATGCGATTGCGAAGTGCAATCATCTCGTCGTAGATCGCGTCCATTGACTCATGTTCGCGATATCGGCGATCCACCGTAGCTTTCCAAGCTTCTTCCCGAATGGTGCGATCGTTGTCCTGGAGAAACTTACCCATCTGAGGCATGGTGTATTCCTCGCCACGGAAATCAACCGACATCGCGCCACAGATCTCGTCGTACTTTGTGCCCAGTTCGGTGTCCTGGGTCTGGAGCGGGATGTTCTCTTCGCGGAAGAGCGTGACGTCCGCTTCCATATTGCGTACCAGCACGCCGTAGCGTTCCTGGTCGAGGTCATCTACGAAGGGGCATTGCACGATCCGACGGTCAAGTTGGAAGCCGGCTTCCTTCAGGTGCGGTTGAACATCACGAACATGATCGAGAAAACGTTTCGTGATCGACTCGTCGTCCGTGTGGCAGGTCATATTGATGTAGAGATCCGCCTGACTCTCACTGGCTGCCGCATCAAGTTCACTGCGGTCAAGCAACAGCGTCTGCAGGCAACCGGCGCAGTTCAAGGGACGTTCCATCAGGCCCTTGTAGAGCGGTTCGAGTTGGTCCCACTGCGTGGCATCGAGCGTGGCGGGGACATGGTCATTGGGAGGGGGGTAGTCGCTCATCTCGGCTCCTTCTCTCGCCCTGGCGAGGCATCACAGCACTCACGATGCGGGCGAAGTCACCACCATACCGGCTTCTCGGGCTGCTGCGGACACGGGGACCGCCGCCAGGCCGGTCTTCGACTCGATGGCCTGCGCCATAGCCTCTGATTCCAGGGAGTTGCGACAAATCACAAACAAGGTCGACCCGCTGCCACTGACATGGACGGGGGCCTGGACGAGCGCGGCGATCGTCTCACGATGCTGCTTCAAGTCGGGAGCGACGATCAGGGCAGGGGTAGCCAGATCGTTGAACAACCGGTCACCATCGATCTCGTCGGAGGCCAGGGCCCGAACGGCTCCGGCATCCACAGCCGTGGGACCGGCAGCATCCAGGCCGCCATATACCTGACCCGTGTCACAGGCCAAGCCTGATAGAACGAGCACCGCCTCCAAGTGGGGCATAGCTTCCATATGTTCGATGCGTTCCCCGGTGCCTTCAACGATGCCACTGCCCCCTTGTACGAGGAAGGGAACATCCGATCCAAGGCTGGCAGCCAATTTCTCCAGTACCTGGTTCGAGAGTCCCAGTTCAAAGAGCGCATCGGCGCCTCGTAACATCGCGGCTGCATCGCTCGATCCACCGCCCAGACCACTACCCAGTGGAATGCGTTTCTCCAGTTTCATCTGCACCGGCAAGGGCCGCTGAACATGTTGTTCCAATGCCTGGTGGGCGCGGACCGCGAGGTCAGACGTTACGGGCCAGTCAATATCTGCACGTTGACGTGCCTCCTCGTGCCAGAGGATGGCGTACCGAGAGAGGTGTCCGTCTTCAAGCGAGGTCAGTTCCATCTCGTCGTACAAGCCAACCGTGATCATCCAGGAACAAATGGGATGCATCCCATCGGCGCCCGGTGGGCCTACCGATAAAGCCGCATTGATCTTGGCTGGTGCCTTGATGTGAACACATCGACTCATGAAGGCACACAGGATAGGCTGTCTCGAAGGACTTCCACCAGTTCACAGGAGAACGAATAAGACCATTCCCTGCACGACCACCTTTTCCTTTGATGGACACCGAATCACGCAATACAAGGGCTTGACCCGGGGCATTGTCGTCCGGGCTCCCACCATCGCCCAGGGGATCATGGGCGGCCTCAAGAAGGTCATCGGGGGCAAGATCGGCGCCTACAAGACCATGTGCGAAGATGTTCGACGTGAAGCTCTGGAAGAGTTGTTGAAGCACGCCGAAGAGATCGGCGGCAATGCCGTCGTGGGACTGCGATACGAGTCATCGGAGGTTGCCGAAGGAGCCACGGAAGTGCTCTGCTATGGAACGGCCGTTACGATCACGCCCGAATGATCGTGCGTGGTACCCTGATCGGTCATGCCTGAACAGCCCCACGAGCCTGATGCACTCCGACCCAACGATCTGGAGCCGACGACGGACAGTCCCAGCGAGATGCCCACCACCAGCCGGAAGGGACTCGACCACGAGCAGTTCGTCGCTTCGCATGCCACCGACATGGTCGGGAAGAAGATCGGCAACTACACCATCAAGTCGATCATCGGATCCGGCGGCATGGGTACCGTCTTCCAGGCGCAGCAGGAACAGCCCAGCCGGCGTGTGGCTATCAAGATGATGAAACGGGGCATCACCTCGCGCAATGCCCTGCGACGCTTCGAATTCGAAACCCAGGTGCTTGGTCGGCTCCAGCACCCCGTCATCGCCCAGATCTACGAAGCCGGCACCTTCGATGACGGCGGCGGGACCCGACCCTACTTCGCCATGGAGTACATCTCCAGTGCCAAGGAACTCGTTGACTACATCGAATCAAAGCAACTGGATGTCCGGGAACGGCTCGAACTCATACGCAAGTTCTGCGAAGGTGTTGAGTATGGCCACCAGCGTGGTGTGATCCACCGCGACCTCAAGCCGGGCAACATTCTCGTCGGCATCAATGGTCAGCCGAAGATCATCGACTTCGGTGTCGCTCGAAGCACGGACAGTGACGCTGTCAGCGCCACCCTCTCGACCGAATCCGGGCAGCTCATCGGCACGCTCCAGTACATGAGCCCCGAGCAGGTGGAACTCGACCCAGCCGACCTCGATACCCGCAGCGACGTGTACTCCATCGGCGTGATCCTCCACGAGGTGTTGACAGGCGCGTTCCCCTACGAGCTCACCGGCGCGAGCCTCACGAAGGCGGCGAAACTGATCAAGGAGAGCAGGCCCCGACGGCTCGGCGAGATCAATGCGAAGTTCGAGGGTGACCTCGAGACCATTGCGCTCAAGGCCCTTGAGAAGGATCGTGACGATCGCTACCAGTCGGTCGGCGACCTGTCAGAGGACATCAGGCGCTACCTTGCCGACGAGGCGATCATGGCCAGGAAGCCGAGGCGAACCGAGCAGTTCCGCCGCTTCGTGCGAAAGCACCGACTGGCAACGGCAACGACGATCATCGTCTCCCTGGCCCTGTTGGCACTGACCGGGCTCTCGGCGATTCTCTACCAGGATGCGAAGAAGAACCTCGTGCAGTCACGAAAGAACCTCGAGATCGCCTTGACATTCAACGAGCTCCTGACGGAAGGGTTAGGCAGCCTCAGCGCCTCGGATGGGGGCAAGAGGCTCAGGGACACGATCCTGAACGAGGCGAATGGTACGTTTGCTCGCACCCTGCCCCCGGACGAACGTGACAGTCAAATGGCCCTGCTTGAGAAGGCCCTCGAGCCAGTGAACTTCACCGATGTCACCAACACGTACCTGGCCGACAGCATGATCCTTCCGATGATCGGGGGAATTGATGCCCTCTTCACCGACGACCCATACTGGCATGGAGCGATGCTCGTGAAAATGGGCAAGGCCCTGAGGGGCCTGGGACAGGAAGAAGTCGCTGAGACGCAGCTGCGCCGGAGCATCGAGCTCCTCGAAGCTGCAGTGCAGCCAGAGCAAAAGGACCTCCTCATCGCCCGCGGAATGCTCGCCACCCTGCTCTACGGAAAGGGTGAACTTGCCGAGGCGGAGGACATGTACCGTTCCGTGCTGCCGGGCTACCTGGAAGCCTGGGGAACCGAGAACATCCGAACGCTTGAGATCCAGGATGCAATCGGAGGCTGCCTGATCGGCCAGGGCCGGTATGAAGAAGGCTCCGCGGTCATTGGTGAGGGTCTTGAAACCCGGCGGCGACTGTTCGGTGACGACGATTACAGAACCCTCAACGTCATGGACAACTACGCGGCATCCCTGACATGGCTTGAGCGCTTCGACGAAGCGGAGCAGTACGCCCGCGAAGCGTGGCTGGGCTGGCGACGGAACAATGGTGATCACAGCATGGCCGCCATGAGATCCCAGTCCTTTCTCGCAGCGATACTCGTCAATCAGGAACGTTTCAGGGAGGCCGAGGAACTGATGCAGCAGGCTCTGCCGATTCTTCGTGAGTATCACGGCAATGACCACTCGTACACGCTCGAAGCAATGAGCCACTTGTCCGCTGCGATGGTGGGGCTGGAGCAGCACGAAGAAGCTGAAGCACTGTTGCAGGAGCGACTCAAGCTCTGCATCTCGGGATGGGGAGTCGATCATGTCAAGACATTCGAGACACGCAACCAACTCGGTGATTTCTACATCAAGATGGAGCGATTCGAAGATGCGCTGCCCCTTGCCAAGGCCAACGAGCGCACCTTGCACGATAGTTCGTGGGCGAACCGCAGGCAGGCCCTGGAACAACTCGTTGAACTGCACGAGGCCTGGCACAAGGCTGAACCGAATGCAGAGCATGACGCCAAGGCCGCCGAATACCGAGCCCAGGTCGAAGCTATCGAGGGCAGGAAGCCAGACCAGGCCGATTCCGCCATTCCTGCGGTACCCTGATGGGCCATGCCCGAGCCGCCAGCCAATCAAGGGAACGAAGGTACACCAAGACCCGCTGATGCCAGCACCATCCGGAACACCGGATCGATGCTGGGCGGCGGCGTTCCGGACCCCCTGATCAACCGCACTGTCGGGCAGTACGTCATCAAGCAGGTCATCGGGGCCGGCGGCATGGGCACCGTCTACGAAGCAATGCAGCAATCGCCCCGACGGTCCGTCGCGCTCAAGATGATGCGAACCGGCATTTCTTCCAAGAACGCCATGCGCCGGTTTGAATATGAAGCCCAAGCCCTGGGCCGTCTGCGTCATCCCAACATCGCGCAGATCTACGAGGCCGGGAATTTCGATGACGGAGCCGGTGGTCGGCCCTGGTTCGCCATGGAGATGATCATTGGCAAGAAGGAACTAACCACCTACTGCAACGAGAAGAGACTCAACAACCGAGACAAGCTCAAGCTCTTCAAGCAGATCTGTGATGCCGTACAGCACGGTCACCAAAAAGGCATCATTCACCGTGACCTCAAGCCATCGAACATCCTGGTCACCTCATCCGGTGTTCCCAAGATCATCGACTTCGGGGTAGCACGTTCGACTGACAGTGACATGGCCGTCACGACCTTGCAGACCGATGTGGGGGCCATCATTGGAACACTCCAGTACATGAGTCCGGAACAGTGCGCCGCTGACCCGAACGACATTGATACGCGCAGCGACATCTACGCACTGGGCACCATCCTCTACGAACTGCTCTGCGATCGGCTGCCCTACGACTTGCGTCGAAAGGCCATTCACGAGGCAGCCCGGATGGTGCAGGAAGTCGAACCAATCCGCCCCTCGTCGGTCGACCGCATGCTCAGAGGCGACCTGGAAGTCATCACGCTCAAGGCCATGGAAAAGGACCGCTCACTTCGATACCAGTCGGCCACGGCGATGGACGAAGACATCGGGCGATACCTCAACGGCGACTCGATCCTTGCTCGAGCACCAACGGCGTGGGAACAAATCCGACGACTCGCCCGAAAGCACCGCCTGGCGGCGATATCCCTCGGATCGATCGCCGTGCTGCTGGTTGCAGGCATTCTCATCGTGTCGATCTTCGCCATCGAAGCAGACAAGCAACGTCTCGCGGCGCAACAGGCCCGGGACGATGCCGATGTACAACGGGTATTGGCGGTCGACGAAGCAAAGGCCGCACGCGCTGCCGAAGCGGCGGCCCAGGACGCCATGCTCAACGCCCGCCAGAGCGCCTACACCGCCAACATCCACATGGCACGCGGTGCCGCGACCGCGGAGAAAGTGACCCTGGCCGCAGAAAGCCTGGCTCGAGCACGCGACTACCTCCCCTCCGATGCCGTGCCGCCGCTTGAGTGGAAGTGGATTGACGCATTGATCCACGATGGAATCGGTGTACTGGATGCATGCCCCAAGGGCAACCAGGGCATCATGTGGACAAGTGACACCAACACGTTGATGGTACTGGGCCGGCCTGCGGTGGGCAGACGAGGACAACAATGGCCCGTCAACACGTGGGACATGGATCTCGAAGATCCTGAACACAACATCTTCCCGGATGCAGTCGACTACATCTATGAAGCCGTACTCAGTCCTGATGAAACCGTCTTCGCCACCGCCACGAACAAGGGGGCAACGCTTCGTGACGCCAGAACAAT
>JAYZAT010000134.1:0-14224 GCA_036339555.1 Planctomycetota bacterium
ATGACACGCGCTACAGCATCTCTAGAAACAGGATAGAAATTCACACTGTCCTGAATAGCGCCCGGGATCTGAGCACGCATGTGCACAAGATCATCCGCGTAGCTTCCTGAGAGGTCGAACAGCCAGACGATCTCAAGAGGACCTGGGATTGCGAGGAGTGGTGGCTCAGGCGCCGTGACCACAGCTGTCATCGTTTCCTGCCAAGGATCTGATATTTCTCGAATTTCGATTCCAAGATTGAAACCGCTATACCCCAAGGAATGTGGAAACGTGTCAGCAGCAAATCGATCTGCCATGTCGCTTCGCCAGAAATCACTATGGGCTGTTGCGGCTGAACCGTTCTCAATCTCACACAAGCCATCGGCCTGCTCCAGGGTGACCTTAGGGTGGTTGAAGGGATCCTGCCCCGAGCAGTCTGGACGATTGTTTGTCCTTCGAGACTCATCGACGTGATAAATCAGCAGGCCAAACCCGAATATGTTGTCAAAGGTGTCGTCTTGCGAACGATGTTCGATCAGGAAGTATTCGCTTCCAATTTGGTTGATATCGATTTTCCAAACTGTCTCACTGGCAAACGATCGAGGAAACTCAACAAGTTCCTCGTTGAGACCAGTGAGTGAGATGACATCAACCCATCCCAAACGAGCCTTGCACCAAGCAGACATATGACCGCTCCCGCTGGCCATCAGGCAGTACCGCCCAAGACCTGGCCAGGGATCGTCATCCTCATCATTGTGTACTTCAGTATCGTAGAGATCCCGGATCCCCAGACAGTGACCCAACTCATGCTTGAAGGTCCTCAGTCGATTAACGATTTGGCCCTCACAGTTCACTGTGGTCTGCAAGGTGTACTTACCCAGCACAACCACATCCCCACCATTATCCGGGTTGGGATTTTCAGAAGGATCTGCCGTGGGAACACCGGCGCCTTCGTTCAACCAGATGGCATGGCCAGCGTGTGGCCAGATGTTGCCTTCTTTCTTGTTGGCACACTCTGGAAAAACAAGGATCATCGTATCGACACGTCCGTCATCATCACCAGAATTGGGAATGCCATCGGGGCCATCATTGTCATAACGAGTGAAATCGACCTGATGATCAAGGGCTGCAACCACGTGCTGCAAGAGACGATACTCACCCTGTGGGTTTGCTTCTGTTGTCTCGTAAAACGTGTCTTCCTCTGGGAGATTCGGAATCACAAAAAACTCTGGAATGACATCGAAGCGACCACCAGACATTGTCTGGTAATACGAACGCATGGAGTTCAAGGGTGATTCTGCCCCAAGCAACGTTTGCAGATGCTCCAGGACACCGTCGGGTTGTGACACGTTGGAATATCCAAAGATCACGACCGGCAACGTGTAAGTGCCACTGATGGGCTGGGGAACAAGATCTCCGATGGTCCAGGTCCGCGATGACGTCCTATTCGCCCAACCATCCTGTTCAACCAATGCAGGATGAGTTGTACCTCGTGAATCCTGGTGAAGCCCGCAATCATGTCCAGGGGATCCAAGACAAATGGGATAGCCATCCGCCTCGACTGGTACACCCTTGCCCTGTCCCCACGCCGACGCGGCAAAGCCTGTCGACAACATACCCACCACTAACCACCTGCTCGCTCCACCCACTAAGTTCATGCTGCTCTCCTCCAAGGCGAATCACCCCGTTCCATTGTGGTGACTCCTGAATCCATGGCAAGGATTCATTCGCCATAGCGGTCCTGCAGGCCTCTCATGGGGCAACAAGAGCGGCAGGCCCGCTGGATTCACTCACGCGCGGCCACAACAGTGTGAGGCACAATCCTGAGCTCCAAGCAGTGGATCCGCTTGGGGCAAGTGGTCGTGCTGAACGCCCTGGATGGACATTTGGCCTGGGTTTCGTGACCCAGGCCAAATCGGGGTGACTGGATTCGAACCAGCGACCTCTTCGTCCCGAACGAAGCGCGCTACCAAGCTGCGCTACACCCCGTTTTTGCCCTAAGTCCGGTAAGGAAAAAGGCTTGCGAATGGGCGCGGGAGGATTCGAACCTCCGAAGGCGTACGCCAACAGGTTTACAGCCTGTCCCCTTTGGCCACTTGGGTACACGCCCGGCAATACCAGAACGCTGGAGGGTACCCAAGGGAGGAATCCCGGGCAAGGACCTTCTGGTCCCGAGACTACTTGCTGCCCCTGGCTCCAGATTCGCCGACCTGATGGCCTGGTCAAAAAAATCGGCGGAATCAAACAACGTCCTGATTCACGCTGAAGGATAGCTGAGGCCTGCCATCGCGCAAATCCTGCCGAATACAGCACCAAAGCAACATGAACGTCCGCTTGGAATACTCATCTTCAAAGACACCTTCGTCCGATGGATTCCAACGGCTGCGAGGGCTACATGACCCTCGATTACAACTGGCCTGCGCCGCGACCACGGATGGCTGCGGGATGCATCAGACCTCATCGAGGAGACATGGACGTTATGAATAGTATCAATGTCGTTAAGGGATGGATCCGGGAATTCATCGATCTGGCTCTGCTTTTCATCGCCGTAGGCGTTGTCGTGCAGATCATCTTTGGCCCGGACGTAACCTACTTCTCCAGCATCACTGACAACCTGATGGGCTTCATCGCCGAGCTCGGTAACGGCGGCTTCGTCGGCCTCATCGCGCTCTTCGTGATTGTCTGGGTATTCACCAAGGGTGGACAGACTCAGCACAACTGAGCTGACTGACAACTAAATGATGCAGCCCGCCCATGCCTCGGCATGGGCGGGCTGTCTTTTTGGTGGTGTAGATCGTGCCATCAGTCCACTTCAATTCCCCTTTGAATGGAATTCCATCCTCACAATTGAGCCAAGGACTCCCTGAGACCACCTTCAACGTGGTACCTTGCACTTATCAAGACCTTCCGGGGGGCACGGGCCCCGGAACAGGATGGGGCTACCAGCCACCGCACGTCGCACCCATCAACAGCAGAGTCTTATTCACCATTGGGGGGTGGACAAACGTGGGGGGTGGGCAGGATTCCCTGCCCACGCGTCGGTGGCTGTTCCGTGTTCAAGCTGCCAGGAGGTCACACACCTCCTATTCCACGCGCGTGGGCGACACATGAGGCGCCACTGGCGTCGGAGGCGTTGAAGTCCATGGCTCAAGCCCGCCGTTCATTGGATGGGAAGACCGGTCGAGTGATCGGTACAGGTACTCATAGCAGTACCGGGCGAGTCAATACGAGGACGACAACCGATTGCCTGGCACAGCCGTGTCTCGCAGTACACCCTGTCTTCGAGCGTGCGACCAGTACTTGGGTCAATTGGTCGCCAGCAGCCTTCTTCAATGCAAGGCAACGAAGAGAGGATGTTGAGCACCTGGTTCTGGTGTACTCGGATCGGCTGAATGCATCACGTGTTGATGTCGTTGGGAGATACCCCAATGACATCGTGGAATATGCCCCCCCCGCCCCGGCATTTGCCGGGGCATGATTGGCGTGGCCCGGTCGTCGGTGGACGGCCGGGTCGCGCTCTTTCCTTGAAGGTTTAAAGTCAGACTGGGCCGGCCCAAGAGCCCATGGTCCGGCCCGAAGAAAAGCCACCGACCGGAATCGAACCGGTAACCTCCAGATTACAAATCAGGTGCTCTGCCAATTGAGCTACGGTGGCGTGGCACGGGAGCCTACGACTCATCGCCGTTCATGACAACTTAAACGCGTTGGAAAAGGTGCCGAGTAGGCAACTGGCCATGTGTTTAAAGGCGGGAAACCCCGATTTAGACCAGATCAACAGCTCCAAACGAACCTCCCCCACCTGCCCCTGATACTGGACCGAGGGGCGTGTCCATGCAGGACCAGCAGGCCCGCCTGGAGACTGAAGCTATGAATCGGCGACGCTTAAAACGACTGGCACATCTAGCCCTCACACCTGTCTTGACAACGACCTTCGGCCTACCCGCCGCGGGTGCTGTCGGCGATCTCGTGGACAATGGCTCCTTTGAAACAGGGGTCTCGGGGTGGAACACCACGGGAAACGTCGCCATTGTCGCTGAGGGCTGGGAAGGGCCACAAGCGATCCAGATGCTGCCGACGGCAGATGTCACAGCGGAAGCCTGGCAAACCGTTGAAGGCCTCCAACCCCGAACGCGGTACACGATCGCTGCCCGTGTCAAGACAGACAATCACCTCTCCCCCCCGATCCTGGGCCTTCGCAATGGTCCACAGATCGACAAGGCTTCTGGCTGGGTTGCCATTGACGAAGAGGACCGTTGGGTCGAACGACGCTTCGAGGTCTTCACAGACGAAGCGCAGACCTCACTGGATGTATACCTGCAGGCTTGGAAGACCGACCTGGGCTCGGAGATCCTGTTCGATCATGTCCGCGTGTACCAGGGTCGTGTCGAACCCCCAACAGCTGATCCCGGTGACCCGGCGTTTCCAGGCCCACCATCGTTTTCAACGGTTCCGACATCGGGTCAAAACATCTTGATCAATGGCGACCTCTCCGATGAGACGGGCGCACCGTGGGCACTGGGTATCGAGGCCACCATCGAAACCATCGATGGCCTGCCTGCGATTCAACTGGTTTCGACTGAAGACACTTCACGTGCCACGCAGGTACCTGGACTCGCCCTTCCACCGAATCAATCATGGACCCTCACAGCGGAAGTCAAGGTGGATCCCGGTGTCATCGCCAACATCTACCTGACCGGCAGTAATGACTTCTTCGCCAACGTGGCTATTGAAAATAACGACTGGCAAACAATCTCACTGCCCTTCACAACGAAGAATCAGTGGATTGGAAACGTGAAGCTCACCCTTGAGAACTGGAAGAACCAACCCGGAGCCGCTTGGTTCCGAGATATCCGATGGGAAGCGACCGGTGAGGAATGGTCAGCGACAACCGATGAGGTGCCCGTCCCACAAACCGCCATTCTCGACGATGACTTCTCCAATGGCCTGGGCATGGAGGATTGGTTGATCTCCACCAAGGCTTGGGGTGGTGACAATGGTGGCGTCAGTCCACTGAATGTCTCCATCGTGGACGATGTTGATAACGGGCAATCCATCAAGGCCCTCCGACTGCAAGCCAACGGCGACCTATACGACGGCGACATCGTTCACAACGGACGAAAGACCCGGGTCGGATCCGCGATTGCAACCAGGCAGTACTTTGCCTCGGGTCGCTACCTGGTGCGTGCCAAGGTGGCCCCCGAGTTGGGAGCAGTCACCGCGTTCTGGCCGTTCCACTACATCGATTACCAGAAGGGCGAGGCCGGCTATTGGCACGAGCCCAATCCCCGGCGCAACACTGAGATCGATTGGGAATTCCCAACCGACCTCATGGGGACCGGTGAAGGACAGGCTGACCAGTATGGACTCGATCCCGCCCGGATCGCTTTCACGAATGCCCGCACCAATAGCTGGGGTGGCCAGTTCGGTGGTGAAGGCGGAGAACACAAGGGTCGACGCGTGATGAATGACGGCGCGGGCAACGTAATCGACCTGGCCCAGGACAGCCAAGACGGGATCTATCACGATTATGTCATCGAGTGGCACAGTGGCTCGGATCTCGGAGATGACGGGGACACCCGTGACGAGATCGGCTGCGTTCGGTGGTACTTCGATGATGTGCTGGTTGACGAACTGCTCGACGTTGAATTCGGACAAGGCAATGTCCCCTTCCGAGCCGCTCGGTTCTGGATTGGTGTGTGGTTTGCTGCCTCCGGCTATGGGGATGAGGTTGGCTGGGGTGGTTCCCCGGACTTCGACTCAACCGCGCTCTACATCGCCTCGGTCAAGATTGAACCCTTCCTGGAACCCCGAGATGCCTGGGTACGCGAAACCGTTCCCAACATTGAGTGGGCTTTGCCTGACGCCTATCCCGATGGTCCTCAGATCCCACCTTGCCCGGCAGATCTGGATAGCGATGGCAACGTGGGATCCGATGACATCCTGGCAATGCTCTCCGCGTGGGGAACGCCTGCAGGCGATGTCACCGGTGACGGATCCACCGATGTCTCCGACGTCCTGGCGATCATTGCAGCCTGGGGCGACTGCCCCAGGAACTCGGCCTGAGTTCAGCAGGATTCGCCCCACACCGACAACACGAATAGCAGGTCATTGACTTCGACTTCACCGGAGCCGTCGACATCCTCGGGACAGTCCAGGCAACCCCAGCTATCGATGATGGCCAGGACGTCGTTCACGTCGATGATCAAGTCGCCATTAGTGTCTCCGGGACACGTGGACGTCTCGTAGGACCAGTTGCTGGCCTGAATCACTTGCTTACCCGTTGCCGGACCTTGCCAACGCACGATCAAACCTGCACCACCACCACGTTCGAAGAACGTCACGCGGATGGCATGCGTGCCCGCCTGGAGTCCGATGTCACCAGAACGCTCCTGCATACCATGCAGGCCATCGTTGTCGACGACCTCCTCATCACCGATGTAGAGCTTGGATCCATCATCGGATTCGGTAAAGAGTGTCCAATATCCGCTGGTCGGTACCTCGATAAAGCCTTCGAAGACTGCCCCGACATCATCACTCAGACCACTGGTGACAAAGTCACCTCCAGTGCTCGCAAAGTCGACGAGATCAACGACATCCTCTGCATAGGGCTCCAGCGTGCTGAAGTCTGGCAACTCAGAGAGAGCCTCCAAATCGTAATACTCAACCGTGGCACCTGGAGCTGGAACAAAAACGACATCTGGAGCACGCAACTGGGCGACATCGACCGTCACGACCGCCGAGTCTCCCATGGTCAACTGGTAGCCAAAGGTGTCCAGTCCTGCGTAGCCCACCGCCGGCTGGTAACGCAACAGATCCGTGCCATCCACAATCTCGACGGTGCCGCCCTCGGCTGAGAATTCATCGTAGGTATCGATCTGAGGATCGAAGGTGCCATCGCAACCGGTCAGTCGATCATTGGCCAGGACATCGATGTCGATCGCCTCGCCAGGAAGCGTGACGACTCCGTCATCCAACGCGGTGCCGGTTTCCTCAACCTGAAGGTCGCAACCGGGTTCCAAGCTCGACATGTAGTCCAACATGACTTCCTGAACCAAGACATTGAAACCAAGCTGAATGTTGGCAATGCCGCCTGGACAGGTATGACAGTAGGACATGATCGTCCCGTTTTCTGCCCCCGTGCAGTCGCCGTTACCACAGTTATCAATCGGTGGGTTAAAGCCGTCATGCGTATGGAGCGTGCCATGGTTGTGGCCGAGTTCATGCGCCATCACAACCAAGTCCCAATTTCCTCCGACGTTGTCCTGGAGTGGATAGGGAAAAAACCCTTCGATGTAACCCGAGACGCCATAGCCATAGCTCTGGTTACACAGCACACTCACGTAGGCCACACCACCGTAGGGCAGGTTGGTACGGCCCGTCAGGATGTGTGCAATCGTGCGATCAACAGAGTTCATCTCGCTATTCCAGTGATCCCTGAACTGGTCCAGCATGTCTGTGGAACTGTTGGGGTCATAGGGATCGATATCTTCAGCCCAGGTTCGCAGGAAGCTAATCGACATACGAGTATTGATGTCGTCCCGGTAAATCTCGCTCACGCCAGCCGTCAGCGTGGTGGCGTAGGCCGCCGCCGCATCCGCATCGCCGTCATACAACCGCTGGGCAAATTCCCAGTCGGTCTCAATCGCAATTCTTGTGACGCGACACGGATTGGGATCCTGATCAATGCCACGGCGTTGACTGACATCCACCGGCCGCGGTGGCTGACCATCGACGGTTCGAATCTCGCAACCCGGTACCTGCATGAGGCTCTCTGGGAATGATGCCGCATCGGCCAGTTTCACTGGATGATTGCCCTGTGGTCCCGTACCCATGAAAAAGACACCCTCGCGACACTGGACGTACCCCTCGGTGAAGTGCTTGCAGACAGCGAAGAAGACTCGGCTGTCTGGATCACCCTGCACGCGACCACGCCAAAGCCGCAGATCCCCAAGGTCCGCTGGACGAGTTCCATGCTTGTCTTGAACGATCACATCGGCATCCGCCGCCAAGACCTCGAACCGTTCCAGATCCAGGGACAACCGAAACCCATCAGGCAATGTGAGGCTTGAGTCAATCGATGGCTCAGGTGTCTGCTTCAACAACTGCTGGAGTTGTGCCGGTGAAGTCTCGGTACCAACAGGTACCGCCAAGATCAGGGCGGCCAGAGTGGTCATCAAGGGCATAGGGTTCCTCTCCTCGGATTCGGCCAAAAACTGACCAAACCCCTATTTGAATCTTGCGCCCGGATTGGAGCAAGTCAAAGTCCGAGAATCGGTGTCCAAAGCCCCACGTGACTCAGGCACTTGCTTGGCGAGACCGATGCAACGCCACGGCCAAGAGGGTCACGTCAGCGGGTGTCACGCCCGCCAGGCGGCTGGCCTGGCCAAGGGTGGCCGGCTTGAACTTCTCCAGGGCCTCCGCGGCCTCTGCCCTCAGACCGCTTGTGCGGGCTGCTACCAGGGGATCAGGGATGCCACGGCGGTCGATATCGCTGCGTCGAGCAACCTGGGCTCGCTGGCGACGTACATAGCCCTCGTACCTGGCATCGATCATCACCCGCTCCACCAGTCCGGAATCAAAGGACTCCGGAAGCATCGGCATGATTTCATCCACGGTGATTTCAGGACGACGCATGTGATCACGCAGCAAGCGACCTCCCGATACACGAATCGCCGTCGTCAATGTTGCCAACCGTTCCAAGGTGTCCCGGCGTCGACACCAGGCCTGCCAACGGACATCGCAAGCAAGCCCCCACTCACGTGCTTGTGGTGTGAGCCTGACGTCCGCATTGTCTGCCCGAAGCAGAAGACGATGCTCTGCCCGACTGGTAAACATCCGATACGGCTCACGGGGTGTCTTGGTCACCAAGTCATCGAGCATCACCCCGATATAGGCCTCATCCCGAGCCAATCGAACCAAGGAGGATCCAGCGACCAAGCGTGCTGCGTTCAACCCGGCAACGAGTCCTTGGCCCGCCGCTTCCTCGTACCCACTGGTGCCATTGATCTGCCCAGCCAGGAACAAGCCCGGCAAACGCTTGGTCATCGTGGTTGAGTCGAGTTGATGCGGCCACACCATGTCGTACTCGACGGCGTACCCATGACGAAAGATCTCAGCCCTGGAACAGCCCGGCATCGCACGCACGATCTGTTCCTGGATAGCCGCCGGCAGTGATGTACTGATCCCGTTGCAGTAGATCTCGTCGGTATGGAGAGACTCGGGCTCGAGGAAGACATGGTGCTGTTCACGATCGCGGAAACGAACCACCTTGTCCTCAATTGAAGGACAGTAGCGAGGGCCGTGTTCGGCTTCAATCTCACCGTTGTACATCGGAGCCAGGTGCAGATTGGAACGGATCAGATCATGCATGGCCGCGGTGGTATGAGTCAAGCGACAGGAGACCTGGGGCAACACCGGGAAACAAGCGGTCGGCAGGGTGTCAACCGGAAGATCACTGAAGGCAACCGGACAAGCGTCGGCTTCCTGGCCGGGCATGTCATCCCAGTCGAGGCTCCCGCGTCGAAGACGTGGAGGTGTACCGGTCTTGAGTCGCCCCAGTTCAAAGCCGAGTTCACGCAGCGTGTCGGACATCGTGGAGGCGGCCGGCTCGTTGACACGACCACCCGGTGTGCGTTGATCGCCCGTGTGCATCAAACCTCGCATAAAGGTGCCGGTGGTCAGAACCACGGCTCCTGCTCGCAGATCCATCGCGGATGGAGAACGATCTGCTTCGGATGGACACGAGGGCCAGATTGGTTCCGGCAAGCTTTCTGCCCACTGGGTTCCGGGATCCAGCCGAGGATGCACACGACCGGCACCGGCAGGGAGTCGTACCCCGGCAATACGTTCATCCTCGAGCAGGAACGAATCGACGGTCGCCGAAATGACGTGGATGTTCGAGCGGGTTGCCAGCAGGCGTTGTACTTCCGCGGCGTAGAGATATCGATCGGCCTGGGCACGCGGACCGCGGACCGCTGGGCCGCGTGAGGTGTTGAGCATTCGAAACATGATGCCGGTGGCATCGATGGCACGGCCCATCAGGCCCCCCATCGCATCGACCTCCCGAACCATCTGTCCCTTGGCCAAGCCACCGATGGCGGGATTGCAACTCATCGCTGCCATGCGATCTGGTCGCATCGTGATCAAAGCAACCAAGCCATTCTCACCAAGCGACTGGGCAGCCGCCCACGCAGCCTCAACACCTGCGTGCCCACCACCGATCACGATGACGTCGTAGTCGGTGCGCATCAGGAAAATGACCTCAGTCGATTGTCCACGTTTGGCGACCCTTCACCAACGCCTCCAAGGAGGCGTCCGGGTGCTGCTCGTGGGCCTGCACCATCTGCTCGTGGGACGCCCCTTCATAGCTTGGGCGTTCGGAATCCACAAAGATGACACCCATGGGTTCAGGGAACTCTGGCTGGTACATGTGCGAGAGAATGGAAGCCTGCACACGACTGGTTTCATCATGCACCATGAGATCCGACTCCGTGACACCATCTTCACCAATGGTGACGACCTCCGGCCGACCACCCATGATGCGGATGCCCTTGTCTCGATCCGTGCCGAAGATGAGCGGCTTCTCGTGTTCGAGAAGAACGGTCGTCTCTGGTCGCGAATCCTTTTGGGATGCGTAGAACCACGCCTTGTGGTTGTAGATGTTGCAGTCCTGGTAGACCTCGATGAAGCTCATGCCCTGGTGACCAGCGCCACGTGTCATGAGTGCTTCCAGGAACTTGGCATCAATATCGAGGCTCCGAGCAACAAATGTGCATTCGGCCGCGAGTGCAAGCGCGATGGGATTGATGGGAGTGTCCAGTGATCCCATCGGCGTGGACTTCGTGATCTTGCCGCGTTCACTGGTGGGCGAGTACTGCCCCTTCGTCAGGCCGTAGATGCGATTGTTCAACAAGATCAGGTTGATCCCAACATTCCGACGCATGGAGTGGATCAGGTGGTTTCCACCAATGGAGAGTAGGTCACCGTCTCCCGAGACAAGCCACACGTCCAACTCCGGGTTGGCCAACTTGATGCCCGAGGCAAAGGCCGGGGCCCGACCGTGGATGGAGTGCAGACCATAGGTCTCCATGTAATACGGAAAGCGTGCCGCACAACCAATACCCGAGACGAACACGTAGTCCTCTCTGTTCCTGCCAAGCTTGGGCAGTGTCTTGCGAACGGCCGCCAACACGGCGTAGTCACCGCAGCCGGGACACCAACGAACATCCTGGTCGGTCGTGAAATCCTTGGCCGAAAGAGTAGGCAATTCCACCTTGGCAGCCTCATCGGGCTTGTTCTGCTGGATCACGAAGCGCCTCCCGTCTTGGATCCTTGCATCACAGCCTTGATGCGATCCACGAGTTCATTGGTCTTGAAACTACGGCCTTTCATCTCACTAATACTGACGGCGTCCTTCATGAAGGTCCCGCGGATCAAGGTGCACAACTGCCCGAGATTGACTTCTGGAACGATGACCCGCTCGTAAGTCTGCAAGAGAGATTCGAGATTCGAGGGGAACGGATTGAGATGCCGGAGGTGTGCATACGCGATTGGACAGCCTTCTTCGGCAAGGATCATGGACGCCGCAGCAATGGCGCCACTGGTACTTCCCCATCCCAACACCAGGGTCGAGGAGCCGGAATCACCCTGAACTTCCAAGGGCGGTATCACATCGGCTGCCGCTGCCACCTTGGCCTGACGGATACGGCACATCGCGTCATGATTGTCTCCGTCGTAGGAGACGTTCCCGGTGTTGGCCTCTTTCTCCAGGCCACCCAGGCGATGCTCCAAGCCTGGCGTCCCGGGAATAGCCCAGGGCCGAGCATGAGTCTTGTCATCTCGTACGTAGGGCTGGTAGCCCGACTCGGTATTGGGTTGCGTCGGATGTTGAATGACGATGGGTTCGATCGCATCGAGATCCGGCACTCGCCAGGGTTCTGCACCGTTGGCAATGGCACCGTCCGTCAGAACGATCACCGGGCACATGTGACGAACCGCCAGGTGGGCAGCTTCGATGATGGTCCTGAAGCAGTCCGAGGGGCTGGCGGCGGCCAATACGATGACCGGTGCTTCACCAGATCGACCGTAGAGCGCCTGGAACAAGTCTGCCTGCTCAGTCTTGGTCGGCATTCCAGTAGATGGTCCGGCCCGTTGCACATCGATCACCAGGAGTGGTAACTCAAGCATGGTGGCCAGGCCGATGCCTTCTGCCTTCAACGCAAGACCGGGGCCGGAAGTACCACACACACCAATCTGCCCGGCAAAGCTGCCTCCGATGGCCGCACAGACCGCAGCAATTTCATCCTCGGCCTGGAATGTCTGGATGTTGAACTGCTTCAAGCGAGACAGTCCATGCAGAAGATCACTGGCTGGCGTGATTGGATAGCCGGCGTACAAAACGCCCGTTGACGATTTTGACGCCACCGCTGCCAAACCGAGCACCAAGGCTTCATTGCCGCTGATCTTTCGATAGAGGCCGGCTTCCATGTCCGCTGGGCCAACCACGAAACGAGAAGGGAACATCTCGGCGGTCTCACCGAAGTGATACCCCGCCTTCAACGCACGGATGTTGATGTCCGCGACCTCGGGCTTGCCCTTGGACTTTCCGAAGTAGTTCTCAAGATGCTTGATCGTGCCGTCCAGTGGTCGCTGGTAGAGCCAGTAGACCATGCCCAGCGCGTACATATTTCGACAGCGGTCGACATCCTTGGCACCCATACCAGTCTCCGCCAATGACTCACGCGTGAGGCGGCTGATGGGAACGCGATAGAGCTGGAAACGCCGCTGGATTTCGGCATCGTCCAGTGGATTACTTTCCTCGGTGTAGCCCGCTTTCTTCAGATTCACCTTGGTGAACTCGTCCTCGTTGGCAATAACAATGCCACCGGGTTCGACATCACCGATGTTCATCTTGAAAGCTGCTGGATTCATCGACACCAAGGCATTGATCGCATCCCCGGGGGTGTAGATACTGTGGCTCGCGAAATGAATCTGGAAGCCGGACACTCCAAAGGTCGTGCCACGTGGTGCCCGGATCTCGGCTGGAAAATCGGGGAAGGTGGCGAAATCATTTCCCACCACGGCCGTGGTGTTCGTGAACTCACCGCCGGTAAGTTGCATCCCATCGCCGGAGTCACCGCAGAAGCGGATCGCTACCGAATCGAGAGGAATGGCACCCTCCGTGGGTGTCTCTGTAGGCGTAGTCGTCGCTGTCACGATCTCATCCTGCTGGAAAAAGGCTTGAGGGCAGCAGCCGTTGCCACCCTTTGGAATTATTCCAGTCTAAGGGACGAGCGATCGAAATGCCCCCCGCTAGGGCCCCCTTCGCCTGCCCCAACTGCCCAGCAGGATCGACATATCACGAACATCCACCCGGCCATCCTGGTTGAGATCACCGCTGGCCCTACTCGCTACCGGTTCTGGTGGTTCCGCCTCCTCACAGCGGGTATCTGGCCCAGCCCAGCCCCCACGGCCCTCTCGGCAAGCTGACTCGGTCGCCAGGATGCAGCGGGTGCCAAAAAAGCAAGCCCCCAGTGGGTCCGCCTGGTTGATGGACCGTCCGCTGCCTGCGATGTCATCATTGGGTGTCCGGAACTCATTGCCAGACCCAATACGACCCCGGCTTCGCCAGCCGTGGTACGCCGCCCCCCCCTTGTACGCCCCGATGTTGTTCAGGAAGACCGAATCCGTCACTGTCGTCGCACTGTCGTAGTCGTACAACCCGCCTCCATTGAAGGAAGCCCGATTGTCAATAAAGCGACACCCGACCACGGTCGTAACACTTCGATTGTCACTGAAGATGCCCGCGCCACCGAAATCGGCGTTGTTTTGTTCAAACAAGCAACCGTTGAAGGAGAGCATAGAACGGTTCGCAAAGATACCCCCGCCTTTCTCAGCCGTGTTGCCCCGGAATACACAGTCTTGAAACTGGCTGTTGCTATTGCTCGCATAGATGCCCCCACCGTTGTAGGACACTTGGTTGGATTCGAATCGACAATTGATCACGGATGGAGAAGAGTTCAAAAGCAATAACGCCCCACCAACCGTGGACCGTTTTCCGTATCTATCAGGGTTCCCGGAGCCACCACGAATGACCAACCCATCCAATCGGGTGAAGGGCCCCTCACCAGAGACACAGTTGATCAGACTGCCCGAAACCCCCTCCCCATCGATGATGGCAGGTTCCGGTCCAAGGCTTTTCAGCACGATCGACTTGCCCTTGAGATTGATGGATTCCAAGTACCTG
>JAYZAT010000135.1:0-22213 GCA_036339555.1 Planctomycetota bacterium
CATGTGGCAGCGGTGCAAGGACATCGTGAATATCGAGCCTGTCACAGCAGGTCCTGTTCGTGAGGGCACGGTCTTTAAGGAGACCCGTGCCGTCTTCGGACGCGAGTCGACGGAAACTATGACCTTCACAGAGTATCAGCCACCTAATCGTTGGGCGATTGGTGGCGATTCCTGTGGGTCTCGTTTTACAACAAGCTTTGATCTCCAAGCTGAAGGGGAGGGCACTCGGGTCATTGTGAACACACGAGTGAAGGCTTTGAACCCTGTGGCCTGGGTCATGGGCTTCTTCGCACCACTTTTGTTCGGGACGATGAAGCGTGCCATGAACCGTGATCTGGACACACTGTCTCAGATTGCTGATGGCACCTGGACGGAGCCAGTTGAGGAAGACGAGCCTGAAGATCAGGCCAAACTCACTTGATCGCTTTGCAGGGTTCGACTTCGATCGTGACCCGGTGGGTATCCCGGTACGTCGAGCCACCGTCTTCAGCCGTCTCAAGTGTCGCGATCATCTTGATCCTGGAGTAGGGGAGGAATGCACGGACTCGACGAGCCGGCAAGTTGATCTCGAAGTGATCTTCGCAGGCAAGACAGAGTTCCGCATCCTCGAATACGGTCGGGTCAACAAGATTGATGGCGACAGGCGAATGAAGAAAGTTCTGCAAGAGATCACGCATGGTCTTGAATCGTGGATGCGTGTCTTCTTGATGCCGAGGGGCACTATGTTGCGAAGAAGCCTCCGCATCAACGGGTTCTGGTTCTGGAAAGACCAGGCCCTTGACTTCTAAAGCGGGAATCCAGTCGTTCTGACCGGCCGATTGAATTTCGGCGGTTGCGTCAAGGCGTCCGGATGCAGCGGCATCTTTGAGTTCTTCTGCCGTCATCCATTTGGAAGTTCGGTTTTGGAACCGGTAACGGAATCGCGAAGATTGGCTTGTCGGACTAGGCATGGTGTCACTCCGATTGGCGTTGGCTTTGGGGGCCACGCTGCCTCATTATGCAACATCATCAACTCGCTGGGCGATCAACTGTCAGAATATGATTTCAACCATGAGATAACCTACGACGGCATCCTCAATTTGGCTGGGATCACCGCCACTGGGGGTTCCCAGCCATTCGATGCCGGGCTGAACCGCACACCAAGGCGTAATCTGTAGTCGATAAAAGGCTTCGAATGCGGTTTCTCCACCACCAGTTGGGCCGATGCCACCTGAAGGTGTTGTTGATTGCCATGTCCCAGGGTTATCACTGAAACCGGTATAAGCCCCCAAGATCCCCATGGCGTCCATGGGGCGTCCAGGGATGACCCCTGTGGCTGAGATGCCACCCATGAGACTCCAATGGACGGCGTTCTTGTTTGGATCACTCCAGCCGAACTGTCCAAAGGCGATGATGCCGCCGCCCTGTTTGGCAAATTGCTCACTGGGGGCCCACAGTGTCTGGCTCAGTGAGACGTACGTGCCGGGGATGTTTTCGACGCCCGGTCCGTCATTGAGCGTACCGCCTGTCTGTGATCTGCCAGTTTGCAACCAGCCACCGGCGCACAACACGCCAGGCAGATCCAGCTCCCCAATCTGCCAATTGACACCCCACTCGCTGATGAGGAACCAATGCCCTTGGTTGTCGAAGAAGGTTGAGGGACCCCGGCCTCCTGGATTGGGTGGAGGGCTGTAGATCAGGTTTCCAAAAAGATCCCTTGTGACGTTGAGCCCACCTAGGGATCCGTCAAACCAACCAAAGGAGGCGCAGATGTCCTCGTTGAAATTCACGATAGCTGTCAGGGCAGTTGCCTCGTACGGCCAACTCGGGATGTAGGGATTGAGGGTTGCGGAATATCCAGCGGCGTCGTACATGAACCCCCCGGCTCCGGGGATGTTCGAGAAGATGTTAGCGCCGTCCTGCTTTCCAAAGGCAATATTCACGACGTGATCGAACAAGTGTTGCGAGTAGTACAGCTGCGATATTTGGTTGAGCGCAGCATTGTCTGGTAGGTTTCCGTTGACTCCGGTGTAGTTGGGAATGGGATTGAAACCGCCAGCGATCTCGTAGTAGCTGCTATACCAGTCCCAGTGCTGGAAGTTGAAAAAGAACAAGCCGTCGGGATGCCCCATGAGCGTTTCCGTATCGACGGTGATGGCAGTGTTCAGGATGCCACCACTGAATCCACCCGTTTCCAGCCCACCAGAGAAGTTGTAATTGAGAAAGGCGTTGTAACCGCCCTCGATAAAGATCCCGTTGTCTTGCAAGTGCTCCCGCAGTCCAAACCAGTCCCCGGTGATACCGCTGGACTCCCAGGGCCAGTTACTCCAACTGCCTTTGGTCAGGTTGATCTGGGCCACGGTGGGTGAGAACAACGGATTCGGGCGACCCACCCGTTCCTGGGTACCTTTCAGACCTGTATTGGCGATGGTGTAGCTGCTCTCAGGGCTCCAGTTCTTGTCCTTCTTGCCCTTAGGCACCGGGGGGTGGTCTGCACTGTCCTCAGCCACGTCATCAGGAGGGGGCTTGAGGCCCTCTGCCTGGGGTTCGTCGGGATTTGCGATTTGTGTCGAAACAGCCCCTTTTGTTGGGGGCGTTATTTCATCTTCAGCCAGGGCCAGGGAAGCCGTGCTAAAGACTGCAACAAACGAGGTGGTCACGATAGGATGCATTTAAACGCAGTTTTACGGTGCCCGTGAGATTGAATTGGACGTGCCTGAATCAGTCGATTCCTGGAATTTGTCGAACACACCAGCTAGGTAACCGCCTATATGAATCGGATCATGGCAATAAAACTCTCCATGCAGAATGCGAGGCAGGATACCGCTTCGTGGCGTCGCCTTGTCATCGGCCTGACTTTGGCCGTTGTTGTGGCAGCCCTCGGTGCAGCCCTCGTCATGCCGGGTTGTTCCACGCCTCGTGCGGGACGGCTGCCGGCCTCTGCCGGATCGAATGCGGAGTTCGATGCGGGCTTTACCCTGTTGCACCAGTTGCTTGCCAGCGAGGCACGCGTTGATGGCATCTTGATGCTGAAGTCTGCAGGCCCAGGCACGGAGCTTCTCCTAAAGGATATTGCTGAAGCTTGTGTGGAAATGCGGGATCAACTCGATGACATGGCTCATGCAGACCCGACGTTGACGCGTGAAGCCAGTGGACTTCCGATGATCGAATCCGTCGCTCGTGATGGCATCGCCAGTGACACGACGTTGGCGCTCCTGGGTGCGGATTCACAAGATTTCGAGTTCCTGATGCTCTTGAGCCAGGAAAAGGCGATGTCCTACGGCCGGCACTTGGCCCAGTCACTTGCGGCGTCGGATCCCAATCCCGAACGCGCAGAGGCCTTCAAAGTCATGGCCTCCAGGATGGCAGGATTCCATAAGCGAGTCATGGATTCCTTGATTGCTCGTTGCGCGCCGGCCTGATTGGATTCAATCTGTCACAGGTCGGACCAGGATATTCCTAAACTCCACTTCGCTCCCATGGCTCTGGAGTGCGATCGGACCAGACGTATCGACCCCCGGTAACTGGGCATTCTCGATGACGGTCTTGCCGTTCAGAACCACCGTGAGCCGGTCTCCTCGCATTCGGATGAAGTAGCGGTTCCACTCGCCTATGGGGTTGTCCGCATTCACACGTGGGGTCACGGCTGCCCGGACTTCCGGAGGCATGGATGCATCGGTGCGATAGCCCCAGACTTCGCCGCTGCCCACCGACCAACTCCACAAGTTGACCTGGGACTTGCTACTGCCACGCAAGAAAATGCCACTGTCCCGTTCTTCGATGTTCGTCGTGACCGGTGCACCTTCGTCGTCGACCTGCGTGCTGCCATCAGGCAGAATCACAGGCCGATCCATTTCACCCTGGTGCTGATCGGTCCATTTCCAATCGACGACCAGATCGAAATCCTCGAAGGAATCTTCAGACCAAAGGTCACCACCTTTGCCATTGTGGAAGAGCTTGCCGCCACGAACCATCCAGTTGGACTCATGAGATGCCGGTGGCTTCCAACCCTTGAGATTGAGTCCATTAAAGAGTGGCCGGAAACCAGTGGCCTCATTGGCTGATTCGGCCCAGGGGCTTGCTTCAACAGGAAGTCGCTTGATGATGATGTTCCGGAAGTCAATGGCGGAACCTTCCGCTTCAAGGCAGATGTAGCCGCGTCGAGGGTTGCAGTCATAACCACCGCTGACAACTTTTCCATTAACCGCCAGTTTGATCTTCCCATCCATGCACTCAATTCGATAGTGGTTCCATTCTCCAGCGCCTTTGGTTCGGGCTTCACTGGGCAGGCATCGAGCCCAGCCACCAGGATGAGGACGATCGGGTGTCATCACAGCCCCCCAGATCGAGAAGATGTCTCCCTCGCTGGTGTAGTTGGCGGTTTCGGTTCCAAGCATCACCTGTACCTCGATGGCTCGGGCGAAAGGGGTTCCAAGTGCCGGTAGGGCATCAGACCACACAAAGAGGCCTGCATTGCCAGTAGGAGATTCATGTCTCCATTCCAGTTCCAGGATGAAGTTTTCGTAGGCCTCCTCGGTCCGCAATAAGCAGACGGGGCGACCTGTGCATCGGATCATGCCATCTTGGGCATACCAGGTGGAATCTGCGCCGTTCATATTGACCCAGCCAGAAAGATCCTTGCCGTTGAAGAGGGGCACGAAGCCATCTTGCGGAGCCAGTGAGAGGGTTACGATCGTGGCGATGATTGTGTTGAACATGCGCGGATCCTAGCGGGTTCTGGGCCAGGGTTGTTCTTCACCCCGTATCATCCCCGCGACTGGACCAGGAGACCCTCGATCATGCCTCAAAATGGAAAACTCGCCATTCTCGTCGGTGGCGGACCCGCGCCTGGGATCAACAGTGTCATTGCGGCAGCAAGTATCCGTGCCAGTTTGGAAGATATTGAGGTTCTGGGCATTCGTGATGGTTTTTCACACCTCATGAAGGGTGACGCGAATCATGTGACACCGCTGACCATCGATCGGGTCAGCCGTATCCATTTTCGAGGTGGGGCTGCCATTGGCACGTCTCGAGCCAATCCCACTCGTGATCCTGATGCGATGGCGGCCACAATCAAAACCCTTTCTTCATTGGGCGTGACCCAGGTACTCACCATTGGGGGTGACGACACGGCCTACTCAGCCAGGGGTCTGGCCCAGGCGTCTGATCTTCGAGTCGTCCATGTCCCCAAGACGATCGATAACGATTTGGATTTACCTCCAAACGTAGACACCTTTGGTTTTCAAACAGCGCGGCATGTGGGCGTCGAACTGATCCAAAACTTGATGGTGGATGCCAAGAGCACATCTCGTTGGTACTTCGTAATCGCGATGGGACGTAAGGCGGGCCATTTAGCATTGGGTATGGGGAAGGCAGCCGGGGCGACGCTGACCTTGATTCCTGAGGAATTTGGAGACGAGCCGGTTTCTGTTGATCGACTTGTTGACATCTTGGCTGGTGCTGTCATCAAGCGACGCGCCGAAGGAAGATCCGACGGTGTGGCGGTGATCGCAGAAGGTGTTTTTTCCGGAATCCGGGAGGAGGACTTAGCAACCATTGGCTCGGTAGAACATGACGAGCATGGCCACCTTCGGCTGGCGGAGATCGACATTGGCCGGGTGCTTCGTCACCGGGTCCGCGATTCACTGGCAGCTATGGGTGTTGAATCGACGATCGTGTCCAAGGACATTGGCTACGAGCTTCGCAGTGCGGACCCCATTCCCTATGACATGGAGTACACCCGTGACCTGGGGTATTGCGGGGCGAAGTACCTCATGGAGGGGGGGTCTGGGGTCATGGTGTCTATGCAGGAAGGGCGTTTCGTGCCCGTCCGGTTCGAGGAGCTGATGGATCCCCAAACTGGCCGCATGCGTGTCCGCATGGTTGATATCCATTCCACCCGGTATGCAATCGCGAGGCGATACATGATTCGCTTGCGGAAAGATGATTTCGATGATCCCAAGGTCTTGCAGCACCTGGCAGACAGTTGTGGGCTCAGCGTCCAAGCATTCCAGGAACGATTTGGCCATGTTTGTGACGGAGAACTGCCTCCATTGCACCTGGATACGGGTACCGCCTGACACCAGGGACTCCTGAAAATTTCTGATCCTGTGGCAGCGGATAGTGCGCGCCCAGAGGACACGTGGCCGATAGGAATGCCTTGCGGGGGTTTTCCCGCGTTCTGGATGGAGGCTTCCAGATGCGATGCTCGGCTGCTGTTGCGCAATTGTTACTGTTGTGTCTTGTCCTATTCCCAGTTACACCAGCGCAAGCTGAAATTATCTTGTACGACGACCGCGAGACCTTCATGGAGGCCTTGTTTAGTCAGCAGGCGTACTTGGATAACTTTGAGAACCTGGCGAATGGTTACTACGCCGATCCGATTGTTCGATCGCCTGATACCGAGTTTGAATACTCCCTGGCGTCTTCCAGCATCGTAGGTCTGATGGCCGAAGATCTGCTGGTCTCGACGATACTGCCTAAGTCCATCATTCAATTGGCTGCCAATGCGGTGCAAGCCATTGGTGGTGAATTCGGATTGACGGATTTCGAAGGCACACCCATTGGCGGAGATCTCAGGATCACGCTCCAGGATGGAAGTGTCATCACGCGGTCAATCAGTGATTCAACCGTGTTTATTGGTGTGATCGGGGTTGGTGAAGACGTGACCTCCCTGATGGTGGGGGCGGCTGCCAATGCCCCCCTAGTGACCGTGGCGTCGATAGTGGTCGCTGTCCCAGGCCCTGGGGCCTTGCCAGTGATGCTGTTGACAACGTTGTTGATCGGTCGATCGCGGAAACTCCGTCGGCACTGATCTTCGTTGGCCATGTGTCATGCGAGCTAAACTAGTGTCGTGGCATCAATCGAATCCGATTGCAAGGGCCAGGACCCAGGTGATGAAACATCACCCCTGGACACTCACCATCTCAATGTGGTTGAACCCACGGCGGCTGATTTCTGTGGGCTGGCAGAAGACGAACACTGCGAAGTTTGTCTCGTCAAGTGGCTCGAACGCCGGGAGGCTGCTGCGCAAGGTTTTTCGGAGTCCCCTGGTCAGTACGGCCGTTTAGTGATCCCGATCACGGGTGTAGATGGTGACCATCAGCGTCGAGCGATTCGACGGCGTCTGCGCAAAAGTGGGGTGAGTGCCAGGCTTCCACGCAATGGACATGCGTTGGAAGTTCGCTTCGAACGGGGTCGTTGTTCGCTGCATGAACTTTCCAACATCTTGGCAGGAATCCCCATCACGCTCGATCTTGCTCAGGCAAGTGTGATGTGGTTAGAGAAGGATGAATCGCCTGAAGACGACGGGCCTTCCGCCCATCGGGCCAAGGATTGGTGTGTCGTCGGGATGCGTGCTATCCGTTCTCATCCCAATATTGCCTTGGTCTTGCTGGGCGGTTTGTTCTTGTTGCTGGGGGCGATTCTTCATTGGACGGGCCGTCCGCCGGTGATCTGGCTTCCACTGCTTGGTATCAGCGCTGTCTTGTGCAGTACCCAAACTATTGTCGATGCCTTCGGGGTGCTTCGTAGGTTCCGCCTCGATGTGGATGTCTTGATGTTTGTGGCAGCCATTGGTGCGGCCGTGGTTGGTGCGTACGAGGAAGGGGCTTTCCTACTGTTTCTGTTCGGCTTGGGAGCCGCAGGCGAGGAACTTGCTTTACACCGAGCCCGTTCAGCTGTGGAAGCCCTTTCGAAACTTGCGCCAGACACCGCAGAGTTGATCGACGCAAAAGGTGAGACACGCGTCATGCCCGTCGAGGAGGTGGCTATCGGATCTGCCATTGCGGTGCGACCCTTTGATCGTTTTCCTATGGATGGCGTTATTGCACATGGCAAAACCGCCATAGACCAGTCACCCGTAACGGGCGAATCCATTCCAATCGACAAGGCCGAGGGCGATGAGGTCTTTGCGGGAACAATTAATGGTGAAGGTCAGATTGTTGTCCAGGTCACGAAATTGTCAGGTGAAAGCACGCTTGCTCAGGTCATGCGAATGGTGGAGGAGGCCCAGGCGGCTCAATCCAATACCCAGCGTTTCACCGAGCGTGTCGAGCGTTGGTATGTCCCGGCGGTCATGGTGGCCACGGTTCTGCTCTTCGTGTTGCCCCCGCTGTTGGCGGGAAGTGCCTGGGAGACTTGGTTCTACCGATCCATGGCATTCCTCATTGCAGCCTCACCGTGTGCGTTGGCCATTGGAACCCCCGCGGCCACCTTGTGTGGATTAGCACGATCCGCCCGGTTGGGCGTACTTATCAAGGGGGGTCTGTACCTTGAAATGCTCGGGCGGGTCCACTCGGTCGTGTTTGATAAGACCGGAACACTGACGGTGGGTCGTCCGGTTGTGGTCGAGCAGATTCGATTTGACGGAGGGGATGAAGACCAACTGCTTCGTTGGGCTGCTGCTGTTGAATCCAAGGTCAATCACCCCTTGGCAGATGCCATTGTCAGCCGAGCCAATCATCTCAACTTGCCTGAAGCTGACGAGGTTCGCCAGATTGCAGGCATCGGTGCAGAAGGTCGCGTTGAAGGCGCCTTGATTACCGTGGGGCGAGCAAACGACAGAGATGACAATCGACTGCTTGCCATCTCCGAACGAGGTTGCACGACCGTGGTCGTATCCCGAGATGGTGAAGCAATCGGAGCCATCGGACTCCTCGATGAGCCTCGTACGGAGGCCGCAGAGGCAATCCGCCGTCTTCGTGCACTTGGCATAACCCGTGTCTCGATGTTCACGGGAGATCACCGACCTGCAGCAGAATCGGTCGCAACACGCTTAGGTCTGCAGGATGTCCAGGCAGACCTGTTGCCAGAAGACAAATTGGCCTTGATTGAGCAGGTTGGGGCCAGCGATGGTCCGGTTGCCATGGTGGGTGATGGTGTGAATGATGCACCGGCCCTGGCTCGGGCCGATGTTGGCATTGCCATGGGGGCCGCCGGTACGGATGCCGCCATGGAGACGGCTGATATCGTCCTGATGGGCAACGATCTTCGTACGCTCGTCGATGCCATCCTGCTCTCAAGATCGAGTCGACGTCTGATCATGCAGAACCTGATCATTGCGCTCGGTGTCATCAGCATCGTGTCTCCCCTGGCAGCCTTGGGCCTGGCACAACTGGGCTTGGCGGTGATTCTTCACGAGGGGTCCACCATTGTCGTTGTGCTGAACTCGCTACGGCTGTTGCGGTGGCGTCCACGCACGATCACAGCATGATCTGGCTAGAATCCGGGCCAGCCTCTGTACCGACAGCCTCAGGAGAAGCAAGATCATGCACATTCCAAAGGGCCCCATTGGTCGTCCACTGTTGATCCTGGCCCTCGTGGGATCAGGACTGGTGATGGCCGTTGCCCAAACACCCAAACCCACAGCCAAGGTTGAGACCTTCCGCCTGGATCCCGTGCACTGCATGGCCTTGTTCAGAATTCAACACCAAGGGGCCGGGCAGTTCTGGGGTCGTTTCAATGAAGTCACCGGCACGGTGGACTACCCGCGGGATGATTCACAGGCGCCGCAGTTTGATGTTCAAATTGATGTTGCCAGCATTGATACTGGAACGACGAAACTGGATCGGACCCTGATGGGGCCAGATTTCTTCAACGCCAGGGAATTCGAAACATTGACCTTCAAGAGTACTGGTGCAGAGCGTGTTGGCGAGGGTCGCTGGAAGGTCATGGGTGAACTGGTCATCTTGGGCAAGAAACAACCTGTCTTGGCTGAGGTTGAGGTCACCGGCGTGCGAGGCAATCCGGTTGTTGCCAAGGCGGGCTGGGAAGCCGTTCTCAATATCAAGCGAACAGACTTTGGGATGAACTGGGGTATCGATAACGGTGCGCTCGGTGAAGATGTGCGACTTGTGATTGGATTGGAAGGCGAATCAGGTCCGCCCGCCAAACGCTAGGGAGATTCCGAGTGACATTCGGCCAAATTCTCTTGACCATCGGTCTGCCGACTTTCATTGGCGCGATCCTGATTGTGCCCGCCTGGCTGGTTCCGAGAATCCGTGACATCTCGGGTTTGGCTGGATCAGCCCTTGGTGTGGCCCTTGGCATGGCCTTGGTCGTTGCCTTTATGGCCGAAGCGGGTGTTCCCTCCCTTCCGCCTGCGCAGAAATGGCACATGCTCCCCATCATTGCCTGTGGCATCGTCATTTTGTGCCCGGTGGTTGTGTTGATGGATGGAAGTGGCGAGTTTGGCCGGTGGTTGATCAGTGTCGCCACAGGTGCCGTGATCGGGTGGCTGGCTGTCTTTCCCCAAATGGATATCTTCGGCCGCGTGTTGCTTGGGATCTGGGTCGGCGTGTCCTTCATGGTGATGTCCTTGGTCTCACACCGTCGTCGGGGGATCACGGTCACGCTTTCATTAACCATTGTGTTTACGGCTTTGGCAATACTCTGTTGGCAGGCACATCAAATTACGCTGACGCTCATCAACGTTGCGTTGGCTGCCACATCCGGCATTGGATTCGTCAGTGCCTTGGTTGCGGAAGTCTGGACGCGTGATGAGGAAGGCAATCGTCGCAGCATCGCCATCGGATGGGGGGGCGCATTCGCTGCTGCCTCTCTAGTTCCATTGACGTGTTTCTGTGGCTGGGCCTACACGATGGGTGATGTGCGTTGGATTCACTGGGCGTTGGTGGGTGCCGCACCGACCATGCTCATTATCGGTGAATTGCCGTGGCTGAAACGGCATACAGGTCTTGGGAGTTCCTTCGTACGGGTATCCATGGTCTGCATACCGGTCGCTCTGGCGCTCGTTCTGCTCTTCACGGGTGCACGCTGGGATGATGAATCGCAAAGTACGGAAACCAACATCGAGAGAATCGAACATACTTTCGATTCTGATTACTAGCGAATCTGAACGATCATAATTCCCGAGGCTGTCCGCCTCGCCCACCGCGTTGTTGCATGCGCTTGCGGATGGTAGCCATCTCGTCCTCGTCGATGAAACCATCCCCATTGCTGTCGAAGCGGTCGAACCGTTGTGCCATCCGCTCAGGCAACTCGTCCTTCGAGAGCTTGCCATCATCATTGATATCGAATTGGGCAAAATCAGGCAGGCGACCTGCCCGGCCCCTTCCTCCACCACGGTTGGCTTCCTGCTGACCACCACCCCGATTAAACGAACGGCCGTGTACCGCGCCGGAAGATCGATCACGCTGAAGGACCAACTCGTAGGTCTGAGTCACCGGCTTACACCAACCTTCACTATCACTGCATGCGAAGTACTTCACAGTGATCGGAATCGATCGGCCTGGTGACCAGTCTTCAACTTTGACCATGAACTCCCGGGGATCGATGTCGGTGGCGGCCTTGACCTTTGGTCCGGTTGCCTTGCTTGGGGTGATCGTGGTGCCTTCCGGAAGGGAGACCTCCCAGGTCACAGGGTCCACCAGGTTGTTCCAGTGCACGTGATGGACCGGATCTACGTGGAAACCGAGATACAGTTCGCCATTACCTTTGTTCAATAGTGATGTCGTCACTTCCGCGCGAAGCTTGACGTAGAAAGGTGTCTTCTTGGCAGACGTCAGGTCTGGCCTGACCAGAATGGGGGTCAAGGTGTCCGATCGGCGAACACGTTCGACAACGCCGCTGGCGGGATCCGTCACATAGTCAATCCGGGGAAGATTCAGATCACGGGCGCTCGTTGGGGATTCAATGGGACCAATGGCTTTCACAAGTGAGGCCCGAAGTTTGTCACCATCTGCCCACTGCTCGTAGGCCACGACTGTGCCGTCGCCATCGAGAATCAGGTGGGGATTTGGTCGATTGCCAAGGGCAGCCCAGATCTCGTTGTCCATGGTGTCGGTCAGCCAGGGAACGTTCGTGGCCAGTTTCTTCTTGGCATCCTGGACCTGGGCAATTCGTTCCTCGATGACGAATGGCTGGACATAGCCATGATTCTCAGGATGCGCGAGTGTTTTGTAGAGGTAGTAAAAACGAACATCCTTGGGGGCATAATCCTTCGCAATCGCTTCGACATCGGGGTAGGCACGTAGGTATTTCGGGCACGTCAGGCAGCCGCCGATGATGACGGTGTACTGGCCGTTGGTGAGCGTGGATAACGCGACGAGTTCGCCCTTGGGGTCATGAACCTGCAGTTGGGCAGGCAAGGTGGTGCCAATGGCTGGTCCACCGCCCTCGTTTTGGCGATCTCGCTCCTCACGGCCACGCAGGGGTCGCTTGGGTGGTTGTTGAGCCGCTCTCTGGTCGACTGATCCGTTGGGTGGTGGGGCCTGGGCATCCTGGCCTGGATCTGCTGACAGCATGGAGGCGGGGAGTGCCAGGGCAAGAACGGTAGCGAGGGCATAACGCATGGGCAGGTCTCCAGGAAGTGCCTGCAGGGTACTCAACCCCCTGGCAGGTCATTCATAGTACGACTTGGGGATGGTGGTTCATCCCCCTCCGGTGGGGATTGATCCCGGAGGCGTTCGATGATCACCGTGAGCAGCCCGATGATGACGATCGCGATCACAGTGAAAAGCAAGGCAGCTTCGTTATTGGTGGCGATATGCCACGACAACCAGATCGCGACCCCGATGCTGATCAAGGGCGGCAATGGATAGAGAGGAACCCGAAATGGGCGTTCCAGGTTCGAAGCCGTTCGTCGCAGGATCAGCATCGAGCCCATCATCAAGGCCATGCTGAACATCGCCAGCAATCCTCCAAAGAGGAGGAGCGTCCTGATATCGAATGCCAGGATGAGGATGATCGTGATGGCGGCCTGGAGGAGGAGGGCTGGAACCGGTGACCCCTTGGAGTTGAGCTGTGTGAAGACGGACGGCATCTGACCTGACTTGGCCATGGCATAGGCCATGCGCGCTCCAGAAAGCACAACGCTCAGAATCGTGGAAATCATGAGCAATACGATCATCCAACCGAGGCTGTCGGCGAACCACGTTGGGAACAGGCGTTCGGCAACCATGTAGCCAAGCGTCTTGGTCGGGGCACCTGCTTCATCAACCATGGCAGATGGTGGAATGGCTTTCAGGAACACGATGTTCATGAGCAGGTAGATGATGGTGACCAAGGTGACACCACCGACAACGCTCAATGGGATATTTCTGCTGGGTCGGCTGATCTCACCGCCGAGATTCGTGACGATGGCCCATCCAACAAACGCAAAGTTCACGATGATGACCGCCGTGGCAAACTCGGAAGACAGGATTCCCGGGACGTCCACCTGGCGGACTTGTTCGACGATTTCCGGAGCCGGCATGAACAAGCCAAGCAAGATGAAGGATGCCAGCAGAAAGATCTTGAGTGCGGCACCGAAATTGTTGATGGCTGCCCCGAACGTTGTTCCACAGCAATGCACCAGGGTGATGACAGCGATCGCAAGGATCGCGGTGACTCGAGGCGGCATCCAGGGCAGCAATTTGACCAGGTAGTTTCCCGTGGCCAGCGAGATGATGGCCAGGCCACTGGGGGTACCGATCAGGACATACTCAAGACCTATGAAGCAGCCGACGAACCGGCCAAAGGCACGTTTCACGAAGACGTAGATTCCGCCAGCGTGGGGCAGCATGGCACCCAGTTCACCCATCGTCAGGGCGCCACAGAGGGTCAGCAGGCCGCAGACCAACCAGACCATCAGGACATTCAAGGGTGTGACCAGGGAGGCCCCGATCTCCCCAGTGGTAAAGAAGATGCCCGATCCGATCATCGCCGCCACAACGACCGACGTGGCCGATCCGAGGCCCAGGACACGCTTCTGTTCGTTTCCAGGCGATGTACTCACGGTTTTACCTGGCTTCATGCTACCGCCGGGAGGCCTGGCTCGGGGTATGCTCGGGAGATGACAGGTCCTTCCCGACGTGACTTTGCCCGGTTGGCTGCGACGACTTCAGCGATGGCGGCTGTTGGCCCCTTTGGCATGGTTCTTCCTTCGGCTTCTGGCCGAACCATGCGGCTCCAGGATGGCGGACTCTTCGGTCGATCCGATGACCTACGCGTCGCCGTGGTTGGCATCCGGGGACGGGGCCGCAACCACTACAACGCCCTGCAGCGTATCGATGGGGTCGAAGTCGTTGCCTTGTGCGATGTCGATCGGAACATCCTGTCCGAGCGGGCCCAGGATTTCAACGAGCAGTATGAGCGGGAGGTCGACATGGAAGTCGATTTCCGGAGGCTGCTCGATCGGAATGACATTGACGCGGTCGCACTGGCAACCCCCAATCATTGGCATGCGCTACAGACCATCTGGGCCTGCGATGCTGGTAAGGATGTTTACGTCGAGAAGCCCGTGTGCCATAACCTTCGCGAGGGCCAGGCCATGGTTGAGGCAGCCAGGCGAAACAATCGCGTTGTTCAGACGGGTACCCAGTACCGTTCGTGTACCGCCAACCATGCGGCCATCGAGTGGGCTCGCAATGGCAACCTCGGGGACCTCAAGGTGGCACGTGGTATCTGTTACAAGCCACGCCGCAGCATCGGCAAGGTCGATGGCCCACAACCAGTCCCGGACCACATCGATTACGACCTCTGGGTTGGACCGGCCCCCATGAAGCCGCTGTCGCGAAAGAACCTTCACTATGACTGGCATTGGGACTTCGACACCGGCAATGGTGACCTGGGCAACCAGGGGGTCCACCAGATGGACATTGCGCGTTGGATGATTGGTGCCCAGTCCATGCCGCCTCGGGTGATGAGTGTCGGTGGCCGGTTGGGCTACCAAGATGATGGCAATACCCCGAATACGCAGGTTGTGGTGCTTGACTATCCCGAGGTGCCATTGATCTTCGAGGTCCGTGGTCTCCCACAGAATGCCAAGGAACGCCAGGACAAGTGGCAAATGGATCGCTACTTGGGTTCAGGCATCACGGCGATCCTGCACTGCGAAGGTGGCGACATCGTGACCCGCCATGGTGCGAGTTCTGCCGTTGCCCTTGACCCCAGTGGGGGGGAGATCATCCGCTTTACCGGAAGCCGCAATCACTTCCAGGACTTCGTCGATGCCGTGAGAACGCGTGATCGAGGTGATCTGGCCGCGGAGATCAACGAGGGTCGTCTCTCGGCGGGTCTCTGTCATGCGGGCAATATCTCCTGCCGCATCGGGAATCCTGCGGACCAGCGTGAGGTTCTTGCTTTGGTCAACGATCACGAGGTTGGACAGGAAGCCATCACCCGAATGATGGGCCACCTCAGGGCCAATGAGATCGATATCGATCAGCCTTGCCTCTCCGCCGGTCCCTGGCTGGAGATTGATCCCGTGACGGAACGCTTCAATGTCGCTCAAGCCAATGCGATCATCGCTCCGAAGCCCCGCGCCCCGTATACACATGAGTTGCTGCGATGAATGATGGACCTGATCGAAGGCAGGTCCTCTCGGCAACAGCAGGGGTCTTGGCCGCAGCCTCGATGTCACCCTGGCTCTGGGCTCAAGCGGAATCTCGCACCATGCGATTCGGTTTGGTGACCTACCTCTGGGGAAGCGATCTTGATCTTCCCACCTTGTTGACGGCTTGTCGTGAAGGCAACCTGGACGGTCTCGAACTGAGGACCACGCATGCTCATGGTGTTGAACCGGTCCTTCAGGCTGAATCTCGTGAGGAGATCAAGGCCCGATTCGCGGACAGTGGCATTGTCCTGGTCGGCTTGGGGAGTGATGAGCGTTTCTGCTGGCCCGAAGCGGAACGTGTGAAGGCTGCCCAGGCAAAGACCCTTGAGTTCTTACAGTTGAGCCATGATGTTGGTGGTTCGGGCGTGAAGGTGAAGCCGGACTCTTTCCGAGCGGATGTACCACGCGAAAAGACGATCGAGCAGATTGGTCAAACTCTTAAGGCACTCGGTCCTCGGGCTGCAGATCTCGGACAAGAAATTCGATTGGAGGTTCACGGATCCTGTGCGTCACCTCCGGTCATTCGAGACATCATGGCGATCGCGGACCATCCTGCCGTAGTGGTCTGCTGGAACTGTAATGATGCGGATCTTGGTGGTGAAGGGCTCGACACGAACTTCAGGATGCTGCGTCCCCGTTTCGGTGACACCTTGCACGTACGGCATCTGGCTAGGCATGCGTATCCCTATAAGAACCTGTTTGGACTCCTCAGGGAGACAGATTGGACTGGATGGATGTTGCTGGAAGCACGGGGTGAGTTACCAGGGGATCGTGCAGAAGCTTTTCGTGAGCAGCGGGTATTCTTCGACTCACATCAGCAATCTGCTGGTGCACGGGAGAAGATCGAGTGAGATACCTCGCCCCCTTGGTACTCGTTATTGGAAGCTTGGCTGGTTGCCAAGGCGCGCAGCCGGCCCGTGTGACGACTTCCGGGACAACCGCAACGGTGACGGTGGGGGATCGCCCCTTCACGACCTACCACGCGGTGATGCCGCGTCCCTACCTCTACCCCGTTCGCACATCTGATGGTCGATATATCACTCGTGGTTATCCCATGGATCCGCACACCGATGAGTCGTCAGATCATCCACACCATGTCTCCATGTGGTTTGCACATGGCGATGTCAACGGCAAGGACTTTTGGCAGGGTGAGGGTAACCGGATCGAGTCGTTATCCATGGTCACGGGGGATGATGGACTCCGCGTCGAAAACCAGTGGATCGACCGCGATGACCAGTTGATCTGCACCGAAACTCGAATGATCCGATTCGCGGGGCGCCCCGGCCAGCGTGTGATCGACTGGGATATTGAACTGGTCTCGTCAGAGGGTCCGTTACGAATGGGCGACACGAAGGAAGGCACCTTCGCGATTCGCTTGGCCCCGCCCCTGAGACTGGATGGGAATCTCGCACATGGAACGTATCTCACCAGTGAAGGCCTTCAGGATGAAGAGGCCTGGGGGTCACGGGCTCGTTGGGTGGCTTGTTCGGGTTTGCTGGAAGGTGGGCCCGTGACGGTGGTGATCTTTGACCATCCGGAGAATCCAAACCATCCAACCTGGTGGCACGCTCGCGAGTATGGACTGTTTGCTGCCAATCCGTTCGGTCGCCATGATTTCGAGGGCAAGGATGGACCAACGGGGGCCGTCTTGGCCCTGGATGGCGTCCCCTTACGAATGCGCTATCAAGTTCTGATTCTGGATGAGGACATCGATGCCACGCGAATCGAACAAGCCTGGAAGGATTGGTCAAGAGAGGCGCGGAGAAGCAAGGAGAAGTGAACATGCTGCTGGTGAAAACGCTGCTGGTCGTGATGTCCATGGGGGACGTTCCAGACCGTCCCAACATCCTTTTCATCTATAGCGACGATCACTCGGCGGCTGCCGTGGGCGCCTATGGCTCTCAGATCAACGAGACTCCGAATTTAGATCGTCTGGCTGCCGAAGGCATGGTCTTTGACAATGCGTTTTGTACCAACGGCATCTGCGCGCCAGCACGTGCAGTCATCTTGACCGGATTGCATAGCCATCTCAATGGCGTTCGGGATAACGGTGGTCGCCTGGACCAGTCCAAGCCCACCTTCCCAAGACTCCTTAAGGATGCGGGATACAACACCGCCATCATCGGCAAGTGGCATCTCAAGGACGATCCAGTCGGGTTCGATCACTGGGAAGTTCTGCCGGGACAGGGCAACTACTATTCGCCGGACTTCCTGACTCCGGATGGCAAAGTTCGAGAGCCTGGGTACGTCACCGACCTCACGACCGACAAATCGATCCAGTGGTTGGAAGATGATTGGGATCGAGAGAAGCCATTTCTCCTGATGTGCCAGAACAAGGCGCCGCATCGGGGTTGGATGCCGGGTCCGGATCACCTCACCAAGTACGACGGTGAAGTGATTGCTGAACCAGCAACGCTCTTCGACGACTGGTCGGGTCGTAGCCGAGCTGCATCCGAACAGGAAATGACCATCGATCGGCACATGTATGAGTACTACGACCTGAAGGTGCCACCGTCCGATCCGGACGCTGAATTGAAGGGGCCTGATAAGTGGATGGACAGACTTTTGGGTCGCATGTCCCCCGAGCAACGGGCGGCCTGGGATGCGGCCTATGGTCCACGCAACGCGATGTATCGCGAAGACAATCCAACTGGCGATGACCTGCACCGCTGGAAATATCAGCGGTACATCAAGGACTACCTACGCTGTATTGCCTCGGTTGATGACAACGTTGGTCGACTCTTGAAATGGCTGGATGACAATGGTCTGGCTGAGAACACGATTGTGGTCTACACCTCAGACCAAGGCTTCTTCCTCGGTGAGCACGGCTGGTATGACAAGCGGTTCATGTACGAGCCGGCCCTTCGAAGTCCATTCATCGTTCGATGGCCTGGCATGGTGGAGTCTGGAACGCGTGATGGTCACCTGGTCCAGAATCTTGATGTTGCTCAAACGTTCCTGGAAATCGCAGGGGTTCCTGCGCCTGGAGAGATGCAGGGTCGCAGCATGGTGCCGTTGTTCAAAGGTGAGTCTCCTGATGATTGGCGTGATTCCCTTTACTACGAGTATTTCGAGAAGGGAATCCACGCGGTACAGCCGCACTATGGTGTCCGAACGGAACGCTTTAAGTTGATGTACTTCCCCGAACTGGATGCCTGGGAGCTATATGACTTACAGGTTGATCCAGATGAGATCAACAACATCACCGGCGATGCCAAGTACGAGGCTATTGAATTCAAAATGCGTGAGGAACTGGATCGGCTTCGGTTGCACTACTTGGTTCCTGAAGCCATGCCGGCGGCTGAAGGTTAATCCAGGCGTTGATCTGTCGTTTCCTTGCGAGTCACCCGGAGGAAGGTGCCATACTCGGTACCGCCCGTTCCTTCGGCTGTTTCATCTCCCTGCTGGGTGATGTAACGAGCGGTAATCGCCATATGGTCGCGTCGAAACTGGTCCAGGGCATCAATCGCCCGATCGTATGCTTCGGTTGCGTTGGCTTGTTGGGCACCTACTTGTAGTGAAGGTCCCGATTCCAACCACTCGATGAAGGCCCGGTGGGGAGGCGGCATGTAGTCCCGCATGGCTTGCAGGAAGTGTCGGCTGCGATTGTCCTCGTGCGTTACGCCCATGGCAGCATCAATGGCTTGAAGCAGGGAACTTTGAGCGGCGCTCCCTCCAAAGAGGCACTGTGGGGTGTCATCAACACCTTCATAGATCACACCTTCTTTGGGCCAGCCAGACAGATAGGGGCGGACAGAATCGTAGAACACCCGAGGTCGGCATCGTTCTTCCATGCGATTGAGCAGCGTCCGAATCGTGTCAACCGTCTCGGTGACGTGGTCCAGGCACCTGGCAACGGTTCCCATGGTGTCCTGTTCCATCGCCAGTCGTGCTTCCACGATGGTCGGCATGACAGCAGCCCCGGCTGCTTCGATTGAAACGGTGACTAGGTAGAACCAGTCCTCGTCTTGACCACCGGCAAACCGGGCATGTGTTCGCAAGGTCTCGGGTCGAATCAGGTCGCCACCAGGTTCGATGGCCCAGTTGTCGATTACGATGGAAGCGTGCGAGATGATCATGGGTCGACCAAGGTGTTGTGCGATCTGTTGCCAGGGGATGCTCACGCACGCAGGGATGCTCTTGGCCGGTGATTCGCCGGCATGGACGTAACCGCTGCCCAGCACAGAGAGAAGCAGCATGGCCCGGTGGCAGGCACCCTGGTCGGCGAACAGGGGTTCTGAGTCCAGCACCGGCATCGATTCGATGGCGACTCGGGTGCCGATTGGATCGTTCCCGAACGCCGCCGCGACCTGTTCCCAGGCAGCGAAGCTTTCAGGAAGTTGTTCCAGCGGATCGACATGGGGGAGGAACCCGCGAACGGGATCCACATCATGTCTCTTCAGAACGACATTGGTCGTCATGCTTACTCGGAAACCTGGTACTTGAAGACACGTCCCATGCCTGAAGTGAAGTGATACAGGTTGTGGCAATGGAAGAGCCAATTGCCTGGATTGTCTGCGGTGAACTGGATTCGCGCGGTCTCGCCAGGGTAGACGAGCACAGTGTCCATGACTGGAAGGTTGGGAGTATCCCAGTCACAACCCTCTGGAACGACTTGGAAGAAGTGTCCGTGAATGTGCATTGGGTGCGCCATTGACGTGTTGTTCTTCATGATCACCCGGACCTGGTCCCCGGCCTGGATGTACAGCGGCGTTGCATTGGGATTGGGAACATACGGTTCCGCGAAGTACTCACCACCCATGGACCAGAGGTAGTTCTTCATATCGCCAGCCAGGGGCAATTCGAAGGTCTTGACAGGTCCTTCCGGGAGTTGGGTGGGGAACGGTGACCGCAGCATGTCATAACTGAGCATCCGCTCGCCGAAGGTCGTATTGGAGGATGGCTTGGTTTGCTTGGAGTCCGTTTGGAGGACGCCGATGGCAGATTGCGGTGTACCAAGAGCCGCGGCCTGGAGTTCCCACGCGCCCAAGTCCTTCACATCTACCAAGACATCGTATCGCTCGCCGGGGGAAATAATGAAGTTGTCGATCTCGACCGGGACACAAGGCTGGCTATCGGCGGCAATGACCGTCATTGGATGATCTGCCAGTTGAACGCGGAAGATGGTCGATGTTGCAGCATTGATGATGCGTAATCGCACGCGATCACCCTGGCGCGCCTGAAACACAGGTGGTTCTTTAGGGGTCTGGCCGTTCATCAACATGCCGGGGGCATACACATCGACTTCCCAGGGCGTGCCGTCGACGGTGAATACTTTGCTTTCGTCCCAAGGAATCCCCGGAGGCAAGCCGGGACGCTTTGCTCCCTTGCGGATCTGGGGAATGATGTCGTAGGGAGACGTGTTGAGCCAATCCTGAAGGAACACAACAAAATCCTGGTCCGAAGGGTGAGGCTCTTCCTTGGGTTCGATGATCAAGGCGCCGTAATGACCCTGCTGCTCCTGCAACCCGAAGTGGGAGTGGTACCAGCAGGTGCCACTCTGTCGAAGCGGGAATTCGTAGTACATGGAACCACCAGCTTCAATGGGTGCCTGGCTGATCTCGGGAACACCGTCCTGCAGGCTGGGGGGAATGAGCCCATGCCAGTGAATGGTGGTGGGCTCTTTCAACTTGTTGTTCACCAGCACCCGGAACATATCGCCTTCCTTGAAATACATCGTGGTCCCCGGCAGGGACCCATTGATCAGCGTCGCCGGGTAGGGGTCGTCTCCGGCTGTTCCCAGCGGGTCGATCTTTTTGCTGATGACGTTGTGCGTATACGTGGGGCTGACTTGGCCGGGAGTGCTTGATTGGACTGTCCCCCTGGCTTTGCTGCGAAAAGTAGTCGCTCCCAGGACAGTAGCGCTCAGGGGCAGGGTTGACGCTGCGGCGATGATGCCGCGTCGTGTTGGAGATGTATTGTTCAACTGTCTGCTGTTTGGCATGATTCATTCACCTTTGAGAGCGATCAGTCTACTTGGAAGGTAGGCTGAGCATCATGTGGATCGTATGGGCCCTGGGTTTGTTGTTCGGATCAACTCTTGCGTTGGGTGCAGGATCGCCCAATGTCCTCTTTGTCGTGGTGGATGACCTTCGGCCCGAGTTGGGGTGTTATGGCGATGAAACCGCGGTCACGCCCAATCTGGATACCTTGGCGGCTCGAGGTCTGCGGTTCGAGCGGGCCTATTGCCAGCAGGCGGTGTGCTCGCCGTCGCGGACCAGCGTGCTGACTGGGCTTCGTCCCGATTCGACCCAGGTCTACGATTTGCAGAAGGACTTCCGGGACACGGTGCCCGATGTGGTGACACTGCCTCAGCACTTCAAGAATCACGGCTGGCAGTCCGAGGCCATCGGGAAGGTGTATCACTCCCAGGAACTCGACGATGACAAGTCCTGGTCGGTGCCCTGGACGTATGGCCAGGGCGCCTATTGGCGACATCCCGACAACCAAATTCTGATCCAGGGTCTGCGCGAGCAAGGCGCGGCCAAGGGACTCCAGGATACGCAATTGGCACGGGCGTCACGGGGGCCAGCTTGGGAGTGGGCCGAGGTTGAGGATGACGAGTATCCCGATGGTCGAACGGCAGCGATGGCGAGCAAGCGGCTGCGGTCATTTGCCAATTCAGGCGAGCCGTTCTTCCTGGCGGTGGGCTTCCTGCGTCCGCATCTGCCCTTCTGTGCGCCGCGGAAGTACTGGGATCTCTATGACCACGAGTCACTGCCATTGGCCACGGATCGAACGCGGCCCGAAGGCGCCCCTGGTTGGGCCTTGACCAACTGGGGTGAGTTGCGCAGTTATCACGGCATTCCGCCCCAGGGCAAGGTTGATGCTGAAACCGAGCGGAACCTGGTGCATGCCTACTACGCCTGTACGTCGTACATCGATGCCTTGATTGGT
>JAYZAT010000136.1:0-8291 GCA_036339555.1 Planctomycetota bacterium
AGCATCTTGTGACCTATGGCGGGCACGACATGGCGGCTGGCATGACCGTGGAGAGTTCTGCGTTTGAAGAATTTTCTGAGGCGTTGATTGCGCATGCCAGTGAGTACATTGCACCCCAGGATTTGATGCAGGAATTGACTATCGATACCGAGGCTTCGCGACGGGAGATCGATGTCCCAACGATTTCACAGTTGACTGAGTTACGGCCATTCGGTCGAGGCAATCCAGCCCCTCGGGTCTTATTGCGTGGCATGACGGTGGTGCATGCGGTTCCGTTCGGAAAGACAGATGATCACCTGAAGTTGAAGCTGGCGGGGCCAGATGATCGCATTGCGCCGCTGGAAGCGATCTGGTGGGGGCAAGCCGAACGATGTCAAGAGATTCGAAAGCGAATGATCAACGTGGTGGGCAAGTTGGAGATTGATGATTACAGCAGGCAGGCTTGCCTGGTGGTGGATGATCTGTCCTGGGAGGAACGCGTGTGATGGTGTCCGTGTTACCTGTGATTCTGTCATTAGGGATGGGATCGGTTACGGTCGAATCGCTGGAAGCGCCCGTGGAGATCACGTTGGATGCTCGGGGCGTTCCGACCGTGACGGCATTGAATATGGATGATGCGTACCGAGGCGAAGGCTATATCCATGCGCGTGATCGTTTCTTCCAGATGGACATGATGCGCCGTTATGCCGCGGGTGAGACGGCTGCCCTGGCCGGAAGCCTGGTACTGGAGATCGACAAGCAGGTACGGGTGTATCGTGGACGACAGACGTGTGAGGCGATCTTCGAGTCACTGACCCCGGGTGAGCAAGCGATCTTGCGGGCGTATACGGAAGGTGTGAATGCGGGCTTGGCCAGTCTTGAGTCGGTACCTCCGGAGTATGCCATCTTGCATACCACCCCAGCCCCCTGGACACCGGTCGACTCCTTGTTGGTCAACTTCAGCATGACCATGACGTTGACTCGAAGTTCACGTGTTGAACTGAATCGTTGGGCGATCCATCGCTTGGGCAGCCCTGAGTGGGTCGAGTTTCTCTTGACCGCAGCTGACCCGCGTGATCGTCCGATGATCCAGGCGCCTGGTGGTGTTGAGGACTTGCCACCTTTACCAAAGCCGGTGAAGCGTGGAGGTGATGGTCGGGCTGACGAGGAGGACACATCTTCTCGGGAGTCACCGGGTTCCAACAACTGGGCGGTGGCTGGCAGTCGAACAGCTGATGGTGGCGCGTTATTGGCGAACGATCCGCACCTGATGTTGACCTTGCCGGGTATGTGGTATCGGATTCGCATGCAATGGCCTGATGCAGATCTCATGGGGCTGTCGTTGCCTGGTCTTCCAGGCGTGATCATTGGAACCAATGGCTATGTGGCCTGGGGGTTCACCAACGCCACCATTGATCGACAGGACTACGTCATAGTCGAGGTTGATCCGGAGGATTCCTCACGGTATCGCGTTCCGGAGGGATGGGAATCGTTCCAGGACTACGAAGATGTGATTGAGATCGCAGGTGGTCGCGAGGAAGTGTTCAAGTCACGATGGACACGATGGGGACCGGTTGTTGATGAGGATCATGAAGGTCGGCCGATTGCTGTGTCCTGGACAGCCCTGAAGCCGGAAGCGGTCAACATCAACGTGCTTGACATGGCTGGCGCTCGCACTGTGCAGGAAGCAGTCGAAGTTCTGCGCGGTTGGTACGGACCACCACAGAATGTGTTGTTAGCCGATCGTTCCGGACAGATTGGTTGGATTCTGACGGGTTGGTTGCCTGCACGCCGTGGTTTTGACGGACGTGTTCCGGTTTCCTGGGCGGACGGTTCTCGTGGTTGGGATGGGCCATTGGACGAGTCATGGCGCCCGGTCGTGATCAATCCTGACGAGGGTGTGCTGTACAGCGCCAACAATCGAACCGTGAACTTGGAACATGGCCGACTTCTTGGCGAGGAGTGGGCTTCACCGGATCGAGTGGAACGTATTGTTGAACTGCTTGGTGATCGGGACGACCTGGATGAAGCTGACATGTTGGCCATGCAGTTGGATACTCGGGTCCCCAGCCTGGAGCTCTATCGATCGATGGTGTTGGCGTCGGTTCCCGAGAATCATTCGGACGACGTTGTGCGTCGAGCCCGTTCCTATGTTGAGTCTTGGAACGGCCATTCTGATGCCGAGGAAATCGGCATGGGGATTCTCACTCGCTATCGGAGGAAGGTCGATGCTGCAGCGCGTCGTGGATTGATGTCAGGATCTGGCATCGATGCACCAAGCTACGCCATCCCGGATGCACCGATTCGGTATCTGCACGAAACCCAGCCGGTGGAACTGGTGCCGTGGGGCCATTCGTCTTGGGAGTCGATGCAACGTCGTATGTTCGAACAGACGGTGGCTGATATGTCGGCGAGTGAAGCAGGGCTTGAGACCACCTGGGGCGAACGGAATATGTCTGAAATCAGTCATCCACTGATTAGTGGATTGCCTTCCTTTCTGCGTGAGTCGATGTCAATCAAGATGCCGCAGTCGGGGTACTGGGGTTCGGTCCGAGTGGCTGGGAAGAGCTTCGGTGCTAGTGCCAGGTTAGTGGTTGATCCTGCTCATCCGGAGCGTGGCATTCTCCAGACGCCGGGCGGCCAGAGTGGTCGATATGACTCACCGAACTGGACGGACTTCCATATGGAATGGCAACAAGGTGACCCCACACCACTGATGCCTGGTCCTGCAGTGGAAACGATCAAGCTCATTCCCGGCTGATTTTGGTTTCTACCACTCAGTTAATTCGCCGACCAGGACCTCGACCAGATCTTTCATGGTGACGATGCCTTGAGGCGTTTGGTCTTCTTGGATGATGGCGATGGATGCCTGATGATCACGCAGAAGGGCCATGGCTTCCTGCACGGTCATGTCTGATGAGATGAAGACGGCCGGCGAAATCTGTTCGGCCAATGGTGTCTTGGGATGGAGGAGCAAATCGATCACCGAGACCACGCCTGTGACTTGACCTTGGTCATTCATAACGGGAAGGCGAGTACGCGATTGTTGAGAGGCAATCTGGGATCGTTCCTGATCGTCTGCGCTTGAAGAAATGGTCTGGACCGATGTCCAGGAAATCATTTCGTCGATCACAGGCCGATCTCTAAGCAAGAGGGCCCGGTCGACGAGTTCGGTTTGTGATTCCGTGAGGGCCCCAATCGACATGCCTTCACGGAGAAGATCGGCCATCCGTTGTCGGGCCGGGACGATGGTTGAATCTTCGTGTCCGAGCTTACTACCGATGCCAGAAACGAGTGGGGCCAGTCCAGTCCAGGTCAGAACACGCCGCGTACCTTCCAAGAGACCTGCACAGGAATAGGACCATCGATCCGTATTTTGTCGGAAGAGATCCTTCGGGAGCACCTCGCCAAAGATGAATAGCAGAGGAACCAGAATGACTGCGTTGATGATGACGCTTTCACCTGGTGTAAAACCAGAGGCGCTGAGCATGCCCGCAATGCCGTAGCTACCAAGGTAGTTGCATATGTTGTTGGCCAAAAGCAAGACAGCCAGCATGACTGCAGGCCGAGCAACCAATCGGTTAAGCGACCGTGCGCGGCGATCGCCCTCGGTGGTTCGAACATCGAGCCGAACTCGGCTGAGTGTGTAGAGGCCGGTTTCCGCGCCAGAATAGAGCGCGCTGCCGATCACGCCAACGAGGATAAACAAGCCCATGAGGATCCAGCCACCGGGGGTCATGATGATTCCTCCCGGTTTCGGATCGACACGATGACAGAGGTGACATGGCCTTCTTCGGCATGATGGACATCGAGCGTGAGGTCATCAATCTCAACGCGATCGCCATCTTTTGGTAGTCGATCCAGACGTTCCGTAATAAGGCCGCCAAGTGTCGTCGCATGCGTGTGATCTGAGAGTTTGCCCAGGGCATCGCGAAGATGACGCACGCTGGTGTCGCCATCGACGATCCAGCGACCCGGCCCGAGGGGTCGGGGTGGTGTCGGGATCGCCGTCACGGGTTCAGCGATATCCCCTATGAGTTCCTCGACGATGTCTTGAAGGGCAATGACGCCTGAGGTACCACCGTATTCATCAACCACAACGGCGAACACGATTCCGTTTTCTCGGAATAATTCCAGAGCAAGTTCTAAGGTAGCCACTTCCGGAATAAACGTGGCGGGCACCATGACATCGCGGACAGATTTGTCAGAACTGGACCGCAGCCATTTCTTGACAGGCAGAACCCCAAGGATGTCATCCAAGTCTTCACCATGGACTGGGATACGAGTGAAGTGATGGCGCTCAATCAATTCTCGAATACGTTCCGGTGAATCATCGACCTGGATTGTGACGGCACGTGTTCGAGGAGTCATGGACTTTCGCACGGTCACTTTGCCCAGTTTCAGTACATCGGACAAGGTCTGCTGTTCTTCTCGATTAACAACCCCGGATGCCGAGGAGTGTGCAAGCAGTCGTTCGAGTTCGTTGGCGGTCAGTCCTCGTGAGGGAGTGCCTCCAGTGGTGATCCGGGTGAGTGGTCGGACGATGACCACGCTCACGACAACCCGTATCGGCATGATGAAACGATGGATGACCAGGAGAATGGGCGCGACAAGTGCTGAGATCCGACGTGGTGAGGCGGATGCCGCCATCTTGGGAAGGACTTCACCGAGGATCACGATGACGAGGAGCGCGCCGACGGCAATCACAAGCTTGATGAACCAACTCGGTGCGAGCCACATCAGCAGGGACGAGCTGATGACGAAGTAGAGGACATTGGTAGTCATGTTGCCCAGCAGCAACGTGATGAGCAGCATGCGAGGTTCTTGGAGCAAAGAGAGGGCCAGCTTCGCGCCACCGCCACCAGTCTTTCGCATCTGCTGTCTCTGCGAAGCGTTGAGGGAGAACAGCGCCGTCTCGGATCCACTGAAGAAGGCGCTGAGGATCAGCATCAACGGCAGCAGGCACACGAGAACGATGACGGTCACCTCGCTTGGGCTGGTGTCCGCCGTAGCCAACATGGTGTTCAATGTCATGGTCTAGGGATCAACTCCCAGGCCTCATCGCTTCAGTCACTGACCATTGGACCGGAATTGGTCGAATCATCTTCTCCGGCGATGGACGATCGCATGTCGGTATCGGCCATGACGTTCTTCATGCGGTAGTAGTCCATGATGCCCATGTTGCCACCACGGAAGGCCTCGGCCATCGCCTTGGGAATTTCAGCCTCAGCCAGGATGACCTGGGCCCGGTTCTTCTGGGTTTCTGCCTTGAACTCTGCTTCCTGGGCAACAGCCATGGCGCGACGCTGCTCGGCTTTCGCCTGGAAGCGTTTGGTATCAGCACCGGCCTGGTCGGCCTGCAGTCGTGCGCCGATGTTTTCACCCACATCGATGTCGGCGATGTCGATTGAAAGAATCTCGTAGGCCGTACCGGCATCAAGGCCTTTCTCAAGCACGGTGCGGGAGATATTGTCCGGGTTCTCGAGTGTCGCCAGGTGATTTGCGGCAGAACCGATTGTGGAGACGATGCCTTCACCGACACGGGCAATAATGGTTTCCTCGGTGGCACCACCGACCAGTTGTGCGATGTTGGTTCGAACCGTCACTCGAGCTCTGGCCTTGAGCTTAATACCATCTTTAGCGACGGCATCAATTGTGGTCTTGCCGCTCTCGGAGCTCGGGCAATCAATCACTTTGGGGTTCACCGACGTGCGGACAGCTTCCAGGATGTCTCGGCCAGCGAGATCGATGGCGGTGGCGACTGGCCAGGAAAGATCAATCCTGGCCTTGTCTGCAGCGATGAGTGAGCGAACGACATTTGTCACCCGACCACCTGCGAGATAGTGCGACTCCAAAAGGTCGGTGGGCAGATCGATGCCTGCCTTCTTCGCCGTGATGCGGTTCTCGACAATGATTCGGGGTTTTACTTTCCGGAACTTCATCATGACCAAGTCAATGAAGCGGACCGGTGCACCTGAAATCCAGGCTTGGACATACAGCCCGATGTATTGGAAAAGGAACAGCACGATGATCAGCAGGACCAGTCCGCCGACCACGATGCCACCGATGCCCCAGGGGGTCATCGCTAGGAAGGTAGCAGAGGGGTTGATGGTCGAGATGGTCATTTGGGTAGGTCTCCTCGGGCTTGGGCCAAGTTGGGGATTCTAGCCCAACCAGGCAAGCTTCGAGGGGAAGGCCCTTGCCCAGGCTTGGAGGGCGGGTTACGAACCCTCCGCAGGGCGCACCTTGAGTTGATTGTCGTAGGCCTCGGTGACCACGATGGCCTGCCCGGCCTCGATGATCCCGTGCTCGGAGAGGGCCTGCACACGCTGTTGACCAAGACGGACAACCCCAACTGGCCGCAGGGGTGTTTCGGCAACGCCCACTTCGCCAATCAGTTCCTGGAGTTCGGTAGCACGTTCTTTCTGGGCATGTGCCGAGGCCGAATAGGACTCTTCAGGAGTTTGGCCAATATGGATGTCATCGGCACCCAGGATCATGCGTTTTCCGAGTGGGGAATCGATCCACCAGCGGAAGACGAGCCAAACGGCAACGGGTCCGAACACGATCCCGATTCCCAGGGCGAACAGGCCAGCCGTAGTCGAGTACATGAAGAAGCAAACAAGAGAACCAATGACTGTCGCAGCGCCGACGATGGCCAGGATGCCTCCCGAGGGAATAAACAACTCCATGAACAGGAGGAACAGGGCGACTCCCAGCAGGACAAATGCCCACAGGAGCATGCTGTCATCCAGGGGTGGTGCTGCCTGAGCCAGGAGAAGAAAGGTCATGAATCGGTTGCCTCTACCTCGAGCACGAGTCCGGTTCGGACGACGCGCACTTCTGCGCCTGCTTCGATCCAACGGCCCAAGGATACGGCGTCGAGCAGTCGGTCGTCGAACCGGACACGTCCTGCAGGCCTGAGCGGCGTTTCGACATGGCCGAGGCTGCCTACCGGAACGGCGTCAGTTGGAGTCGTTGTGGGCACGACATCGAATCGTCCCTTTCCAAGCTGGGTTTCCAGGATGATGCCACGACCAATTCGTCCCCGGTCAATGTTCCTCGAGATGAGCCAGATGATCAGGATGGCGGCAAACGAACCGGTCAAGACCACCAAGATCCCTTGCACAATGCCATCCTGCATTTCCTGGCCAGTCATGTCACCGGAGATGAAGGTGCCCACGATGCCCACCATCAAAAGGATTGCACCGGTGATTCCCGCAACCAGGGTTCCTGGAATCAATAGGAGTTCGACGGCCACCAGGGCGATGCCCACAAGGACAGCCAGGAGATCCCACCATTCGGCCAGGCCGGCCAGGGCCGGAGCGCCAATCAGGAGGGCCAGTGCGATGACCGATCCGCCAGCGAACAATCCAGTACCCGGCATAGCCATCTCAACAAACAGGCAGACCAGGAAAATGATGATCAAGACGATCCGAACGGGCCAACTCACCAGGAACTGCACGAGTGATTCAGACCAGGATTGATGGTAGACCCGGATCGAGGAGGCGCCTAAGAAGGAACGAAGGGCGGCTTGGTCAGGGACCACCCCTGCAACCAGCCCGTAGTTGATGGCATCGCCCGGCTTGAGCGTTAACAACCGGTCGTCGGAAACAACTTGTCCAACCAGTGTCCAATTGTCTTGTGCGCTCCGATCCAGCTTGGGTCGGGACGAGGGCAGGAGCTGTTCATAGGCGATGGAATCGGATTCTGGTGGCTGTCCAGCTGAGGCGAGTGCCTCGAAGAAGGGTGAAACAATAGAGGTTTCCCCGGATGTCGGTGTCGAGACTGCGATGAAGTCATCGGGGGGCGCTTCGCCGAAGATCAGTTGGTACTCCTTGAAATCGACGAAGATCAGCTCGCCCGTTTCTTTATTGCGCAATAGCCAAAGCTCGACACCAACACTTACAAATGCCTGCACGAGTTGCTCGTCGTAATGGCGGCGCCTGGCAGAATCAATGACCTCGGAAAGGATGGGCGATTCCAGCTTGGCACGCTCGGTTTCAGGGATTGGTCCCAGTGGACTCACTGGCGCGCTGTCGCCGAACGTAGAGTCGGGAGAGACAACGATCTCACGGCAGGCCAGAGCGATGATGGTGCCGGCTGAAAACGCAAAGGGGTGAATCCACGCAATGGTGTTGGCGGGTGCGTCGTACTTGATCAGTCGACAGATCTCGAGGGTGGCCAACAATTCACCACCGGGAGTGTTGATCTCAAAGACGATTGCTTCAGCGCCGTTTTCCACGGCCTCTTTCAAGCGTCGTTTGACTGAATTGGCGGTCACCTGGTCGATGGGCCCCGTGATTGGGAGC
>JAYZAT010000137.1:0-5588 GCA_036339555.1 Planctomycetota bacterium
AATGAAAACGATCGTCGCAGCGTTCTGTTCATCGGTTTCGGCGCCGAAGAGGCTGGTCTGCATGGCTCGAAGTATTTCATCGAGAATCCTCCCCTCGATCTCGACGCGATCACATGCATGATCAATTTCGACATGATGGGACGCCTGAGTGACAATGGACTCCAGGTCCTGGGCACTGGAACCGCGGAGGAGTTCGACGAAATGCTGCCTCGTCACGTGGCCGATTCGCCACTGGCTGTGTACGCCACCCCCGCAGGAACTGGACCCTCTGATCACTCGACCTTCTACCGGAAAGACATCCCGGTCTTGTTCTTCTTCTCGGGAATCACTGAGGAATACCACACGCCCGAAGACGATGCCTGGACGGTCAACCCGGAAGGTGCTGTAGAAATCATCGACCTCGCGACAGGCATGGCCGAGGAAATCATTGTCCGAGAGGAACCCCTGACATTCCGAACTTCGGAAAATAGTGGCCCACGCCGCCGAACAGGAAGCCGTGTCCGAATGGGAATCATGCCTGGTTACGACGCGGAACTCGACAAAGGTGTCATGATTGACGGCGTCAGTGACAACACAGCAGCCTCAGAAGCAGGTCTCAAATCTGGTGACATCATGATTGGCTGGAATGATCGAAGCCTGGAGGGGCCCCAGCAATTGATGGAATTTCTCCGGGAAGCCTCGCCAGGTGACACCGTCGAGGTCACCATCCTGCGCAAGAGCGTCATGAAGAAGATTCCTGTGAACCGGCGCGGCATCGACTATTTGTTCGACCGCGGCGCTTTTACAAATGGGCGGCGTGGCGGCCCTCTGGGTCCGCCCCGCGTCTGTGATCGTCCGTGGACATAAGCCGAATCCTGTTCCCCGGAGCCCGGTCTTCGACGAGATCCCGGGGCGGTGACCATTCATCTGGGACCACCGTTGCCGATGGCCTCGAGCACGCGACCCGTCCTCATCCGCGGACTACGGACGTGACCGGCGAACCGGTCACTGAGGACTGCTTGCGCTTGCACGCGGTGGGGTTTACCCTGCCCCGACCGTCACCGGCCGAGCGGTGCGCTCTTACCGCACCCTTTCACCCTTACCGACTCCGTTTCCGGAAGCCGGCGGTTTGCTTTCTGTGGCACTATCCCTGGCTCGACAATCAAGAGCCGGTGGACGTTATCCACCACCGTGTCCTGTCGTGTTCGGACTTTCCTCCACTTCACCCCGGCACGCCGGAGATCCGCAGCGGTCACCTATCCACTCCCTCATTATACGCCTGGTAGGCCCCAGGTAGACAGCCCCCTTACAATCTCCATCATGACCGACGTGGTGAGATGCCTGGCATGGGGAACTGCGGCCCAGACCGCCCTGGTCAAAGCCGCAGCCGATGTGGAAGGCCTCGATATTCACCTGGCGGGCAGTCCCCTGCCGGAAGAAACACTCGAGTTCGCTACAGCGGTCGGTGCCGAGCGGATCGACGATCTCAGGGCAGCCCTCCTCCGTGGCGACTGGGATGTCGCCTGGCTCCTGGCACCGGGTTGCCTGGATGCCGATATTCGGCGCGTCATCCGCGAGATCGATCGGCCGGTCGCCACCTCCACACCGCCTGCAGATACCGTCCAGGATGTTGTCGTTGAAGACAACAGCGCCGCGGCCGTTCGTTTCATCCCTCTGATGAGACTGGGCCGACCTGTTCGAGGCGCTGAACAAATCCTGGAGAGCTTCGGGACTCGGCAAAGCGCCCATGTTGAAATGATCGCAGGCAGCGACGGTGTCACATCTGCCTCGCTGCTCTTCGATGCGATGGACCTGGTACACGGACTCTTCGGAATGCCAGATAACCTGTTTGCCGCTCGAGCCGGTGAAGGCGCTCCCCCACGGGATCCCAAGATCCCCCTGACAGGCCACCTCGTGGTCTCACTTCGCTATCCGAACTGCTCTGCCGCCGCGATCTCCATTGCCGAGGGAGGCGGCAAGTGGTCCCGTCGTGTGGTCATCCTGGGTGAGGGCGGAAGATTGATCGTGTCCGATGACGGAGTTGAATGGTTGTCAGCCGATGGTGAGATTCTGGACGCCGGTCGCGGACAGACAACGGACATCCCCTCGGCAGGCGAAGTGGCCGCTCATCACCTCAAGCGACTTGCTGTCCAGCGTGAACCCATTGACGAGGTCAGCTCGACCCTGGATACCTTGTGCCTCTGTGAAGCGGTCCGCCTCAGTTGCATCACCGGCCAAGTCGAGGATCCCGGTCGCATCGCAAAGATGCTGCAACGAGTTTGATCGTTCCGGGTATTCCCCTGATCAGTTGACCTGAGAAATGCGAGCCTCCTGCGTTACAAGATGGCGTTGTGCAGAGGAACGATAATCCCCGGGATCACCCGTTCCTCTGCCAGCCGTTCCAGGTGACCGGCCAGAATGCCAAAGGTCTCCTTAAACTGCTCGATGGCTTCGAAGGGACCTTCTCGGCGAACCGTCAGGTACACGCTGATGGGCTCATCCTCCCACCGCTGCGACCGCAGTTCGGCCGGCCCCACTCGGGTCTTCACTTCCAGGCTGGCCTGTAGTCGTGCGGACTCATCCAATGCCAGCCCCAGGAACGGCTGCACATCGAGCATCTCCTCGCGACCTGATTCCACCAGGGATGCCAATGGGGAATTGGACAACAGTGCGTCGAAGACGACCTCGTTGCGGTTTCGGTGAGCATGTAGATCAAATCCGAAGACCAACTCGATGGATTCAACATCCAGAGGTGTGATGGAAAGGAAATAGGGCGCCGTTTCCAACAGCATCCGGTGCAGGCGATACGCCTCTTCCAGAGTGGTGGGGTTGACCCACCCACTTCGAACCGAGGTTCGTCGCAATCCAACCCAGCAGTAGCGGCCTTCCTGGTCCGGCGATTCCAGGGCCAGTTCACCGTCATACCGACGAAAGCGTTTCATGCCAGGCAGCTCTCGGCGAACACGGTCAAAGAGATCGAGCACCGTTTCACGGCCGGAAGGAAGATCCATCGTCAACGATATGCGTTGGTTGACGTAGAAATCGCTGCAAAGTGTGCCCAGATCGGTCGTCATGTAATGGCTCGTCAGTCGGCTGAAAAGATGTGCCGCACGGGGCGAGCAGTGTAACGGCCTTCCTGAGTGAACCCCGGAATGGTGTTCACGTCCCGGGGACAACCGGGGGACGACGACGTATCGGTTGGATCGACCAGTAGGTCAGGCTACGCCAGAGCCATTCGAAGGGGCCGAAACGGAACCAGCTCAACCAGAGTGGAGACCAGATCAACTGACAGACGCTGACAACCAGGACCAGCAGAACTTGCTCCACGCGTTCGAATGTTCCGAAGTGGCCCAGGCCATGTCCGTAAAAAATGAGCGTGCACACCATGCTCTGGAGCAGGTAGTTGGTCAGCGCCATTCGGCCAACGCAGGCCAGGGCGTGCTGGAACCACGTCAGCAGCCCCGCACGAACGAACAACATCACCAAGGCCACCCAGCCCAAGGCCACCAGGATGCTGCCCCAGTAGTTGAATTGGGCGAAGAGGAACTCGGATCGAATCTTTTCCCACCCGGCATCCCACTTGAGTTCCATGCCCCACCAGATAATGGGTATGCCCACCAGGATGCCCACCAACAACAGAGCCCCGTAGACCTTGGTGGAGGCTTTCCCCGAGAACAAACCCCATCGGTACAACGCCATGCCGATGAGCATGAGCCCCGAGGCTCTCCAGAAGGTAAAAAACACGAAGACGAGCGTCTGGAACAACAGGGACGAAGGAATCCGGTGTTCCAACTGCGCGAGCCAGCCGGAACGATAGGTTTCCAACTGCCAGGAGATGCTCTCTGCAGGGGTCATATCCGAGGCCATGGCCTCGGCGGCCTGATCCTCAGGCAAGGCCATGAGGAGCAAACCCGTTCCACCCATCAACACCGAGGACACCGCCAAGACGAACAGTCCGATCACCAGAAGCCAAATGGGCTGGAGCTTACGCAACCAGATGACCCACAGACCACAGAGGGCGTAGCTCACCAGGATATCCCCGTACCAAATGGCGTATGCATGAATGAGGCCGAATAAAAACAACCAACCCATACGGCGATAATGAATAGCCGTTGCTTTTCGACCCGTTGATTCCAACCGATCGAACAACAACACGATGCCAGCACCGAACAGCATCGAAAATATCGCCATGAATTTCATGTCGCCAAACAGATGGGTGAAGAACCAAACCCAGTAGTTGGCACCGGACAGATCACCGTAGGCCGTTGGATCCGTATAGGCCTCATAGGGCATCGCAAAGGTCTGGATGTTCAGGACCAGGATGCCTAGTAGGGCGACACCGCGCAGCATGTCAATCGATTCAATGCGAGACGTAGGCAGTGCGGGAGCTGCAAGACTTATCTTTCCAGCCATTGAATAATCTTCTCTGTATCTGACAAATCATCGACCACCCAGTCCGCACCACTGGCTTCCAGGGTCTCCCGATCATCCACACCGGTGCAGACAGCCAACACCCGACAGCCGTTGGCCTTGGCACACTGAACGTCATAAATGGTGTCACCGATGATTACGGTGTGCTCAAAGTCACGTTCAATATCACGGTGTTCAAGCCAGCGTTCCAGGGCAATAGGTGGAAGATGCTCCCGCTCCTCTCCATCATCACCCCAGGTATGGATACAAAACTGATCGATCTCGATCCCGGCAGCTGCCAATTTGAGCTGACCGGTTTCAGCAAGATTACCTGTGAGCAGGCCAATGTCCACATGGGCTCGTGCGCCCAATTCACTGAGAAGCGTGTGCACACCAGGCATGGCAGTTGATTCCCGTTCACCTGATGTGAAGAGACGATCAAGGCATTCGTGATAGTGGTGACGAAACGCCCGGAGATTTACCTCATCAGGAACCATGCCAAGTTGACCGAGGGCACGATTCAAGATCAGTGGATCCAATTGTCCGCCGACCAACATGCCATCGAGCGAAAAGTCCTCGCCGAATACGCGGACGCCGGCCTCGACAAAGCCTCCGATGCCCGCCCCGTTGGTACGAAGCAAAGTGCCATCAATATCAAACAAGACCAACAACTCTGACATGCCGATCAGCCTGCTGAAACCGTGGCTGTCACCTTCCGAGCCGCATCCCCAAGATCATCAGCGGTCTGCATGGTTGGAAGTCGCGATTGGGCATCTCTCAGGATCTCACGAGCTGCCTCTACGTTGGTGCCTTCCAAGCGGACGACCAACGGCACGTTGAAGCCAACCTCTTCGGCGGCTGAAACGATGGCATTGGCGATGCGATCGCACTGCATGATCCCGCCAAAGATATTGACGAGCACACCCTGCACCTTCTCCTCACCGAGAATGATTCGGAATGCCTCAGTGACGGCCTCCTGTGAAGCATCACCACCTACATCCAGGAAGTTGGCGGGGTCACCCCCGTTGAGCTTAATGATGTCCATGGTGCTCATGGCCAAGCCTGCCCCGTTGACCAAGCAACCGATATTGCCGTCCAAGGCTACGAAGTTCAGGCCTGCCTTGGAAGCACGCAGTTCGTCGGGGTCTTCCTCGGTCGGGTCATAGAAACCCTGAACACGCTTCTGTCGGAAGAGCGCG
>JAYZAT010000138.1:0-12934 GCA_036339555.1 Planctomycetota bacterium
TATATGAATGAAACAGCCCTACTCCTCATCGGCATGCAAAATGATCACTTCAGCCCACTCAGCCCCGTGAGAGACATGATCGATGCGCCTCACCGTATTGATATGGTGAAGGATCGGATCCTCAACTTGGTGAGTCATTTCGTCCGGACACCGCTGACCATGATCAATCTGCCAATTCTCTTTCACAAGGGACATCCTGAAATCTGCCAGGAGGTCGGGATCCTGGCCGCGATTAAGAATCTCGGGCTTTTCGTAGACGGTACGCCTGGGGGCTGTGTCATTCCTGAACTAGCTCAATGGCGTGAACGGATTATTACCTTGCGGGGACGTACCGGCTTCAATGCCTTCGTCGATACCAGCCTCCATACATACCTTGCTGAAAATCACATTAAGCGACTGGTATTTGCTGGTTCCACCACTGCTGTATGCATCGATTCAACTGCTCGATCTGGCTATGAATTGGGCTACGACGTGTCCGTGCTCCGGGACTGCACAGTCTCCCGAACACCTGATGAGCAGGACATGTATTGCCAGAGCATTTTTCCTTTGTATGCCACTGTTTTGAACACTGAGCAATTCATAGCAACGCTCACGGCTAACAACATCAGACGTCCTATCTCGATGGCAAGTTGATCACACCCCCAGTTCGAGGTGCTCCAGCGGCTGGACCTGCCTCATGAGCCAGGCCTGCAAGGGTCATGGCGTCTATCCAAGGCCAATTTGCGATCTGAGTTTCCGTAATCGAGACACATTCGATATCATCGTTACAGTAGAAGTTGAAGTACAAGGGGAGCCCATTTCATGCCTCAACTCGATAACACCGCCTTACTACTTATTGGAATGCAGAATGACCACTTCGGTCCTAGTTGTGCACTACGCGACTCGATCGAGGCGCCGGAGCGAATTGATACCGTTAAACACAACATTCTGAACATGGTCGATACGCTGATTGATACAACAGCAAGCATCATCAATCTACCGATCCTGTTCCGTGAAGGTCATCCCGAAATCACGCAGGAAATCGGGATCCTGGCTGCAATCAAGCAAGGCGGCCTATTCGTTGAAGGTACAACAGGCGGCTGCGTCATCGAGGAATTGCTTCCTGAAACCGAACGCATCTCCACCCTGCCGGGCAGGACAGGATTCAATACCTTCGTCGATACCCAACTCAATGAATACCTTACTTCACGGGGCCTTCGACAACTCCTCCTTGCAGGTGCATCAACTGCCGTTTGCATCGACTCCACCGCCCGCTCGGGCTACGAGTTAGGTTATGACGTCATTGTTCTTGATGACTGCACGATCTCTCGAACGCCCGCAGAGCAGGACATGTATTGCTCAACCATTTTCCCGATCTACGCTTCGGTCATGAGCTCCACCAACTGGCTGGAAAGCCAGGGAGTCGAGAGCCGAACCAGGTCTACGGAGCATGCTTGATGGGGCAGGACCCTGCAGGGACGTACCAACCATGGGATCCGGGGGAAGCTCCTCATCTTCGACTCGCGAGTACTCGCGAAGTTGCTGATCCAGAAACGCACCCAACGCAGACACTCCGATACGAACCGCCTGAAGTGTCCGAGATGCTTGAACGCATTTCTCGTGGCAGTCAAGAAACCGCCATGCTTCGCCCGATCGGGATTGGTGAAGATCTAGACAAGATCGATGCCGGTTCTGACTTTGTCGTGCTGCACGAGATTGGTCGTGGAGGCGTTGGAGTCGTCAGCGCTGCCGAACAAGTCAGCCTTGGAAGATCGGTGGCACTCAAACAGCTTCGTTCAGATCGCGACTCGGGCACTTCTCGATCACGATTGATCGAAGAAGCCAAGGTTCAAGCAAGGCTCATGCATCCAGTCATACCACCTGTGTATCTGATCGGCCAGGGACACGACAGCAAACCTGTACTCGTGATGCAATTGATACGCGGTGAATGCTGGACTGACCTGCTCATCCGTGATGCCAGGAAACTGAACTCTGGATCAGAATCAGCAATTCTGGAACACCTTGAAATCCTCATCAGAATTGGGGAGGCCATTGCCTATTCCCATGGTCAGGGTGTTATTCATCGCGATATTAAGCCAGGCAATGTCATGGTTGGACGCTATGGCGAGGTCTACCTTGTGGACTGGGGACTGGCCGAACAAGTCGACAGCATGGGCAAAGTGAAGACTCATGGTTTCACAGGAACGCCTGCTTATGCCGCACCAGAAATGATCCAGCGAGACACGTTTCTCACAACACAAACAGATATCTATCTCCTGGGAAGCGTTCTTTGCGAAATCCTGACTGGATATCCACCTCATCGTGGTGATTCAATCAAGGAAGTCTTTCTGAACATCACCAAGGGCACGCAAGTCCAGTTTCCAAGTTGGGTACCTGGGCCACTGGCAGCCCTGTGCAGGCGAGCAATTGATCCTGAACCGACACTACGATTCAATTCTGCAGAAGACATGATCGCGGCAATACGCGAGTACATCGAGCATCATCAGTCAATTGGAATGCTTGACAGAGTCCGTGAACATGTGATCATGCTCGATCAATTAGTCCAAGATGGTGCCGACATCGAAGTGATTGATGATCTTGGCCAGACCTGCCGAGCCATGCTGGAAGCCCTTCGGGTCCAGATGCCCGAGTCGGAAGAAATCACAACCCTGCATCGCCGGTGCAGTATGCTCATGATCAATCGTATGATTGAAGCAAATAACCCTGGAGCTGCCCGGATTATGCTTGAGTCTCTACCCAAGGGTCCTGAAACTCAAGCACTTCAAGAACGGGTCACTGCACTGACCGCTCGCCTTCTCGCCAAGCCAACACACATGGCCACCAATGTTCAGCTCATGCTCACAGAACAACTCGTTGAAGCTCGCAGACGCATTAATAGCTTAGAAGAGCAACTGAAGCAGAACCCCCCACCGAACCAGGACTGAAGAGTTCTCTTGATTCGGATTAGCGAATCGGTCCTGGCTGACTAGACTCGTCCAAGATTTTCTTCGACGAACCCTCCCCAAGCAATTCCTCCACGAGTCGATCAAGCGATGCCGCCGGAGCACCGACGTAGCGAACTATTCCAATCCGATCCACCAGGATCGTGAAGGGAATACGACGAACATCGAAAGACACTGCCATGGCGTTATCCCATTTCCGGCCATCATTGAATTGCGGCCAGGTGATTCCCATCGACTCAGTCACGGCCTTCAACCGTGAAACATCTTGATCGAGATCAATCCCGAGGATGTCAAAGCCTCGATCATGCAGACGCTGATACAACTGGACCAGGTGCGGCATCTGGGCCATGCAGGGGCGACACCAAGTAGCCCAGAATTCCAAGAGGAGCACATGCCCTCGAAAGGTCCCTGGATCGATCTGCTTGCCAGTGTTCCAGGCTTTCACAGAAAAAGAAGCCAATGGTTTTCCGATCAGTTCCAATTGTTGCTTCTTGGCTTCCAGCATCTCGATCATGCGACCTGCACGAGGATTGTTCTCCGCCATATCAATGAGCGTTTGCAACTGGCCCTTGGCCTCACTCACATTGCCTTGAAGCAACAAGGCATCGATGACGGCTAATTGACGTTGCTCCGCCGCCGGCTTTGATTTGTAGGACTCCGCAACAATGATGGCCTTGGCTGGCTGATCTGATCGAATAAGAGATTGGACATGCCGAGTCATCGCCAGGCTGGAACGTTGCTGGTCGGGATAACTGGAGAGGTACTCTGCATAGGCACCAGCCGCAACTTCATACTCGAACATGCTCCAATACCCAACAGCCCTGAGATAGAAGGCCTGCTCTCGATGTGGACTGTCCGGATAGTCCGCCAAGTACTGGCGAATCAGGACCTGGCCCTCATCCGAGCCCTGCCACATCAATAGCCAGGATCGTTCTTCAACATCTAATTTCGTCACAAGCACGTCCCAGGCATGGTTCTCTGGAACTGGTTCAACAGAGTTGGGATCCTGGGAGACAAGGAGGCTGGCGTATAGAAAAATGAAGAGTATGTAGGCAAGCATGCTGACAGTATCCACGATTTCATGGGATCCGCCTATGCTCTTTGCATGCCAGATCGCCGGCTCAGCTGGTCATGGTCTCCACCACGCCCCCCATGGATGGTTATTGGGGTGATATCTACGTCCGCAATTCTTTGCCTGGGCGGTTTCCTGGTGTCGATGGCCCTCACATACAACACAAGGTACGAACAGTTGGGAATCATGCTCAATCTGGTTCTCGTACTGATCGTAGTCGCAGTAATGATTCAAATTCTTCGCAGGAACATCATCCGGATGAGATTGGAGACCAATGAGAATGGTCTTCGCTGGACGAATCTCAGCCAAGGTCAAGTCCGCCTCCTGCCCTGGGATGACATTCTTCGTTTTCAGGTGGCACCTTTGCACCGACACGGTCGTTTATCACGGCATGAGTTCAGGCTATGGACGCGCGCATCTCGAGTACCCTTGGTCATTGGACAAGATGTGGACGATCCCGATCGACACCAGGCATTCATGCATTTCCTGGGTGAATTGGGGAGCATATTGAAGACACATGGAATCGAGAGCCGCTAAGTGATCACCCAGGCATACACCGCTTCTGACATTCCTGCATGGGCATCCCAAAAGGCGCCTCGTGAAAAGGTTATTCATCTGGTAGCCTGCCTACATGGCCAAGGGCAAACGCAAGAAGAGAAAACCAGGAGCCGGCTACACAGCGCCCGCCGTTGATACGAACGCGATTCTTGCAGAAGTAGAGGCCCTCTTACCTACGCTTGAACAGAGCGATGCGGGATCCCAATGGGGTGATGTTCAACGCTTGCTTGTGAAAGCCAAGGCCGATCCTTCCATGGTCGCCCGGGCAGTCGTTGGCCGGGATCCCTCTGCTGTGCAGCACATCATCAATGTGCTCAAGGGCCTTGAAGTAGATGAACCGGAAGAAGAAGCCACTCTTCCAGATATTCCAGGCGAAACACTCCGTGAGGCTATGAAAGCCTTTCGGAAACGCATGAAACTCATTCGACTCGATCATGAATCGAAACTTGGCCGCAGCCCCCTGACTGGCGGCAAAGATGCTGGCTTCGATTCGATCCTGCCTCCTGAAAAATTCCCAGCCGAAGTCTGGAAGGTCCTCGTAGCCCGAGGCGAACTGGAATCAACGGGACGAGGGTTCTATAAAATTCCTGAACAACGCCAAACATTCTGAACCCTTGTAGGTCCAGGAGAGAAACCATGATCCCTTTGCTTGTTCTTTCATTATTGAACCCGCCCCCATCCCTGCTGATCAAACGCCCCTGGACGCCAGCCGGCGGCGAGATGATCGTTTCGACATGGCCTCAGTATGCCGATGCGAGCGTGGTCATCATGAACCATGACGGCAACTTGTTAGCGGAACCTGCCGTGTTCACGGAAGGGCAAATCGATGCGATTGAAGCTTTTCCAGCCATTGAATCACTGGATCACGCTGCGTACCTTCAATTGATCGTTGATGAAAAACCTCATGGAAGCCCACTGGTGATCACACCTGCACTTTCACGACTTGTTCCAGTCATGGAAGAAGATTTCACAGAAGGCCGTGGAACATGGATGCGAATTGTGGGCTGGGAGGATACCGGTGCTGATGAAACAGAGGGGCTGCCAATAAGTGCTGGGTTGTATGAGGGTGCAGCACTTGATCAAGACATGCCTCGTGATGAATCTGTTATTCGAAGCGGCTGGTGGATTCGCCCAGAACGAGATGTTTTGATGGAAACCACGATGGGAACAATCCGTATCGATATGCGTGAAGATGCAGCACCATTGACAGTCGAGAACTTTCAGAGACTCGTCGATGATCGATTCTATGACGGTACCATCATGCATCGCATCCTCATCGAAGGCAGGGAAGGCCGGCCATTCGTGATTCAAGGTGGTGATCCCCTGGGCAATGGGACAGGCGGCCCCGGCTGGTGGTTGCCCATTGAGGCTTCCACACTCCCCCATGATTTTGGCGTGATCTCCATGGCCCGCGATGACAATCCTGACTCCGCCGGATCCCAATGGTTTATAGCGCTCGATCGTGAAGAGACGGCTCGCCTGGACGGACTGTACTGCGCCTTTGGAGAAGTCATCGATGGCAAGGATGTCATCGTCAGCCTTGCAGGTGTACCCATTGGAGATACGGACTATTTGAGCAGTCGCCCAATCGATCCTCCATCCATCAAGGTAACGACATTAGTTCCGGCTTCTCCTCGTACACCTGAAATGGGACGGAGTGAATCTCGAGTGGAAGCACCTGATAGTGGTCCATGGGCGACCCCGTAAGTCAACCACAAGGGGCATATGCTCGGTTGACTTACTGATTTTCCGATGAACACGCCCCGCCTCTAATCACATATTTCACTGCAATGACTGGGCATTACAGGAGTTGTAGTCATACTATCCAATCCCTTCTGACGGATTTCAAAGATGACTGCGGCGTAAATAATCTGGAGTGGTACACTCGGGCCCTCATGGCATTAGTTCCTATCAGCAACCCGGTTGATGATCAAGGTGTGCCGCTCAACATCACACTGATGCTCAACCAGACTAATGGTAATGAGTCTGAGCATGCACTACGTAGTGTCTGGGAAGGCTTGCAAGTCGAGATTCGTTCGATGGCCCGCAGCCTGATGGCACGCGAATCAAATGCCCCCACATTGCAACCTACTGTTCTAGTGAATGAAGCTTGGCTTCGTATGCATAAGCAAGCTGATGATTCATGGGAGAATCGCCGTCATTTTCTCGGCGCCGTATCAACTGCCATGTCGCGATTTCTGATCGATCGATCCAGACGTGTGCAAACAACCAAACGAGGAAGTGGCCAACGTCCGATCAGCATCGAAGTTTCCGTAGGTGAAATCAGCCTATTCGACAAGGTCCAAACACCCGAAGGCCTTGATGCATTGGAAGCACTAGAAGCATTGCACGATGAAGCACCAGAAGCTGCTGATGTTGCTCGCTTACGTTTCATTAGTGGACTGAGCACACGAGACACAGCCACAGTCCTTGGACTGACTGAAAGAGTCGTTCGCGCTCGTTGGCTATTCGCCAAGGCGTGGCTTCGCCGACGCCTCGCCGCCTATGAACCTGACTGGAACTCGGGCGTCGCCTGATGTCTTCCCCGGATATTCGGGTCCAAGAGCTCTTTGAACGCGTCGTTGAAATTCCGCCCGACGAGCGAGAGCACTGGCTCATATCACACTGTGATGATGAAAACATTCGGAATGAAGTCCGCAGCTTGTTGATGTACATCAACGCTGATGCGGTCAGCGATTCTGAAGCCTTTGATGACCTGGCTCCAGATGATCTCACTGGAAGCCAACTGGACCGATACGCAATCTTGCAACGTATTGGTGAAGGTGGCTTCAGCGATATCTACCTCGCACAGCAACAACAACCAGTTCAACGCCGTGTTGCCATCAAGGTCGTGAAAATCGGATCACCAAGAGTCGCTGAACGATTCCAGATCGAACGCCAGACATTAGCGCTCATGGATCACCCGTCCATTGCCACAATTTTTGATGGTGGCAGCACATCGGATGGTCGCTTTTACCTGGTTATGGAATTTGTTGATGGCGAACAAATTACGAATTATTGCAATATCCATCAACTCAGTATCGACGAGCGGCTTGATCTCTTTGAACAATTGTGCACTGCAGTCCAACATGCACACACCAAGGGTGTCATTCATCGTGACCTCAAACCAGGAAACATATTGGTCACTGTTCGGGATGAAAAACCTCTCATCAAGATCATTGACTTTGGAATTGCTCGCTTACTAGAACCTCATGATCAAGCTGAAGCTTCCCAGGGAATTTCAGGCACCCCACAGTACATGAGTCCTGAGCAAACAAGACCCAATGAAGCAACTGCCGATACACGAAGTGATGTCTATTCCCTGGGCCTTATCCTGTATGAAATTCTGACTGGACAATTGCCCTTCACACCCGAAACTCTCAGCTCACGAGTCGTAGAACCAGTTTTCGATTCTCACGTGCCTACACTGCCAAGCCTGGCTTGCGGCAAAGGTCATTCAGACAATGTGGCGTCTGCTGCACGCTCCAGGCAACTCAATCCTGCCAGGCTCGCCACACGACTTCGTGGAGACCTGGATCGAATCGTGATGCGTTGCCTTGAGTTGGATCCCGATGACCGATATGCAACGCCTGCTGAGTTGGCTTCTGATATCACACGTTACCTGACCAATCAACCGATCTCAGCTGGTCCCGATCGATTCTCATATCACCTGGGGAAGCTTCTTTCTCGACATCGGATCGCTGCTTCAATTGGATTGCTGTTCTTTTTACTGGCAGTGTTTGGATTTTTTGTCGTCTTCGAACTTCGCGCTCGTTCGTTCGAAGCACATGAACGTGCCAACGCTTTTCGTGTTTACATCCAATCCATGATTTCAACTATCGATCCAGAAACAGCGAAGTTTCGTGATCGCAAGATCATGCAGTCCATGCTTCATTCTGCATCCAGTGAGATCGATGAAACATTCGACGCATATCCCAAAATTGCTATTGAACTTTATATGGACTTTGGACAAGCCTATGAACGCATTGGCACATATGACGATGCCTTGTCCCATTACCAGGCTGCAGAAAACCTAGCAAGTCACCATTTGCCTTCTCATAGTGCAAATCGTGTACAGGCGATCATGATGCTTGGCAACGGTCACCTGAAATCAGGGGACTTCAACCAAGCCCTTGAAATACTCCAGGAAGCAAGTCAACTTGCTGATGCAGAACTCGGTCCTCGGCACCCTTATACGATCGAAGCTGATAGGTATCGGGGCATTGCCCTGAATGCTCTTGGACGACATGATGAGGCCCTGGCATGTCATATTTCCGTTTTGCAACGCTATGAAGAAACACTGGGCAATCAAGCCGAAGACACCCTTCAATCACGGTGCGACATGGCAGTTGCCTTGATAAAAGTCGGCCAAATCAATGCAGCGGCCCAGCACCTGACAGAAGTAGTCGAACAGTGCCCGCAATCACTGGGAATCAATCATCCACTGAATGCAGGCGCCCGTACCGACTTGGCAGTGGCGTATGGCCATCTTGGACATCTTGAAAAGTCAGAGACCCTCGAACGGGAAGCGCTTCTCATGCGAGAGAAGATTCTTGGAACTGAGCATCCCGATACGCTCACCGTTATGGCCAACCTGGGTACCACCCTGGAACTCATGGACCGTTCTGAGGAAGCTCTTCTTCTTCATAACAAAGCACTTCTGGGTCGCCAAAATGTCTTAGGCCCTGACCACCCAGACACGGTCAATTCCATGATCAACATGGCGATCACACTTGGTCTTTTAGAACGATACGAGGAAGCCGAAGGCTATGAACGCAAGGCCTTAGAAATCCTAGAACGCACTCTAGGAAATGAACATCCCGAAACACTGATTACAAAATCAAACTTGGCAGTAACCCTAGGCCTACGTGGCGATCTCCAGGAAGAAGCCAATCTGGAAGAAGAAGTATTAGAAGCACAACGACGCCTGCTTGGATCCAAAAATCCAAATACACTGATGGCTATCTTTAACTTGTCGTGCACCCTTCGAGATATCGGGCGACTGGATGAAGCCGAACCTTTAGCGATTGAAGCCTACGAGGGGTATCGTCAACATTACGGTGAAGGCGACCCTGAAACGATCGATTGCATCGATGAATTGATCGAGCTCTATACAAAGCAAAACAGTCCTAAGGATGTCAAGGCGTGGGAACACACCAAGGCCATGGCACTCGCTTCTACGAATACCGGACGTCCAACTGCCGGCACAGCCCGCAGCATGCCAGTGCCTTCATCACCACTACCTCGATGCAAGCAGCTCACCGGTGAGCTGGTCGCTAGTGGGCCAACCGTCGGGATATAACCTGCAGTTCATACCTGTTGTCGCAGATAGATGCTGACCATAGAGATCACTGCCGTCCACGAGAATCGTTGGCGAACCCCAACCACGTCGTGGATCGTTCAAGGAGAGCGTGTTTAGATCGACATACTCGATCTCAGCCAGGAGTTGCCCCTGTTCGACCGCCACCTCGATTCGCTCCATGAACACTTCAGCACCAGGACAACCCTCGAAACCAAGAAGTTGAATCTTGAGAGGCTGCATGCCTGGAACATCCATGTGCATCCGGGGTTCATACTCGCATCCTGCCAGTAGCAGGAAGGACGCCAGGAAGACCAGAATGGTGGGCAGAGAACGCATCTGGGGCATCATACGATGGCGTACACTCACGACTTCCCCTGATTCTTGGAAATCCCTTTTAACTGCACGAGATCACCATGCTGGTTACCCCACTGATGCTTTTACTTCTAGGCTTCCCCCCTGGGCCAGCGTTCCCTAAGCAGCCTGATATGAACAGATTTGTATCTTCCACAATCACAATTGAGGTAGACAACGCCAATCGTACCTACCCCTACCGCCTCCTGATCCCATCGCAAGATGACTCCAAGCTACCGCTGATTGTCTTTCTGCATGGTGCAGGTGAGCGGGGACACGACAATAAGTCTCAACTGGTCTATCTGCCAGAACGGGTCATATCCGAAGCCCATTTCAGGGACAAACCTTGCTATCTGCTTGCCCTGCAATGTCCTGCCGGCGAGCAATGGGCCCCCTATGACGCTGGCGATGAGCCACTCGGTGAACCCAGCCCATCAATACGAGCCGTTATCGCAGCCATGCATCAGGTTATGGCTGAGCAGAATGTTGACCCTTCGCGGATTTATCTGACCGGACTATCGATGGGTGGTTATGGAAGCTGGGATCTCGCCGCACGGCATCCTGAGTGGTTCGCAGCGGTCGTACCCATCTGTGGGGGCGGCCGACCCAACACTGCTCCCAGGCTCATTGGGGTACCGATCTGGGCGTTCCACGGCACGAACGACCGTGACGTAGCCGAGGCCGAATCTCTAGCAATGATCGAAGCGATCCGATCAGCTGGTGGCAGGCCCGCCTATAGCGCCCTCCAAGGAGTCGGACACGATTCATGGCACTACGCCTACGGGCCCCGCGGCGGCATGGAATGGATGTTCGCACAAAAAAACCCCCATACAGCCGCTTTTTCAGGGCCAGGGGCCGGGGAGCCTATTGATTGAGACGAACCTCCACCCACCGAGAGGGTTACTATGAGGTATGCGAATTCTCATTCCTATCATCGTTGCCCTCATGGCGATTCTGGCCATCGCGGGCGGACTCGACAACCAACCCCCCCAACAAGACGAAGGCACGTCCTCGAAGGTGGAGACCCCGATGAAGCCGGCCTACTCCAGCAGTGGATATGACATCACCCCCATCTCAGATGAGAAGCGAGCCGAACTGGCTGCCAAGCTCACGCCTGAGGCTTATCAAATCACCCAGAAGGAAGGTACCGAACGGGCCTTCTGTGGCACGCTCCTGGATAACAAGAAGGATGGCACGTATCAATGTGTCGTCTGCGGGTTGCCCATCTTCTCCTCGAACCACAAGTTCGACTCCGGCACGGGCTGGCCCAGCTTCTACACGCCTGTTGACGATCAACACCTGGCCCGCACCACGGACAAGAGCCACGGTATGTCGAGAACTGAGATCTCCTGTGCTCGCTGCGATGCCCACCTCGGGCACGTGTTCCCGGATGGCCCCGAGCCCACAGGTGAAAGACACTGCCTGAACTCTGCAGCGCTCACCTTCCTGGAGGAAGGCCAACCCGTCCCTGAAGCCTCGCAGCCTGTGAAGACCGAGACAGCCTACTTTGCTGCCGGATGTTTCTGGGGTGTCGAACACTGGTTCCAGGAAGGCGCTGGGGTTATCGATGCCGAGAGTGGTTACATGCAGGGAAGCACCGACAACCCGACCTATAAAGATGTGTGCTACAAGGACACCGGTCACGCAGAGGTCGTGAAGGTCGTCTATGACCCGAAAGTCATTTCCTACCAGCAACTACTCGAAGCATTCTTCAAGTTGCACGACCCTACACAGCTCAATCGCCAGGGGCCCGATGTCGGCGACCAATATCGCTCTGGCATCTATACGGTCAATGATGAGCAAGAGAAACAAGCCAAGGCTTATATCGAAAAGCTGACGGCCGAAGGTGCCTTTGCTCGTCCTATCGTGACACAAGTTGAACCGGCCAAGAAGTTCTATGCGGCTGAGGACTATCACCAGGATTACATCGGCAAAACAGGACGAGTCTGCCACGTCACGAATCCCTGGACGGACGAAACCGCGACAACTCATTGAGCGAACGGACCCGTTTGCTATTGGCAGGTGATGCCAAAGGCTGCAAGCATGTCCAGAAGGTCATCGACATCGACGGTCCCATTGAAGTCGATATCACCTTCGCATGAACCGGCTGCGGTAATTACGCGTGCCGCGTCATCGCCATCGACATCTCCATCTGCGTCAACATCCTCAGGGATGATTCCCAACTGCTCCTGCAGCAGGATGTAGTCAGATTCATCGACATCGCCGTCGCCGTTCATATCACCCGGTGGTGGTGAGCAAGACTCCCCCACCAGGACATTACCGCTCGTGTTGTAGACATCTGGTTCCACTTGGTTCGGTGTGTTGCTGCACACCGAACTGCCATTGTGCAGGTGAATCGTGCCCTGCTGGTTGTAGATGCCTCCACCGCCGAAAACCGTACCTTCGTTTCCGGTGATCGTGCAATCATAGAGATGGAGTTGTGGCCCGAAGTTGAATACACCACCACCGGCCTCGGCTGCCTGGTTTCCTTGAAATACACAGGAGTGGATATGGCTCGTAATAGCTCCGGTCACATACAAACCAGCACCCCAAGTCGCCGCATTGTTCACGAAGTGGCAATTCTCAACGGTTGGAGTCGAGAGCCAGAGGAACATGCCGCCTCCCTGACCACCCTTCCCGTTCGTGATGTACAGGTTTCGAAAGACCGTATCTTGATCTTCCTGGTTGACCACGTACAACACAGTCCCG
>JAYZAT010000139.1:0-7951 GCA_036339555.1 Planctomycetota bacterium
TGCACTATTGACCGGATCTCTCCCTAGTACGAGAGGATTGGGAGGGACTCACCCCTGGTGTGCCAGTTGGACCGCTCGGTCCATCGCTGGGTAGCTAAGTGAGGCAGGGATAACCGCTGAAAGCATCTAAGCGGGAAGCCCACCGGAAGATGAGTAGTGCACGTTCATTTGAATGAGAGACCCCCGGAAGACCACCGGGTTGATAGGCCGCACGTGCAAGGGCAGAAATGTCCTCAGCGAAGCGGTACTAACGGTCGATGATCTGGTCATGTCACCCGGGTTCCGACGACGGAACCTGGAGACCGGTCACGTTTTATCTCGAAACTGGTCATGAGGCACCTTGAGTGCCTCGATCGAACGAATCAACCCTGCCGCGCGAGGACGGAAGTTCTCGCACGGATTTGTCGGTGACGATAGGTCCGGGGCGACACCTGATCCCATCCCGAACTCAGAAGTTAAGCCCGGGCCGCCGATGATACTGCTAAGCGGGAAAGTAGGTCATTGCCGACGCCTTGGCCCCGGTCGTGGAAACACGGCCGGGGTCTTTTTTTATGCGCCGATGGTTTTGCAGTATCAGGTGGCCACCTTTGTATGCAGGAGATCCTCGTCAACGTGGTCAAGGAAACCAGCAAGGAAATCCATGGCGAGTTCGACCTTCGTGGGTTTCAATGTGAACACCGTGGAAATGAGTATGCCGCCTTCGCTGATTTCGAGGTGCCATTTCTCGTTGTGGTGTTCCAGGAGGTATTCCATCATGTCCTGGGAGATAAAATCGTAGGTCAGCTTCTCGTTGGCAGACGACACATGCCAGCTCTTGTTGAAGGTGTCGAGTTCGAAACGAAGCTTGTGGTAGCCCCAGTTGGCCATCTGTCCTTCATCGAGTCGTTTGAGGCCTGAGAGGCACCCAGATGGGGTAATGATGACCCGTGGCAGATTGGCGCTGCAGTGTGCGAACACGGAACTGTATTCACCCTCGCTGGATGGCGAACCAAGGTCGAACCAGAGCGTGTCAAAGGCTGTCATGAGGGTGCCTTTCCACTGGCCCTCGAGAATGTTGGCATTCGTCTGCCAGTCACCACGGAAACGATTCGAGCAGAACGCCCAGAGTTTCGTCTGCATCTGGGAATCCCCAAAGAACCGATGGGCCATGCTGGCCTTGGCACTCAGGGCATGGCCTCCTCGTACCTGGGCAGCCTTGGGATCTGCTGTTGGCATCTGCATGATCTCGCCGGCATAGTCTGCTGGCTTTGTGCAGAACGTGAAGTCGTGCGCCTTGGCCCATTTCGTGAAGGCCTTGGCCCGTTGGTTGTTCTTGATTTTAAAGTAGGCCATCTGTCCACCAAGCATGATGGCATCGCCAACGGCATCATCGAGTAAACCCATGGATCCCCTCCTTAAAGTGCCCATGTGGGTCAGGCACAGGAGGCCCAGCATACCCCATGCTCCGGAGTCTGGAACTAGAATGTGCCGCTACGCTTGAAAGGAACCAGGCATGAAAACGATGTTTCTGTTCTTCTCCATGCTCTTGATTGCCTTGACCCAGGCCAGTTGCATCATGGCTGCTCGCAAAGGGCTTGGCACCATTGTTGGACCGCATGGCAGCATGACGATTGTTTCGGATCATGGAGATATCCAGCCTGGTGAGACCATTCGGTCGGTCCGAGTCCAGAACCTCATTGGCAGCCAGGCCAACGATAACGAGATCAGCGCTTTGCAATCATCGATCGAGAAAGAGATGTCCAGGGCGGGACTTTTGGATGCCAATGAGGGTTCACTGGTTCTGGTTATGAACTTGACCCGATACACGGATCGTCCTGCTAAGAAGGAATTGCAGATACGCGCCGACATCACCCGAGATGGATCGATTGAGGCTGTCGCAGTACTGAAGGCAGACTTGAATGGCTTTGGGGATAAAGAAGCGGTGCGAGAAGCCATCGATAAGGCGGCAGTACGTTTCTGCAATGAGGTTGGCATGAGAGGTTCTTGATGTCCTGAACGCTCTCAAGCAACTTCATTCTTGACATGACTTGTTTCCTGGAGTGGACGGGGAGTGAGGATGTCCTCCCGGCGGTAGAATGAGCCGCTGCAGCCGGAGGAGGCCGCTTCTGTGTACACACTCCTGATCGCCGTACTTGCCGGGGTCGGTTTCTTGGTGGCCTACCACACCTATGGCCGCTGGCTGGGTGGCAAGATCTTTAAGTTGGCGGCCGATCGGGTGTGCCCGTCCGAAGCGTTGCGTGATGATGTTGATTTCGTCCCCACACGGCGCAGCATCGTCTTCGGGCATCACTTCACATCCATTGCAGGCACCGGACCCATCGTGGGTCCAGCCATTGCGGTCATGTGGGGGTGGTTACCAGCGTTGATCTGGGTGTTCCTCGGTTCGATCTTCATCGGGGCGGTCCATGACCTGGGTTCCCTGGTGGTGAGTCTTCGCAACGATGGTCAGACCATTGGTGACGTGGCTGGACGAGTGGTGAACCGACGGGTTCGCATCCTGTTTCTGCTCGTTCTCTTCATCGGCTTGACCATCGTGTTGGCCATTTTCGGATTGGTCATTGCCATCGTGTTCCGGATGTTCCCGGAAGCGATCTTTCCATGCATCGTCCAGGTTCCTATCGCGGTTGTGATCGGCTTATGGTTGAACCGGCGAGGTATTTCACTGGTTTTGCCCTCCATCATCGCGCTGCTCCTGATGTATGCCAGCGTGGTGTATGGGGACTGGGGGCCACTGGCCACGTTCAACCACACTCTTGCAGACTGGCCCACCATGGTCTGGGTCTTCATTCTCCTGGGGTATTCCTTCGTGGCTTCTGTTCTTCCCGTGGGCATACTGTTGCAGCCTCGCGATTACATCAATTCTCTACAGTTGATTTCGGGTCTGGGACTGGTTGTCATCGGATTGGCTGCGGCCGCTTTCATTGGCGGTGCGCCCGTTGAGGTGGCCGGTGAAATGACACGTCCTCCGCTAGAACTCTCGGCCCCGATGGCCCAATGGGATCCTGCGGGAGCTCCGATGATCTTTCCTTTCCTCTTCGTGACTATTGCCTGTGGTGCGATCAGTGGGTTCCACTGCCTGGTGGCCAGTGGGACGTCGAGTAAGCAGTTAGCCCATGAACCGGATGCACGCCTGGTGGGCTATGGCAGCATGTTGACCGAGGGATTCCTGGCAACCGTTGTCATCCTGGCTTGTGTTGCCGGACTGGGTCTTGGGGTGGCCAGTGAATCGGGTGTCTTGCTCGGGGAATCCGCCTGGAATGCGCGCTATACATCATGGCATGAAGCAGGTGGCCTCTCATCCAAGGTCGGCGCCTTTGTCGATGGGTCATCGAACTTCCTGGAATCACTGGCGATCCCCCAGATTATTGCGATGGCTTTGATGGGTGTTCTGGTGGCTTCGTTCGCCGCGACTACCTTGGACACGGCTTGTCGACTTCAGCGATACGTGATCCAGGAGATCTGGGCAAGTCTTGGGTTCTCGCGTGCAGGCCAAGAGCACATGCGGGCGATGGCCTGGTCGGTGCCTGGGCGCTATATCGCCACGGCTATTGCGGTCGTGCTTGGTGCCTTGTTGGCCGCGATTCCAGCCGGCGGTGGAGAGTGGACGTGGTCGAGTACCGGCACAGGTGGTTTGATTCTGTGGCCCTTGTTTGGTGTGACCAATCAGTTGCTTGCGGGGTTGGCATTCCTCGTGATCGCCTTCTATCTGTGGCGCCGTAAGCGTCCGATTTGGTTCCTTGTCTTCCCGATGCTGTTGATGTTGGTGATCCCGATGTGGGCGATGATCGAGCAGATCTTCACCAATCGTGGTGGTGATGAGGCTTGGTGGGACCAGGAACGTTGGCTGTTGGTTGGGATCGGCCTGGCAACGATTGTGTTGGAAGCCTGGATGATCATTGAAGGGTTGCTGCTGTTTCCCCGTGTCCGAGGTTTACTCGAGGAAAGCCATTCTGGAGTGACTTCTCAGGTTCTTCACGAGACATAGTCCTCCACTGGCTCATAATCTCAAGGCAATCGTGTTGATGGCGTCTCTTTGAGTAGCCTTCAAGGGTTGTATACGCACATAATCGTCAATTCAGTCGTCTTAATGGAGGATTCTGTGCGTTCTCAGGCTAGTCTTGAGGGTGTCAGATGGGGGAGGCATGGAAAGATGCAGATTCATCTTGTGTGCGGGACCAGTGGTTTCACCAGGGGCAGTTTGCCATGGAGGAGCTGCTTTCGGTGCATGGATTCCTAATCCCCGAAATTCAACACCAGATTTCACGGGCGTGCTCTTGTTACGTCCTTTCAGCATGCCGTGAAATCGGATCACCCTGTGATGGAGGCGTCTTCAGTGATTTACTCATGCAAGCAAAGCATTCTCTTGTCATTTTGCCTGGCGGGTTCAACCCTGGGTACTACTTGGCATGTCGACGATGATGGTGCTGACTATGAGGATGCGGATTTTAGTTCCATTCAGCATGCCATTGATGCGGCCTCAAATGGTGATGTGATCATCGTGCATGAAGGCTCCTACCAGAGTAACGGTGCTTCTCATGTCATCGATACGCTTGGTAAGTCCATCACGATCCAGTCATCCGGAGATCCCCTGAACACCGTGATTGACTGTCAATTCAGCTCCAGAGGATTGGTTTGTGTCAGCGGTGAAACAGCGGACACGATTATCGATGGATTGATGATTCGCAATGGGATAGGGACTTCCGTTGATTTCAATGGAAATCAGTTGGAAGACTATTGGGAAAGTTCTGGTGGTGGTGCGATGGTGTACGGTTCCAGCCCAACCATCATGAATTGTCATTTCATCGAGTGCACAACGGAAGCCTATGGCGGAGGTCTCTACAGCTTTAACGGCAGCCCGTCGTTGACGGATTGCTCCTTTGTTTCCAACACGAGCGAGAATACGGGTGGTGGTCTTCAGCTGACCAACCATTATGGTGAGGTGAGCGGCTGCACCATTTCAGATAACCATGCCAATTGGAATGGTGGTGGAGTTGTCTGCCAGAGTGGTCAACTGTTGCTGGTCGATTGCCTCATCCTCAACAATGCATCTGATGAAGCTGCAGGGGGCCTCTATTCCGGGCAGGCCGATGTCGAGATTCGAGGATGTGACTTGATTGACAATTATGCCAAGGGCGTCGGTGGCGGTATTGGCGCATTTGGAGGCGATCTGAAGCTGGAAAATTGCACCATTTCGACGAACACGACTGATGGTGATGGTGGCGGGATCGCCGCTTGGTTCCACTGCGAGATCGACATGTCAGGAACGATTCTGAGTGGGAACGCTGCTGTTGATGATGGCGGGGCCATGATGATTTTGGAGAGCATGGCATTGATTGAGAACTGCGATGTGTACTCCAATACAACGACTGAAGATGGTGGGGGTATTTATCTAAGAGCGAGTCGCACGTCGTGGTCCAATTGCAGTATTCGAAACAACATCGCTGGTCATGAGGCTGGTGGAATCTACAGTGACCCACAATCGATCGTGAGACTATTAGATTCGACCGTTTGCGGCAATCACCCAACCCAGATTCATGGAGGCTGGGATGCCATCAGTGGTGCTTGTGTCAATCCGACATGTGACGAGGCCGGTGATGGATCATGTGGATCTTCTGATGGAGATGGTGTGCTTGAGGTTCCTGGCGAGTATTCAACAATCCAAGACGCAATCAATGCTGCTGGTGATCAGGATGTTGTAGCCGTTTCAGCAGGGACGTGGACAGGAACAGGGGGCTCGGTGATCGATCTGGCGGGTAAGAATATCACCTTGCTCTCAGTGGAAGGTCCTGACAACACCATCCTCGATGGTGAGGGTGAGCGACGGGTCGTTCTCTGCGTGGGAGGTTCTGATCTACATCCCACCATATCTGGCTTTACAATTCGAGGCGGATCAGCGTCTCAGGGCGCTGGCGTTCTTTGTTATAAAAGCAGCCCCACGCTCCACAATTGCATCATCATTGAGAATGATGCAGATGATGATGGTGGCGGAATCATGAGTCTGCACGCCAGTCCTGTGATTGAAGACTGTCTCATTGCCAACAACACAGCTGGCTGGGATGGTGGTGGAGTAGCTTGCTTTGACGGCATGCCGAGTATTCTGAACAGTGAGATTTCTACAAATAACGCCTTGGATGACGGTGGTGGCGTGTACTGTTTCAACAATGCCAATCCACGAATTGAATCCTGTCTAATCTCTGGAAATATTGCGAGTTTCGAAGGCGGAGGTCTCTTTGGAGGCTACACGAGTGAGCCAAGTCTTTATTTCGTTCAGCTCTGCGGTAATCAGGATGAGAATGCGGCAGGGGCATGGATTGACGCCTATCAAAACCTCTTCTTTGTAGAGTGCGATGACTGTGATGGCAATGGTATTCCTGATTCTCAGGACCTGGTTGATGGCACCCTGACCGATGTCGACTCTGATGGCACCCCTGACCAATGTGAGTCTGATTGCGATCAGGATGGCGTTCCCGATCCAATCGAAATAGATCTTGGATCAGAGTCTGATGTCGATGGAGATGGCATCCCGGACAGTTGTCAATGCCGTGCAGATCTCGATGGGAATGACGTCGTTGACATTACTGATCTATTGCAGCTTCTGGACGAGTATGGTTCAGGCGCTTCTGATGCAGATCTCAACAACGACGGTGAGGTCGACTTGACTGATTTGTTGCTCTTGATTGATCGTTGGGGCGGATGCCCTTGAGTCCGTAACGCGTGATGAGAACTGAAAACACTCATGGTTGAGATTGTTTTCTAATTCAATTAAAGCGGACTGTCTTCTTGAAAGAGTCCGTGTCTTGGAGTGGTCATGTACAAGTTCAATATAGTTATCCTACTGGCGCTATTGGCAATGTTTGCATCTATGGGTTTGACGCACGCCTCGGGATCGGCAGTCATTGAAGACGCAAATCTCAATGGTATCGTGCTCACATTGGAGAACAAGTACTATTCAGATTCCACCGACTTAACAGCTACTGGTCTGGCAAACAACTCTTTCACTATCAATGGTGCTGCATTGAAGGTGAGCAAGGGTATTGATATAAATCAATTTATTGGTTTCACGGAAAGTCAAATCACGGACTCATTGGCCAGATACATCACGAATCATAATCTGAACGGCACAACCGACTACATCCTCCTAGACATGGAGGGCGACGCGGGACCCCGGCACTGGGGCAGACATCTCACGGCAGATCAGGATGATGATGGCTTCAGTACTTCAAGGACATTCCTGGATATTGTTAATGCCTACAAACTTAGGATTTCAGTGGCAAGATCGCTACTTCCTGATGCCAAGATCTGTCTCTATGGCATGCCTGTTCCGGAAAATCCCTTCGTTCATTCACATACTTGGATTCAGCAGATAGCGGGATTCACTCACGCTGGTACTCTTGGTCTTTTTGACGATGCGGATTACATTGTTCCAGTGTGTTACATGCGATTTTGCGAGGATGATTATGCAAACTACAAGCATAAAAATCAGGAAGAGACCACTATGGCTATTCAAGCGGCCCAGTCATTTGTCGACACCGACGGTAACCATATAGACGTCTTTCCACTTATCACTCCGACATATTTCGGTAATTCTTCATGCGTCTTATCAGTCATTTCTGCCGATGACCTCTGGGAGCAGATCACTTGGATTAAGGGACTTGGAGTTGACACCATTGGTCTGTGGGTTGGCAACGACACCTTGCCTAGAAGTACCACTACTGTTTCGCAGTATGCGGAGCAACTCAATCAGGCAGCCAATCAGGATAGTTCTGGGCCCTGAATTCCAGTATGTATTGAGTTACACGGCGACACTTTGGAATGCAAGATTGCGAGTCGTTATGTCTTGGAATGTTGATGTGTAGCGTCGCTTGATCCTGTCACATTGACCCGCGACATCCGAAGGCTTGTCGATGACGACTCAAGAATCGGCCGCCCCCTATACAGGAAGGCGGCCGAC
>JAYZAT010000140.1:0-18775 GCA_036339555.1 Planctomycetota bacterium
GGTCGCCAGTGTGGTGAAGGTATGGCAGAACGCATTGAAGACGGACATGCCCGCGAACAGCAGACAAATGACTTGCAGCCCTGTCAGCACCAGGTACATGGTCCATAGACGTCGAGCCGTGTCACGCATGGTTGGCCGAACGCCTTCTGAGTCAGGTCCAGGCGCCTCAAAGCGGAACAGCCGCTTGGCAGAAACGCCAGCGCCCGGAAGGAGGGCGACCAGCAGCACCAGGATGCCCAGGCCACCAAGCCACTGGGACAGGGCACGCCAGAACAGCAAGGTCGAGGGGAGTCCATCAACGTCCAGGAGTACGGTTGCGCCTGTAGTACTCAACCCACTCATCGCTTCGAAGTAACAGTCGACCGGTGAATGGAAAGGATGTTCACCTGCCAGGTTGCTGTCCATGTATGCCCAGAGCAGGTAGGGCAGCCCGATGAAAACGCCACCCACGATCCAAGCAGCAGAAACCAGCAGCAGCGCCTCACGGCGCCCCATGCGATGTCCCGGTTGGATTCCCTGCGGTTCACCGCGCAGGATCGTGCGTCGGACATCTGCAAAGCCCAAGGTCAGGACCCAGGCAGTTCCTCCCAAGATCAGGGCAGTGGCGCTGCTGATTAAGAGTGCTTGATCAGCACGTTCTTCACTCAGACCTTCTTTGAACGGGATGAACAATCCCCAGAGCCCGATCACCGCAAGGATCACCCCTAAGAGGGTGACGACCTTGCCGAGTTGCCCCAGGACCACGCGGATATTCATGGCACCATCATCCCGCGTCGAACAGTTTGCGAAGTTTTTTCTCTCGCCCTGTTTCGCAAGCCACGAGGACATGTCGACCCGCCGAGAGAAGATCATCGGGGCGTGGGACGTGACCGTTTTCGGCTTTGTCTTCGACCACGGCAACCACGATGCCCGAGTCCGGCGGCACGTTCCGCAAGGGTTGGTCTGCAAGTGGAGAGCGTGCCCCGACGCGGACACGTACGAGTTCCAGTTCGTCACCGCCCAGCGTGCTGACCTGTTCGAAATCCGCGTCGGATATGAAGTGGAGGATGTCCTCAAGGGCAGAGGAGCATGGATTGAAGGACTCAGTCACTCCAAGATCTTCTAGCAGCGGGATCAGCGAAGTTCGATGCGTCATCGTGATGATCATCGGGATTCCATGTCGCTTGGCGAGGGCACTGCTCAGCATGTTTTCATCATCATCGCCGAGGGCGAGAAAGGCATCGATCTTGTTTCCTGCCAACTCTTCGAAGACGGATCCTGCGGTGAGATCCGCATTGACGACGGTCACCCAGTCGAGCTTGTCGGCGAGTGACTGCGATCGTTCATGGTCAGCTTCGAAGAGCCGAATACTCGCCACTCGGTTGTGCAGGGCCCGGCAGAGCCAGACGGCTGCCGGAGATCCACCGAAGACGACCACATTCCGACGGCGTGTTCGATGTGCGGTGAAGAGGCCGTCCAGTTCGTCGTATCGAGTTGAATCAACGACAACAGTGACCCGATCACCGATCTTGAAGCGACTGTCTGCGGTGGGCAATCTCCAGTGATCATCTCGTCGTATCGCAACCACCCGGGAGCCGGGCGGCATGGCAACGTCTCGCAGTCGCTTACCCGATGCCGAACCATCATTGTCCACTTGGAAGTCCTGGATTTCTACCGTGCCACGGGCCACGCGTGAGACCGCCAGGGCTGCAGGATTCGAGAGTCTGGCCGCCATGGCACGTGCGGTTGCTCGGTCGGGAGAGAAGAGCCTGTCGACTGAGAAGAGGGTTGCATAATCCATCGACTCGTTGCCGAGGTAGAGCGAGTGATCAACCCTGGCCAAGGTCCGGTCAGCACCGAGTGATGCTGCAACCGTTGCGCAGACCAAGTTGACCTCGTCAATACCCGTTGCTGCAATAACAGCATCCGCAGAGGCGGCACCCGCTGCACGCAGGGTTTCCGCGGAGCTGGCCACACCTCGCAACTTGGCGATGTCGAGGTGCTCCTCAAGGAAGGCAAGTCGGGACTCATCCGTATCAATGACCGTGACGTTGTTTCCACGTTTGGCCAGTGCTTCGGCGGCAGCTCCACCAATGTCGCCTCCACCGCAGATGATGATGTCCATGGGGGGTACTCGCCCTTGGAATGTCATGTTGGACGTGACGACGCTGCGGCAGCCAGTCTAGCCTCCAGGAGACCACAACAAGGCAGGAGGACGGCTGAAGGCCCCAGGAGCCATATCCTGTTGCCTCAGGTCAACATTGATGCGGCTTGAGGACATCTTCCGGTGTGACCAGTTCGAAAGAATGGTCCTCTGAACTGTGGCGCGTCCTTTGTAGCATGGGATGTTGGAAGGGAGTTGAACTATGTCTTTGACAAGGAACTGCAGGAAGAATCGGGTGATGATCGGACTCTTAGCGGGCGGCCTGGTGGCGACCCTGGCCGGTGGATGTACCAGCCTGAAGTCAGCCTGCACAGCGGGTGGAAATCCTTTCCAGCCAGCCCCACCTCTGGTCCTGCCCTCATCGGCCACCCTCAACACCCTTGGTCCTGAAGGCCTTCTCAGCACCGAAATGAAGGTTCTGAATTCACGGAAAGACGTGATGCTGGGTGCAGATCTGCCTCCTGCCATTGCCCCCGTGAACGTTTCCCAGGTCTATATTCGGGATCAGCAGTGGATCTTAAATGGCCGTCCATGGGAGAATTATCTCCAAACCACCCGATCTTTGCAGCTCCGCAGTCGTTAGGAGCCTCTCAGGGGGGTGAGAACGAAGAAATCACTTCCCTGGATTATCCAAGCCACCAATCCAGTGAAACACGGTCTTGACGACCTCGATCAGGATCTCCATACTGGCGACCGGGGATGGCTGGGAGATTTGGAATCGGATGGGACCTGACAGGGCCGAGACCTTCCACCCGGACTTCCTTCTATCGGGTTCCAGCGTCAAGCCATTTGTGGTTTGACGATTGGATAGGGTAGTTCGTGGCCGCGGTTGCACCGCGGCACTGCACAGCTTCTGTGAGGATGAGCCATGTCAGAAAGCGCACGAACAACCACCACCAAGAAAGACCTGATCGACAGAATTGCTGAGGAAACAAACCAGAAACGAACAGTCGTGAAAATGACTGTTCAAAGCTTCCTCGATAACGTCATCAAGGAACTTGGGGATGGACGTCGGCTTGAATTCCGTGATTTCGGTGTCTTTGAGATCCGAGAGCGTGCCGCTCGGGTCGCCCAGAATCCAAGAACACTGGAACGTGTCCCAGTACCCGCTAAGAAGACGGTCAAGTTCAAGATTGGTCGGCTTATGCGGGAGGCACTTGAGGAACACGAGTTGGGTGACTAGCTTCGGCAGAATCCCGCTTGGAACGTTACGACCCCCCGGGCTGCCTGGGGGGCTTTTTTTTATTCTGTCCACAGGTCGCCCAGACGCGGGTGATGAAATCTTGGTGGAATGACATCGCCGGGTATCCTTCGGTCAGTCGATGCAGACGAATTTGGAAAGTCGTTCTCGGCGTAAGCGAATAGGCGTGTATGGTGAGAGGAGCTCCATCGGAGGGAGCTGTGGTCGAGGGCGTGAGCAGAATCCAAGAACACAAAGTGACAGGCACGGACCGCCAGTCGTTCGGCACATTGCTGGACAAGATGCCGCCACATGCGATTGAGGCCGAGGCAAGCCTCCTGGGTTCGATCCTCATCGACCCGGATGTCTGTGGTGATGTGCTGCAGATCGTTCGATCACCGGAAGATTTCTTCCGGCAGTCGCACGGCGAAGTCTACCGGGTGATCCTTGAGCTCTACGATCGCCACAACACGCTGGATATCGTCCAGTTGCAGCAATTGCTCAGGGACCGCGACTCACTCAAGCCCATCGGCGGAGTTGATTTCCTCGTGGAATTGGCAGAGTCGGTGCCGGATGCGACCAGTGCGGTGCACTACGCCCGCCTGATCCGTGAGAAGGCCATGATTCGGCAACTGATCGCTGCGGCGGGGGACATCCTTCGGGATGCATACGATCGCCCGGAATCGGCTGCCGACTTGCTTGATGATGCCGAACGGAAAATCTTCCGGATTGCGGACCAAGCAGAGAGCCGACGAATCGTCGGCTTGGCGGATCTCATCACGGAGGCCATCCAGATCCTGGAACAACAGGAAGGCCGAGCCTTGACGGGTACGGCATCCGGGTATGTCGACATTGATGAGTTGACAGGCGGCATGCAACCCGGCGAACTACTCATTCTGGCGGCCCGACCATCCATGGGCAAGACGGCGTTGGCTTTGAACATGGCAGAGAACATCTCGCTTCGTAGTGAGCCGGTTGGGATCTTCAGTCTCGAAATGTCGTCCAACCAGATCGTGCAGCGACTGTTGTCCGCCCGCAGTGGTGTGAGCGGGCAAAGCCTGCGAAGGAATTCGTTGAACGACCGTGACTTCCAGGCCCTTTTTGCCGCCTGCGACGAGCTTCGCAAAGCGCCCATCTATATCGACGACACGCCGGGACTCACGCTGATGCAGTTACGGGCCAAGGCACGTCGCATGAAGCAGAAGTTCGATATCCAGTGCCTTTTCATTGACTACCTCCAACTGATGACATGCGGAAACCGTTCCGAGTCGCGTCAACAGGAGGTTTCTGAACTCAGTCGAGGTGTGAAGGCGCTCGCCCGCGAATTAAACGTGCCCATCGTCGCGTTGAGCCAGTTGAATCGTGCTGCAGAGCAAAGAGAAGGCCACCGGCCTCGCATGAGCGATCTTCGAGAGTCAGGTTCAATCGAGCAGGATGCCGACGTCGTGATGATGCTGCACCGCGAGGAGTACTTCCATCGAGACGAGGCCTGGATTGAGGCCAACCCGGATAAACGTGGTCTGGCCGAGTTGATTCTCGCCAAGCAACGCAATGGTCCCACAGGCACAGTGAAATTAGCCTGGGATAATGGCACCACTCGGTTCCGTGACTATTCGCACACGCCGTTGCCGGTGAGTGGCCTTGATGTCGGCAGTGATCTGCCGGTCTAGTCAGGCCACTTCCCTGAGAATGCTGAAGACGATGGCAGCTGCCCAGGCCAGTACCAGTACAAGGCCCTCCAGGGAAGTGATTCGGCGGCCGCTCATGGCCAAGGGAAGCAACAGCACCGTCAGTCCGCCCATGATGAGGAGGTCGAACAGGCCAACAGTTGCGGGAACAGCAACCGGCGCGATGACCGCGGTTGTCCCCAGAACAAGTACGAGGTTGAACATGTTGGACCCGATCACGGTACCCACGGCCAAGCCTGGAACACCGCGTCGTGCCGCAATCACTGAGGTCACGACCTCGGGCAGGCTGGTCGCTACCGCCACGATCGAAAGGCCAATCACGGCTTCGGAGAGGCCAATCCATCGTGCCAGTTGGACCGCGCCATATTCTGTTGCTCGTCCACCGACGATGAGCAGGGCAAGCCCGGCAAGTACCAGAAGTGCACTGATCAGCAAGGTGCGATCAGTACTCTCTGCCTGAATGAGGGGCTCATTCACACTTGTAGAGCTACTACTTTGTTTCCATAAGAGCACGGTGATTGGCACGAGCGCAAGCAGCAGCACCCCTGACCAGCGGGCATACCCGGGGTTTCCATCAACACCCTGACCTATCCACGGCAGGATGATCGCCAGGATTGTCACGATGATCAGCCAGGGAATCCCCCCAAGTTTCAGGGCTGCCTTGGGGATCGGGACTGGCGCAACGAAGGCAGCCAATCCCAGGACCAGGGCCAAGTTGGCAATATTTGATCCAATGACATTTCCGAAAGCGAGCCCCGTTTCGCCCCTCGAAGCGGCAATGACGTTCAAGGCCAACTCCGGGGCACTCGTCCCGAAGGAAACGATGGTCAGCCCAATCATGAGCGTCGACATACCCAGCTGTTTAGCGGCTGTGACTGCCCCTTCGACCAGGAGATGTCCACCTGCAACCAGACCGATGACCCCTGCGATGACCAGAAGGGTCGCCAGTGGCCATGAGATCATCGACTCGCGTGCGGTGTCGAAAAGCGCCATCATGTGATCTGACCGATTGTAAGGGACAGATCGGTCCATGGCTTTGACCGACGACCTGTCCTGGTTCCCCTGAGCTGCTTAGAGTGACCGTCTGAACGCATGAGCACCCCGCTTGACAGAGATCGGCTCGGGATTGTGCTACAGGCCGCCATTGGTGGCGATGAAGCTGCATGGTCCAGGCTCGTGGAGGATTTCTCTCCTCGGGTCTATCGCGTCGTCCTGGCCCAGTGTCGGAATCCTGAACTGGCTGAGGAGGTCACCCAGTCGACCTTTTGCACGGTGGTGGCAAAGCTCTCCGATTACACAGAACTGGGGCGATTCGAAGCCTGGCTCTTTCGGATTGCGATGAATCGGCTCCGCGATGAGATGCGGCGTCGATCCAGGCAGGCCTTGCCAGTGGCGGATGACACCCTGAGGGCCCTGGCACCAGCGGCTGAGGCAGGGGACAGCCCTGCCGAGGGGGCCGAGGTCCTCAATCGCCTGCATAGTGCCATGGCCGATCTGCCGGAGTCCGAGCAGCAGGTTCTGCATTTGAGACATGTTGCTGAAATGAGTTTTAAGACGATTGCTGAGGTCTTGGATCAGCCTCTTGGGACGGTCCTTGCCCGCCATTTCAGGGCCATTAAACGACTTAGAGAACGACTTGGCGATCCATCCGTAGATGAGAGGGGGGTTGACGATGAGTGAATTTCCGGGCAAAAAGAACAAAAGAAATCTGCAATCAGAGGCCGGTTGTAGTCGTTCAAGAGGTGACGAGTACATGTTTTCCTCCAGAAACCAACCCGATATCCGCCCTGATGGCCCTGATCCCCTGGGCTCAGACTATGAGCCTCGCGATCGTGATTTGGACATCATGGTCGGGGAATCGTTGCGGCAAATCCCAGTCCCGGAGGGACTTGTGGGCCGTGTCCAGCAGGCCTCGCTGGCTCGCCGCCAGCAGTCTCGCATGCGGATTGGCCCCTCCCGTGCCAGCATCGCCTTTAAGCGGATGGCCCTGGCGGCTTGCGTGGGTATCGCTGCTGTGGCCGCTTTCTGGATGACCGGTCCCAAGTTGATTCCAACAGGGGTCTCCCCAATCGCAGACGCTGAGCCTGTGCAACCTGTCGAGTTCCCCATGGAGCTCCTGGCCAAAGCCGATGGTTCTGGTCTGCTTGCCAGCCATGACTTGACGTGGGTGGAAGCACATGATGAATTGTTGTCTATTCTCGAGGCCGAGCATGACTCGGACTCCTGGGGTTATCTGGCAGTGGAGATTCGGTGATGCGAAACCCTTACACCATCGCGATGGGCTGGTTACTGGCATTGTCCTGCACGGCCCTCGTGCTCAACATGGGCACGACACGATCTCAGGCCTCCACTACTGAGGATCTGCAGTCTGTTCTCTCGCTGACCAATACGTTCCTGGGCCAGAGCAACTTTGGGGAGTCCTTTGCCAACCAGATGAATTCCGGTCAGGGATCAGCACGTAGTGTGGTCTCGCCTGCCGGCGTACGTTCTGCCAAGAGCACCATCGATCAGTACATCGAAGTTGCGAACGAGATTGATCCCCGGCTTGGCAAGATCCTGGCGGATACCTGTTCACAGGGTGGTCAAGATCCGGTCGAATTGGAACGAATGATCCGACGCTACGGTCGCGGCTTGGTTGCCTTGGCAGACCTGCAACTGACGGACCCGGATCTTTACGAGCATAAGATCGAGGAACTTCATCTCGACGCCGAGGTGAATACCCTGACAGTTGAGCTTCGCCAAGTGTTGGCAACGCAGGGGCCCAGCAGCCAGGAAGCTATTCAGTTGAAGAGCCGGTTGGAGGCTGTGATGCGATCACGGCTCGTCATCTCAATCAGCAACCGGAATCGTTCTCTTGAGCAGTTGAATGAACGGATCCAGACGCTCCAGGAGCGGCTGCAGTACGACGAGGACCATTTCGACGTGGAGCTTCAGCGGCAGATGAACCAGTTGATGCGCCAGCTCGATCCTGTTCAGGCAGCGAAGGGCCGCTGAGCCTTTCCTCTTTGACCACCATCCTCATGTGACTTCCTGTGTCAGCGGGTTGAACCTCGTATGCTTCAACTGTGACATCCCATGCAATCTCGCGACCGCGTGATCCGTCGCCCGCTTCCGTGCGGCGACTTGGCATTCTGGGCGGATGTTTCCTGGTGCTCGTGATCCTGGCGACACTGGTCAGCCTGCCATGGACATTTGGCCATAGTTCAGATGCCGGGTCGCAGGTAACGGCCAGGAGATTTGAAGCAACCAATCCAGAGCGGGCACTTCAACCTCCCGCCTGGGCCGGTGACTCAACCTATTGGTTGGGGAGCGATCATCTCGGGCGTGATCTCCTGGCTCGGGTTTTGGCAGGTGGGGGCATCAGTCTCATGGTCGGTTTAGCTGCCGCATCAACAGCGATCATCCTGGGAGGTTTATGGGGCATGATTGCCGCAACTGCCCCGGCTCGTGTGGATGGTGTGATGATGCGGATCGTCGATGTGCTCTATGGCTTGCCCTACATCCTCATCGTTGTCTTGTTGGTTGTCGCTGTCGAGGGAGGGCTGGAACGCACGGGTTTGACGCTGGGTTCGGCGACAACCCAGTGGGTCAACGTGCTTACCTTGTGGCTGGCTATCGGGGCCGTGAGTTGGTTGACCATGGCTCGGGTCATTCGAGGTCAGGTTCTGAGTTTGCGAGCGCAACCCTTCATGGAAGCCTGTCGAGCTATCGGGGTTCCTTGGCGTCGACAGGTTTTTCGCCACCTACTGCCCAACGTCATGGGGCCGATCGTTGTATATGCCACGCTCACCATTCCAATGGCGATGCTCAGTGAGGCGTTCTTGAGCTTCCTGGGAATCGGGATTCGTGAACCCCTCCCGAGTTGGGGCAATTTGGCAGCTTCCGGCCTCTCGGAAATCAATGGCGTTCGTTCTCACTGGTGGTTATTGCTTTGGCCATGCTTGATGATTGCGTTGACCTTGCTCTCACTGAACTGCCTGGGTGAGTGGCTTCGTGTTCGCCTGGATCCAAGGCAAGCGGAGCAGGTGGCATGACGGTTCCCCTGCTTGACATTGAAGACCTTGAACTCGAGGTCATCTCGACAGGCGAGAAAGTCCTGCAAGGCATGTCCGCCCGGGTCAAGGCCGGAGAAATCACGGCTGTGGTGGGTGAGTCAGGAAGCGGAAAAACATTGACCACGCTCGCCGTCATTGGTCTGTTGCCTCCCATGATCCGGCTCAGCAAGGGAACGATCCGACTGGAAGGTGATGATTGCAGCCACCTTTCACCGAGACAGTGGCGCAAGATTCGTGGCGGTCGAGTTGCCATGGTGTTCCAGGAACCGATGACTGCCCTGGACCCCGTATTTACAGTCGGTGAACTCTTCGAGGGCATTCTGGCCTTGGATGGCATGACTCGTCGGGCCGCTCGTGCCCATGGCCAGGCCTTGCTGGAAGAGGTTCAAGTACCGGACCCTGTGCGGTGCCTTGGCAGCGTGCCGCACCAACTCAGTGGTGGTATGCGACAACGCGTGGTCCTGGCTCTGGCCCTGGCTCGATCGCCTGCTCTTCTATTGGCCGACGAGCCCACGACGGCCTTGGATGCATTGACCCAGGAGGCGGTGATGGACCTCCTCCAGGAACTCTGTGAGCGTCGAGGGCTTGGTGTCCTGCTGGTCACGCATGACCTGGGCTTGGTTGCCCGACGCGTCCATCAACTGGTTGTCCTGCATGAGGGCCAGGTTTGTGAGTCAGGAGCAGCCCAGCAGCTCTTGGAGGACCCACGCCATCCGTACACCAGAGGCCTCCTGGCCTGCCGTCTGCCGGTAGCCAGCTACCGACCACGTTTGGGGCGGATGGAGGACATCCTGGCTGATCCAGGCTCCTGGGAGCCCCAGGAGAGCCAGGAGGGCCTGGTCCGGCCCTGGCGACCTTCTTCGGATCGCCAAGCCCTTGATCGCCCCAGACTTGTCGCCATCTCGGCGGATCACTTCATCGCAGTCTGAATCAACAGGCGAACCCCTGAGCGGATTCCATACGTAGTGGATTGTCAGGGGGAGACCGCATCCACTCGGTTCAGCTGGGAGGTTCCTCGATATGACTAGGCGTCCACCGTCAGACAAGGCCATACTCGACCAACTGTTCAAGGAGGCAGGGCAACTGCCCACTGAATCAAACCGGGCTTCGTTGTGCTCTGCACTGTCGAACCTGCCTCGCTGGTTCGTGATCGATCTTGGTGCCCGTGATGGGATTCTTCCATTGGTGCTTGAAGACGGAACGGATCCCAGTGTCTATCTCTTCACATCAGGTGAATCTGCAGACACGCTACTTCGCTTACATGGCGAACTCCCTGAATCAGCGCGTGTTCTGTCAATCTCAACACATGAGGTTGCTGAGTTCCTGTCAGGACTCCACCGTTGGGGTGTTCGTTCAGCGACCTTTGACCCTGGACCCTTGGCTGCCAAGTGGTGCCTTGATGACCTCATCGTGGCCTCCTGGTTGCATCGTCCTGAGTCACTTCCCGACATCGATACCTTGGCGGCGAAGGCGCATGATCTCGAACCCAGGATGCAGATGGGATCCCTCTGGCGTACGGTCAGGTCCCTGCCCTGCTGGTACTTCGTTGCCGATCCTGCGATCCGGACAGATCCGATGGTGGGGATCTGTCGGGATCAGCCTTGTGTTCTGACCTTTACTGATCCGGTCCGGGCGAGGCGTCATGCCGAGTTGATCGATCCTTCCGTTCGCCAGGAGGGCAACCGGTTGATGGCGATGCCACCGCGTCAAGCGTTGTGGTGGTTCCGAAGCTTGGCCACAAGAGGCATTGCCGGTGCCATCTTCAACGACGGTCCATTTGCCTTTTTCATGCCGATGGGTCAGATGATGGCGCCAGTGGATGCGGTCCGATCGGTGGCCTGAACAGCCCCTGGGCTAATCTTCAAGCGACTCGCAGTCAATGCTCGCGTGTTCGCCTGCAAGCTTCTTCTTGACATACTTCTCGATCCACGTATCGAAGGATTTCCCTTCGGCCATGTCACGGCCAGAAAAGTCGATACGCAGGATGTTGTTGGTGTCCAATTGGCGGGGAGATGTGTCATCCCGTGTCATATACCCAATGGTTCCAGTGTCCATGTCTCCATGGAGATCAAACACATACCCCTCGATGGTGGAACCATCAGTAATCGATAGGGTGACGTCACCGCGATAATCCACGGCAGCCGCCAAGGCGATCGGGAATCGCACCAGGTCGGTTCGTTCAGCGGTGTACCCCTGGTTGGGCTCAGTGGAGTCCATCATTCCTCGACATCCTCCGTGACGATATCAACTGGATCACCAGTCTCCACGTCAATGATCCGCCATTTCATGGAATGGGCCATCCTGGCAATCACGAGCCACGCGATCTCTTCTTCGACAATCGTCAGGATCATCTGCTTTAACGGATCTTCGTTTGGACTCATTTCAAGACGGATGCCCGGTCCATAGAGCACGTCTTCACCCAGTTGTTCGGGTGCTGTGTTCATGGTGCCCAATTGTTTGACGATATCGCCTCGAGCCCCAAGTGGAGCAAGGCCATTCTCACCCGGAGGATCCTGTGAACAGATGACGAAACGATGGGACACGCAACGGGCTCCAGGGAATCAATCGGATCCGGATATCGTACTGCCCTCATCGCTGGCACGTTGCGATTGGAGCTCACAGAGGGTATCGATCAATTGCTGTAGCGGGATGGGCTTGGTCAGGTACGCATGGACCCCCAGTCGTTCGGCATAGATCATGTGCCTTCGGCCCTCATTGGCTGTCACCATCACCACCAGCGGGGGGGTCTCGTCCTGCATGAGCTCTTCCAGCACGAGGAACCCAGAGCGTTTTGGCAACATCATGTCCAGAACGACCATGTCCGGGGACTCGGCACGCCAACGTGCGATGGCCTCGTTACCGTCACTTGCCGTGAGGGTCTTGGCACCTTCCGCTCGTATCGCGAGTTCCATGCTTCCGAGGATGTCCTCGTCATCATCGACAATCAACACGGTCTGGTCGAGAAGGCGTCGGTCCACCATGGCAACACTGTATCCAGTTCCAAGTAACCGTCGGTTAGCCGGGCAATCAAACCTTGTTTGCTCGGCTTTCGCGACGGGATTGTTCAAGAATCGATTCGATTTCCGTGTTGGACAACCACGGGAGCGATCGTATTTGTGCCTCAAGTGATTCAGGGATGTCACGGCCCTCTCGTTCATGCCGTGGACGACTCTTCCAACGCCTGTGCATCCAGAGATACTGGCTGGGTGCCCGCCGTACCAGTTGTTCAATGCCATGAACATATCGCGCTGTGATGTAGTAGAGCGGGTCGGCCTGGTCAGCCCAATCTTCCGGTTCGATCACGTCTGCAACATGGATCCTATAGAAGAAGCGACCGTCAATACGTTCTGCCATGGCGACCAGCAGGGGTAGTTCGTAACGCATGGCCAGCAATCCGATGGACTTGTAGGTTGAAGCGAGCCGTCCGAAGAAGGGTACAAACGTACCACTGTCGCCAGCGTTCTGGTCAGCGATGAAACCAACGTGTCCGTTGGATTCGATGATCCGTTGCATCTCCGGTGTTGCGCCCCACTTGGTGAGTATCCTCAGGCCATGGGCCTGGCGTAGGCCAAGCAGCCAGCGATTCAAGAGTGGATTATCCAAGGGCCTTGCTAAGGCCGCCATCGGGTACCCGACAACAGACATGCCGTATCCGAGCAGTTCCCAGTTGCCACAGTGCCCGGTGATGAACAGCATTGAGCGATCGCTCATGACCCGGTGGAGGTGATCCGTGGCATCACCCAGGTCGAGAAATTCAGGCCAACGTTCAGGTGTCACGAGCCGGGGCATCACGAGGGCGTCGACGGCGGCCAGTTGGAACATGTTTTCAACCGATCGGCGAGCCGTTGCCTTGCACTGTTCCTCGCTCCAGTCCGGGAAAGCATTCTGGATATTGTTGACGGCTCGATGTCGACGGGTCGCACTGAACCGGAAGTACTGGCGGCCACCCCAGGCAGCCGTCTCCATGTTCTGGTCGACAGGAAAGCAATTCAACAGTGACGCCACGGCACGAGCCGGGAGATACTCAGCCCAATTTTGGAGGGATGACCGTCTTCGGGGCATGTCTTCAACCCCTAGGAATCTCTGGCGTACTTGCGAACGGAGTTCAAAGCCCGGTCTGACCAGTCAGGATGTAGAGCCGGTTGGCATTCAGGACCGGGATGTCAGCTTTGCTGGCTGCATTGAAAAGTTCCTGGTACTGCTGGTGGGTCCTGCCAAGGTCGAGGATGTCCTGAATCTGCTGTTCAGTTGCGTTGGCGCCCGGATTCATAGGCCTTGGCGGTTCGACACCAAGTACAAGGAAATCGAGGTCACCGGTAATGCGATCTTCGGCCATCACCTTGCCACCCCAGGATTGGATCTGCCGACGGACGTAGTCCGTTTCCTCAAGGGTTGCTCGGCCATCTCCATTGACGTCAAATCGTCCATGGACCAGGAATTTGAAGGTGTAGTTTGGGTCATAGATGGCGTTGGCCACCACGTCGCCACTCACGACAGGGCGCCCCCTAGTACTTCGTGTGACCTTCGCGGTCGAGGTACTGTCGCCAATCTTCACCACTTGGGCACTGGCTTTGCCTCGAGGGAAATTACCCTCTTCATCCGGCCTTAATTGCGCAGCGTCATCGTAGACCTCGAAGGTCATACCCAGAACAATCTGGTCCTTCTTACCACGATCGATATAGATCTGGTCGCCGCGACCTGTGACTTCAATGACTTCCCCATCCACGAGATTGGCAGGGTCCTCAGGTTGAATACGACTGCGGTTGACCAGGCGTTGCAGTTCCTCGATCCGGCTCTCGCCCCGAACGTTTTCATCGCTCAAGCGATCGACTTCGCTTTCAAGATCACGGATCTGGACCACGTAACGATTGCGATGTTGTTGCTTGGCCTGCTCAAGAATATCCAAGGCTTGGGCAACCTGTTGCTCATAGGTGGTGTCAGCTTGTCGAATACCTTCCAGTTGGCGATCGACCGAAGCTTCCAGGGACTCATCGCGTTCACGCTCAGCGGCCTCAAGGCGTCCCGAGAGATCTTCTTTCTCTTCCTTCATTGTCTTAATGGCCGTCTTGAGCCGCTCGATGGAATCCAAATCTTCCTGGCGTTGTCGGTCACTTGCTTGGAGGTGTGTCCAAAGCGAGCTATTGGGTTCGACATCAAGTGATTCCTGAAACGCCTGCTTGAGATCATTGATCTCCATATCTTTTCCGACGTAAGCCAACAGTTGATTGTGCTGGCCGTCGAGGTAGCCAAAGACACTTTCACGGCCCGATCGACCCTCGATCGCTTGGAAGGAGTCACCAGATCGTTCGGAGTTCGTGGCCAGCTTGTTGAGCTGGTTGTCAGCCGTGTTCTTTTCCTCCACGGCCTTGCCACGCTGGCTATAGAAGATGATGGTCGTCGCGAGCAAGGCGGCACTCAGGATGATGAATACCACCAAGGCAACAACGACGCCTGTTCCCGCCGTTGATCGAATGGCCATATCTATGGTCTCCGTGGGAAGACAGTGGGGAGCCGAATCGCGAGGTTCCAAAGGGGAACACCGATGAACGGAGAAGTTTCCCCCCAAGCGCTCCCAGAGTCAAGGAAGTAGCCATTACAGGGCGGCAAACGTGGCTGATTCTGCCGAAATGTAAAGCCTGGTGGGGCCAGGGAATCGCCTGGACGGGCGGCCTAGTCGCGGGTGACCCGGGCCACTTCTGCAGGGGTTGTCAGCCCACTGGCGACCTTCAGACGGCCGCTGGCCACCAAGGCATGCAAGAGATCATCCTGTTCAGCGGCATCGGCCAGTTTGCTGGCATTGACACGTTGGATGATGAGTTCCCTGAGATGTTCGTTGATTCGAAGAAGCTCATAGATTCCGAGCCGACCGTGGTAACCGGTATTCCGGCAATCGCGGCATCCGGCTCCTCGCATCAGGGGCTCTTCGGGCACCGGCCAGCCATGTGGGAGATCGGCAGGCTCTGGTCGCCAGGGCATACCGCATTCCTTGCAGACGCGACGGACCAGTCTCTGGGCAATGACACCTTCGATGGTGCTGGAGACCAGGAAGGGTTCGATCCCCATGTCCAGGAGTCGAGGTAGGGCTCCTGCTGCATTATTCGTATGCAGCGTGCTGAAGACCAGGTGGCCGGTAAGCGAAGCTTGGACTGCCATCTCCGCGGTTTCTCGATCACGGATCTCGCCCACCATGATCACATCAGGGTCATGCCGAAGGATCGATCGCATTCCGGTTGCGAAGTCGAGTCCGACATCCCGGTGTACCTGGATCTGGTTTACACCAGTGATGTTGTATTCCGCAGGGTCCTCAACCGTGATGATCTTCACTTCGTCGGACACGATCTGGTTCAGGGATGCGTAGAGTGTGGTTGATTTGCCCGAACCCGTCGGTCCCGTGACCAACAAGATCCCGTGTGGCCGGGTGATCAGGTGATCCCAATGTGTCTTGACCTCCGGTTCCATGCCCAGTTCGTCGAGTGCTAACAATGCGGCCGTCTTGGACAAGATGCGGATGACGATGCCTTCGCCAAAGAGCATGGGAATGATGGAGACCCTCAGGTCATATTCCCGTCCATCTCGACGCAGTGTGATTCGTCCATCCTGCGGGACTCTTTTCTCCGCAACATTCAGGTTGGCCATGATCTTCAAACGACTCACGATGGCATTGCGAAACTGGTTGACTGTTGCCGGCACGCCTGCCTGTACCAGGACGCCGTCGACCCTGTACCTGATTTCAAGGGAGTCCTCATAGGGTTCGATGTGGACATCTGTGGCGCGTTCCCTCACTGCTTCTACGAGCAGGTCATTGACCAGCCGGATGACGCTTGCCTGTTCAGCCTGGTCGAGTCCGTCCTCCGAAATCTCACTTGAAGAATCAATCGTTTCCTGGCCGGCTCCCAGGGCTTCCAAGGTGTCGCCGGCGACGCCATAGTGCGTTCGAATGAACTTACGCAAATCAGCTTCATCAGCCAGCACCAGCTCAATATCCATGTTGGTGAGCAGGCGCAATTCATCGAAGGCAGTGAGTTCAAAGGGATCGCAGGTGGCGACTCGCAGGGTGTTCCCCTGTCGTTCGATCGGAACACATTGCTGTTTAAACACGAGACGGGGCGGCAGAAGCTCCAGCGTTTCACTGGGAACCTCCCGGGAGGCCAGGTCAACGATGGGCATTGAGAATTGCTGGCCAATGGCCTGTAGGACATCCTCGCTCCGGACATAGCCGAGCCTGACCAGCACGTGATCAAGCCGCTCACCCGTGCGGGTCTGAGTGTCGATGGCCTCGTCCAACTGATCACGGCTGACGAGTCCACGTTCCTGGAGTAGGAGGCCAATCCCCATGGCCCCATCTTAGCTCTGGACCTGCCAGATCCCTCATGGGAATCGTCTTGAGCGTGCTTGCGGCCCGATGAAGGGGGGCAAGGGGTTGCCGTAGAGGTCCCATGGCCCTACGCTCAAGGGTTCCCCGCCGGAACTTGCCTGCCGGCACGCTCTATTCGGAGATCACCATGCATCCCAACAGGGTTCTTGAAGAACTCGCTCGACACCAACTCGTTGATGGTTACCCGCTCGTGGTCGATCTGGAGCGTTCCGAAGGCGTCTGGATTCAAGATGCAGCAACTGGTGAGCGATACCTTGATGCGTTCACGTGTTTCGCTTCCATGCCATTGGGTTACAACCATCCCGGTATGGCAGATCCCGAATTCCTGCAGACACTCCAGCGAGCAGCCCTGTGCAATATCTCGAACGCTGATTTGTATTCCTCTGAGATGGCTCACTTCGTAGACACCTTCTCGGAACATGCGACTCCGGAGGATTTCTGTCACCACTTCTGGATTGCAGGCGGGGGACTGGCCGTCGAGAACGCGATGAAAGCGGCCTTCGACTGGAAAGCCCGTCAGCTTGGCCGAGAGGATTTTTCACATGACGTGAATGATCTCGTCATCGTTCACTTCAAGGAAGCGTTCCACGGTCGCACGGGATACACCATGAGCGTGACCAATACGCTGCCTGACAAGGTCGGCCTCTATCCAAAGTTCGACTGGCCTCGAATTTCCAATCCCAAGGTTGAATTCGATCTTGACGGGGGTATTTGCAATGACATCGAGGCTGCTGAAGCTCAGGCCTTTGCTGAACTCGATGCGGTATTCGCCAAGGGTTCACCAACGCACGACCGTGTTGCTGGCATCCTGATCGAGCCTATGCAAGGTGAGGGTGGCGACAACCACTTCCGCCCTGAATTCATGAAACGCTTGCGGGACTATGCCGACGATCACCAGTGCCTCCTTCTCTACGACGAAGTTCAGACGGGTTTCTTCGGATCAGGTCATGCGTGGTTCTGGCAGCATCTCGGTGCGGTCCCAGATATTGTTGCCTTCGGCAAGAAATCCCAGGTATGCGGCGTGTATGCGGGGCATCGTCTGGATGATGTAGAGCACAACGTGTTCCGCCGTTCCAGTCGCATCAACTCGACCTGGGGCGGCAACCTCGTCGACATGGTCCGAAGTCGCCGGTACATCGAGATCATCGTTGAAGACAACCTCTGTCAACATGTGCTGGAGTTGGGCGAACATGTCATTGCCGGAATGCGAGAAATCGCTCGATCTACCGGTGCTTTCAGGAATGTGCGTGGCGTGGGAACCCTGATCGCCTGCACATTTGAAACGCCAGAATCCCGTGACAATATGATCCGCGATCTCTTCAACCAGAATGTGATCGTGCTGCCTTGCGGAGATTCCGCCATGCGTTTCAGGCTGCCATTGATCATGACGCAGCCTGAAGCAGATCTCCTGCTCAATTCTGTTGAATCGGTAGCCTCGAAAACAGCTGTTGTCTAGGACAGACTATTCCTGATCGGCGTCTGTCCGGAAGTTCAGTACGCCTGGAAGCAGCCGTTTGTTGAAGGTCTGAAAATCGATTTTGTCCTGATCTGCAGCGCCGATGATGATGTTGTGAGACGAGCCCGTCTGTGCAATCTTGGCGCGTAGCAGATCAGCTTGATGCACCTTCAAGGTATCGACCGAGCCATCCATGAGTGAGATGTTGACACGATCCCTATTCCACAGTGCCGGGGTATCTTTCCACAGGGGCATGTTGGGATTCGGTGAGACCAGCCAACCATTGATGTTGGCTGCCTGGTCATAACCGGCTTGACCCATGTCAACTTCCCCGATGGCACATATGGTCATGCCAGGCTGCGGAATAGATGCCGCGGTGGTGCATGGAACTCGATACCTCGTGTTGTAGGTGGGGACGAATACACCCGCCATGTCAGGATATTCATCCGCACATCGATCAACACCAACAAAGGCATTGAGTGAATAGCTTCGAAGCCGCTCGGTCGTGTCCAGTGGTGATTTGTAGTTGGACGAATCACCGAGGTATTCCCAGGCAGCGCCTTCTGTCAGCGCACTATTTAACTCGACGCGATCGTTTCCCATGATTTCTACGTTGTCATCGAAGCCATGGACCCACATTCGTTGCTGTTGAGCCTTCGTAGTGGGCGGATTGTTCGGATCGCCGGGCGTGCCTGAGTGTGGCTCGGTGCGTGGCGAGAACAACCGTTCTTTGTGTTCCGAGGCGAAGGCTGCATTGGCCATCGCGATCGATCGAAGGTTGGCAGCGTCTTCTGTACTCTTCGCGGTACTACTGATTGAGCCTGCCGTCACAACAAGGAGTGAAGCCAGCAGGCCAAGAATGATGATCACGACCATCA
>JAYZAT010000141.1:0-5112 GCA_036339555.1 Planctomycetota bacterium
GTTCAGGGTGACCGCTTCGGCATCGGTGTTCCCCATGGTGTGTGGTGAGGACCACATGTATCCGAAGATGATGATCAGAATGATGATGATGATGAAGATCCAGAAGATGGCACCCCATCCGCCATCATCGTCGTCACCTGCGACATCACCGCTGCCACCATCCCAGGAGAATTCGGTACCGGGTATCACCGCCCAGATCACCCCGAAGAAGATCAGGATGATGAACGCGATAATGAGGAAGTTGAAGACATAGGATCCGTGGTGTCCCTCGGAGCCGCCGAAATGCGGACCGATTGGTTCCAGCCAGAGTCCACCACCCCAGATGGGAAGGAAGAACAGGAAGAACAGGAAGACCAGCCAGAGGCAGCCAATATCCGCAGCGCTATCATCGGCTGCAGCGGTTCTCGCGGAGTACGTTGGACGAACAGCCAGTGCGTAGATCGCCCCGAATACGATGCAGGCGATGATGAAGACGAAGATCAGATCCCATAGCCAAACCATGAAAACCTCCAGGTTCGGAGGGGATACGCCTTGGCACAACTCGCCGGCGGTCCTCCCAACTGGGTGGCAAGGTACCTCAAGGACATGGGTTGTCACAATCGGCAGCCGTTCGTGATGTGGCACCTCCAAGCAAGCCTCCCTGTGATTTTCCAGGCTGGATCTCTGGAAACCCATGTTTCACAGGAGCTTGCGAAGACACCTGGCGATCTCGTTGGGGTACGTCCTTGGCCGCGAGATTGAAGGCCTCAATGCAGATATAGAGATGAAGCAAGCCCCGGCGGGTGGCCGGGGCTTGCTTCTGTCATGGGCTAGGCAGGATTCGAACCTGCGACCAAGCGATTATGAGTCGCGTGCTCTAACCGCTGAGCTACTAGCCCCATGGGGTGCAGTGTACGTGTATCACGGCCATTGTTTCATGATTGAGACGAGCGCCTCGTGGACATGATTGTTGCTGGCAATGCCCCTGAGGACACCTGGATCGCCATCATGATTGCCAGCCCAATCGGTAAATCGCCCTCCGGCTTCCTGCAGGATGGGCACGATGGCTCCGATATCCCACCGCTTGAGTTCGGGTTCAACAACGGCATCCACGCGGCCCGTGCAGAGCAGCAGTTCGCAATAGCAATCACTCCATCCACGTGTACGGCGACAGGCCTGGCCCAGAGCGACGTAGGCATCGGGATAGTCATGGTCTCGGAAGTAATCAAAGGAGGTCGTGCAGACCATGGCCTCCTGCAGGCTGCAGGTGTTGGAGACCCGTGCGGGTACCGGTTCCTGTCCGCAGGTTTGATGCCACGCGCCCGTACCTCGCACGGCAAAGGCACGTTCATGCAGGATCGGAAAGTCCATCAGCCCGGCCAGGGGGCGGCTGTCGTGTTCGATGCCAATGAGAATGCCGAACATGGGAACGCCGTGTACGAATGAGATGGTGCCATCGATGGGATCGATCACCCATCGGAACCCGGTGGTTCCATCGGCATCTTTGTCACCGTATTCCTCACCGATGAGACCGTCACCGGGGAATGCCTCCTGGATTGCTTGGCGAATACAGGCTTCGGTTTCACGATCGGCGGTGGTGACTGGTGAGCCATCGGCCTTGTCTTCTACTGACCAACCCTGGTTGGTGAAGTAGTGACGTAGCACGTCGCCACCGGCATCTGCCATTTTCTGGGCAGCTTCCAGGCGGCTGTTTAAGCCAGTCAGGACTTCATCGGCGGGAAGGGCGGTAGTCGACATGGGATGGGATGGTATGCCAACGACCGCGATGGTCGTGTCAACATCGCGTTGAGAGCGCAGGAACCGGTTGGAAGGGCAACCTGCGTGATACATACCGATCCATGGCCGTGATCAGGCGGGTACGGCCCCGCGTCGCCGGGGGAGGGTTCATGGGTTTGGCCGCCCATGACGAGCGGCCGGGAACCATGATTCGGACGACGCAGGACCGATACGCTTAAAGCCTTTCGCGGTGTCCTGTGGTCAGTGCCGCGACAAGGAGGCAGAGACCGACTCCCCCCAGTGTCGTGATCGCATAAGTGACCAAAACGGGACCAACAAGCATGTCGCACCGCCTTTCTTCGATTGCCGCCAGCGGGGGCTGTGGAGAGAGACCGTCACAAGGGGGTGTATGCGCCTGCTTCACCAGCCTTCCCCAAGCGGCACGCTACAGTGACACGGGGCCAGGACGGCATCCGCGTGTCCCCTCGTGATTCCTTTCACAGGTCCCCCGTTGGACCTGGCAATCGACAACATCACCCTTGGCGGGTAACCGATTCCGGGGGGTCTGGATGAAGCCTCATGCCCTGGACCAATTCGGTAGGGCGATTGCCTTCGAATGGTCCGTGGCAGGTCTCCAGGCCGCACATGCCAGTGTTGTGGCCTGCTCCGGTCACGGTCCCCGCAGTTGGGGAGGGCGCGGGCCTCATCGTGTCATTACGAACGAATGTGGCACGCGTCTCCTCTACTATGCGCATGGAACGCCTTGTTTTGCAAGGAAAATGCAGTAACGATGGGATTTTTCTTTAAGCGGTGCATGCACTGATGAGGTCCCGAACGAACCAGTTTTGAAAGGGTGATAGTCAATGGTTTTGGTGTGGTTGTATGGACCGTTGGTGATCGCTGCCATTCTGCTGTGGTGCTTTGGCAGGTACGTTCTCCACTGCCGAAGAAAATGGATCTGTATTTTCGTCAGCATTGGAATTGCTGCTGTCACCTATGGACTGTTCTGGGTCGCATTTTTCTCGTTGGATGCCTTGCCAATAGCATCATTGACCTTGGACATCATTGGCGGTGCTGTCGTTTGCCTGCTTGTTTCATGGCTCGGACTTCGATATTGCTACGCGGACAACGAGGTCAAGCAGTCCTCCGGCTTGAAGAGCTTCGTGTTGGCCTTGATCTTTACTGTTGTGCAGACAGGTATGGCAATTGGTGCCGGCATCTTGGTTACAATTGACATCTTTTCAGACATGAAATTCACCTTATGAAGCCTGCATGCCATTAAGTTCTATCTGGCGACGGGTGTCTCAGGATGCCAGAGGCCTCATCGCTCGCTTTCTCCCTCAAATTTGAATGTATTCCATTGCAGGATTCGCTGTCTGTATGAATGATGGCGTTTCCATATAAATGAGCGATCCAGATCGCCCAGTGAGGAGGGGACAGATGTATCAGAGTATTCGTGTGAGGTTGTCCATGAGCGGACTCTTCTCAGTTGTTGCGGCATGCCTTTGCTTTTCATTTGTGACTTCAGACGTGAGTGCAGAAGGCACGATTGACTGCGGCTATAACTGGAATTGCTGGAACATGTATGACTACGAGGATGTTCCAGTCTGGATTAACAACGACTCTTCTTCGCCCGGGCATTATGACCCGTCGGTTCCCTCGCCAGTTCTGATCTACTTGCATTCCAATGGTCCCTACGGTCCTTTGGGTCCTCGTGAAAACGGTGGTGTTCAAGAAGAAGACTATTGGCTTCGTCTCTGGTGTGAGAGCGACGATGGGCATGATTACTACAAGGGATTGAAGCATTGGACAGTTGAGTATGAACCGCCCTCAGGTGGTACGCCTCAGGAGACGGGTTGGATCTATGTCTTGCCAAATGGTGCAGCAGACAAGCCGGCGAACCAAACCTGTTCGGATGCTGGGGATTGGGCCGGTTGGCGATATTGGAATGGAACGCCCAACTGCTGTGCATACAACTGGTATGTGGAGGGCTCGTATACCGAGGTCAGTTCCGAAGCGCCAGATCATCTGTCCTATATCAATGGTCTGTTTGGCTACTTAAAACTCAACTACAACGTTGATTCGGATCGTGTCTATATCTACGGATACTCCAATGGCGGTTATATGGCCCATGCACTGGCGTGCCACAATGGAGATTACGCCTATTACGGTGCTACCCCACAGGCCATCGCTGCGATTGGCACGTATGCAGGGGTGACGTACATGAATCCGGAGAATTGCTATGGCCTGTGGCCTACCAATGTTCTCCATACGCATGACATCGGTGATACGGAGTGCCTGTACAACGGCGGAATCGATCAGGCCTTTGCAGGCGAGTGCTACCCGGGCTATCCCCGTCCCTATCCCGGCGCGATTGCCACAGTGAGTTCCTGGATCTTCCTGAACCAGACGGAATCCACGGGCCATATTCTTGAGCCTGTGCAACCATTTGATCTGAATGTGCCTTACAGCACTGCGCAGGTTATTGATTGGCCTGATGGTCGGTATGGATCAAGAGTTCAGCATTGGCGTGGAATCTTCGGCTCTCACTTTGCCAGTTTCTCCAACAATTACCGCAATCGTCTTGTCCAGTGGTTCCTGAATAATCCCCGTCCTGATTACCAGCTCTATGAACCATGTCTGGGTGATTACGATGAAGACGGCAACGTTGATGCCAACGATATCTTGAGCATCCTGAATTTGTGGGACGACCCCTATGGTGTTGATGACATCCTTGTGGTCATCAAAGCGTGGGGCGGTTGTGAGGCGTGATGCCTCTCTTCGGAGTCTGATATCAACAAGACACAGTAAGATTGGATTCCAAGGTATTGAAGCTCAGCTATCTGGCACATCCCATTGAACAGAAAGCCAACCCTTCCCAGTTCGCTGGGGAGGGTTGTTGCTTGCTGGGTGTGTGTCCGGTTCTGTGTCAGTCGGCCCCTGTTGGCCATAGCACATAGCCATTGAGTACCATTCCCTCATTGCCCCGGTAGCTCAGCTGGATAGAGCAGCGGTCTTCTAAACCGCAGGTCGCACGTTCGAGTCGTGCCCGGGGCGTTCACAACCACTTTCACAGCCGGTGATGGTGGGGCTGCTGGCGCATTTGATACCGCCGCCCCAGACACTTGATCCCCCGGTAATCACCAGTTCCCTGATCACGGTGTCTGAACCTTCCCCCAAGTAGATCACGAACACGCTACCACCCTGCTGGGCATCGATGGTCGTTGCCAGGGCGCCGTCCCCCTTGAGCGTGCCCTGGATGGTGATGGCCTTGCCACCTGGATTGAGCGAGTGCTCGTTGTAGGTGCCAGCGGCGATATTGATCACGTCGCCATTGGACGATGCATTGATCGCCGCCATGGAAAGCGCCAATCCTACCGTCATCTCGACACTACT
>JAYZAT010000142.1:0-29251 GCA_036339555.1 Planctomycetota bacterium
ACTGATCAGCTACTACGGTGCCTGCCAAGTTGCCCCCTGCGTTTGCTTCTGCACTACTGAGATCGACTGTTTGAATCAGGGTTATATGTTCAGGGGAGCCGGTGAACCGTGCCCCGAGTGCCCGGGTATTCCCAAGGGGCCCGATTGCCTGACCTTCGATCGTGGCGCGTGCTGCTTTGACACGGAATGCTATCCATCGATCAATAACCCAGACTTCGAATATCTCACGTCAGCCGACTGTGAACTTTGGGGGGGCGTTTTCCGAGGGTCAGGGACAACATGCGACGAGATTTACGATGGTGACGGAACTGTTGTCCCAGACCAGACCATCTGCGCACCCGATCCACCCCTGGCGCTGGGGGCGTGCTGTATTCCACAGACTAATCTTGCAACAGATTGCCTCTGCGGAATTACAACCAGCGAGGTGTGCTTGAGTAATCATGGCATCTGGCAGGAATACTGGGACGCGCCTGGCCTCGGGGCCAATACCCATTGCTTTGCCCAGACCTGCAACGGCGAATACCACTTGGCTTGTTTCAACGACAATGCGACGCATGAAGGTGCGTGTTGCCTGTCAACGAACCTGTACCCGGATGGCGGGTGCCTCGTGACGGACCGCGTAACCTGCTGGGCCCTGAATGGAGCGTTCGAGGGCTACCAGGGCGATGGCATTCCATGTGGGGAAGGTTTGTGCGACGTGGGAACAGAACTGGGGGCGTGCTGTATTCCTTCGGGTAATTGCATCGATCGGACGGAAGCGGAGTGTGCTGCTTTTCCGGGCGATACGACTTTCTACCCAGACCAGGTCTGTATTGGTTCGGAATGCCCACCAGATCCCGCCGATATTTTCGGTGCCTGTTGCCTGGGACCAGGTGGATACTGTTTGGATAACCGTTCTCAGCAGGATTGCTTGGCCTTGCAAGGTGACTTTCAAGGTGACAACTCTACCTGTGCCACCACGATATGTATTGATGGGAGCCAGGGCGCCTGTTGTGTTCAGATCAACTCTGGCGGTGAGACGTATTACAACTGCATCCAACCGTACAACCAGGCAAGTTGTTTATCCCAGGGCGGGACTTGGCTGGACGATGGTCAACGCTGCGTTGATAACCCGTGTGGTCTTAAGGGCGTCTGCTGTATGGAGCAGGTGTGCTACCCGGACATTGATATCGATCCAGCCGTACTGGACTCACTGGAATGCCAAGCGATTGGTGGCACCTGGACGCCAGGTGATGTCCCGTGTGAAAGTGGAATCTGCGTGACGAGGCGTGGACCACCATTGAGAGTTGGTTGCGACGTCAATCTGGATGGTGTTGAGGACATCTCGGACTTCCTGGTGATCATTCAGAACTATGGCCAACGAAGTGACCGTGGCGATTTCAATCGTGATGGCATCGTGACCGTTGACGACATCCTCGATTACCTGGCTGGCTGCCCCTGATGTCACAGGCCAGCCACCCATCCAGCGTGTCGTTGACAGCGGATGGGGCAAGCGCAGCTCAGCGATTTCCAATCTCACTGGGCTTGATGATCGTGGCCGAGATCTGCATCTTGACGGCTCTCTGGGTGTTTCATTCACGTGGACACGAGGCGCCTGCGCTGGAAACGTTGGCTTGGTTGTGGCCGGTCTGCTGGGTCACGGTGATCGCACTGTGTATGACACTGGCCTCCTGGGGCCGACAGGTTGCCCGGCCAGCACGTGGCGTTCCAGGCAACGGCCGGGTCGCGTTGGTCATGGTCTTCCGGCTGTGTATCTCAGCGGGCCTGCTCGTGGTCCCACTGGTTGCTGTGCTCTATGCGATCGTGATGTTGGTACTGGCCATGGCCAGCGCCAATAGCGGTTCCTGATTATCCATCAAGCCTGGTTCAGCAAGGACCACTTGCGGTTGCAACGTCTTGGTCGAGGCGACAACCGATGTCGTGTCGCCAAAAGGCGCCAGGAAAACGAATGCAGTCACAGGCGGCATTGGCCAGGGTGCGGGCTTGGGCCAGGGTGGGGGCCTTGGCAGTCACGCCGAGGACTCGACCGCCATTGGTCACCAGTTGACCAGTGTCGTCGATCTTGGTGCCAGCATGGAAGACGGTGATGGCACCTGGTGCGGTCGCCTCTGCAGCTTCGATGCCCTCGACAGGCAGGCCCTTCTCGTAGCTTCCGGGATAGCCTTCAGAACACATCACGACGCAACAGGCCACGGTGTCATCGAAATCCATGTCGACGTGCTCAAGAGATCCGTTCGCGGTGGCCCACAGCAGTTCGACCAAGTCACCCTGAAGTCGAGTCATCAGGGGCTGGCATTCCGGATCACCAAATCGGCAGTTGAACTCGAGAACCTTAGGGCCTGCAGCCGTCATCATCAGGCCCGCATATAGCACGCCTCGGTATTCAATGTCGTCTCGGCGGAGACCATCGATGAGGGGGAGCAAGACCTGCTGTTCAACGATTTCCAGCAGAGCTTCGGTCATGATCGGGGTGGGGCAGTAGGCACCCATGCCGCCGGTGTTCGGGCCTGTGTCTCCCTCGCCGACTTGCTTGTGATCTTGGCAGGGGTCCAGGACCCAGACCGTTCGACCATCGACCAGAGCGAGCACGCTGACTTCCTGACCTTCCAACATCTCCTCGATGAGGATGGTGTTGCCAGCCGCACCAAAGGTCTTCTCGCACATGATGCTGTCAATAGCCGCCAACGCGGTGGCACTATCACGGCAAACGATGACACCCTTGCCGGCTGCCAGGCCCGTGGCTTTCACGACGCACGGTTCATCTCGGTTGGCCAGGAGTTTTTGAACAGCGGGCGTCAGGGAAGGCATCTCCACAGCGCCCCGGTCATCAGAGGATGACAGGAAGGCTGTCAGTGGTGCGGCCTCGACCAGCAGACCGGCTGCCTCGAGATCACGTTCGATGCCACGCAACACCCAGCGTCGGGCAGAATTGGCTGTGCTGAACACCCGTCCTTCTGCGGTTGGGATCGATACTTGTTTCATGAGCGCCTTGGCAAAGCCCTTGTCCGCTTCAATCGCGGCAGCTGCTCGCTTGGGGCCAAAGACCACACGGCCCGGCGCAGTCATCGCGTCTGCAATGCCTTCAGACAAGGGAACCTCGGGCCCCACGACCACCAGGTTGATGCGTTCCTTGTCGCACCAACGTTCCAATGGAAAGTTGTTGTGTTTATTCCATTGGTGTGGACACGGTTCTGCACAGGTGGCGAGACCACCATTGCCGACATCCGTGGCGAAGAGGGCTTCGCACCGGGGCGATTGGCTGAGCTTCCAGGCCAGGGCATGCTCGCGACCACCGCCACCAATGAGCAGGATCCGGCAGGCCTCGGGGCAGGTTGGGTGTGCGTCAGTCATCAAGACAGGAAGATACCACGACCTGCCCCTCAAGTTCCCTTGCCGCGACGCCCCCGGGCCGTGATTCCCGTACGAGACCGAGGTCGACCTGCCCCGGTGCTGGCGCCGCGTTCACCGGTTTCACCCTGCTTGATCTGGGCGATCCGGTCCCGCAGATCGGCGGCCTGTTCGAATTCGAGGCGATCTGCTGCGGCGAGCATGTCGGCTTCCAACGCCGCGATTTGCTCCTCGCGATCCAGGATGGCCTCGTCGGCGTCCTGATCGAGGGCAGCCATGGCGGTTCGTCTTGCACTCAGTTCCTTTTCAAGCCCGCGCAGGATCGCCTTCTGGATCGTTTCCGGGGTGAGGCCATGGGCCTCGTTGTAGGCGATCTGGATGTCTCGGCGACGCTCCGTTTCATCGATGGCTCGTTGCATTTGCTCGGTGACCGTATCACCGTACATGATCACCTCCGCATTGACGTTGCGTGCTGCTCGGCCGATGGTTTGGATCAGGCTGGTTTCACTGCGAAGGAACCCCACCTTGTCGGCATCCAGGATGCAGACCAGCGACACCTCAGGAAGATCGAGACCCTCACGGAGCAGGTTGACGCCCACGAGTACGTCGAAAGCACCTTCACGAAGGTCACGCAGGATTTCCAGTCGGTCAAGCGTGTCGATATCACTGTGTAAGTAGCGGACACGAAGGCCGCGTTCATCCAGGAACGAAGTGAGATCTTCAGCCATCCGCTTGGTCAGGACAGTCACCAGAACGCGTTCACCAGTTTCAACACGTGTCGAGCATGCCTCCACGAGGTCTGGAACCTGGTTGACAGCAGGGCGCACGATGACGACCGGATCGAGCAAGCCGGTAGGACGAATGATCTGCTCGATGACATGGGGACCGGCCTGTTCCAACTCCCAGGGGCCTGGTGTTGCCGAGACATGGACCGTTCGTGGCACGATCGACTCGAATTCTTCGAAGGTGAGTGGTCGGTTGTCCAGACAACTGGGCAGGCGGAATCCGTGATCGACAAGCACCTGCTTGCGGGCTCGATCACCGTTATACATCGCTCGGATCTGGGGAACCGTGACGTGGGATTCGTCGATGAACACCAACCAGTCATCCGGTGTGAAGCCCGGGATGTGGTGGAAGTAGTCCAGCAGGGTGAATGGACGTGAACCTGCTGGGCGCCCTTCCAGGTGCCGGGCATAATTCTCGACGCCTGGGCAGTAGCCCACCTCGGAGAGCATCTCCACGTCGTAGCGAGTACGTGCTTGGAGTCGCTGCGATTCGAGCAGTTTGCCTTCCTTCTTCAACTGGGCCACACGGCGACTGCATTCGCTCCGTATTTCAGCCAGGGCCTCCTCAAGTTGATCCTGTGGGAGTACGTAGTGAACGGCTGGGAAGATCAAGACCTGCTGTTCGTTGGCGAGGGTGACGCCTGAAACAGGATGAATGAGTTCCAGCCGTTCGATCTCATCCCCAAAGAACTCGATGCGGACGGCGAACTGTTCGTAGGCGGGAAAAATCTCGATGACGTCACCACGTACTCGGAATTGACCTCGTTTGAATTCGATTTCATTTCGACCGTACTGCATATCCGTGAGTGACAGCAGCAGCTCACGTCGATCGATTTCCTGCCCAATCCGCAATGAAACAACCCGGTCACGATAGGTTTCGGGTGATCCCAGCCCAAACAGGCAACTGACCGAGGACACGATGATCGTATCGCCACGTGAAACCAGGTTACTCGTGGCCGACAAACGCAGTCGATCAAGGTCGTCGTTCTTGGCAGCATCCTTTTCGATGTAGATGTCTCGTTGAGGGATGTACGCTTCCGGCTGGTAATAGTCGTAGTAACTCACGAAATAGCTCACCGCGTTCCCAGGAAAGAGGTCACGCATTTCCTCGTAGAGTTGGGCGGCGAGTGTCTTGTTATGGCTGATGATGAGCGCCGGACGGCCAGTCCGTTCGATGACATTGGCCATCGTGAACGTCTTCCCTGTGCCGGTTGCACCCAGCAGAACCTGGTGACGGTTGTCTGATTCGATGGATCGAGTGAGCGCCTCGATCGCTGCGGGCTGATCACCCGTGGGCGTGAAGTTACTGATGATCTTGAAACTGGAATCCATGGGGAGGTGAGCCTTCCGCCTGGACTCGCGGTCGTGTCCGTGAGCCTGGGGACGATCACGCTGCGCGACCTATGAGGTCAGCGGGTACCGTTCATCGTAGGTGGCCTGGTCCATCAGGGTCTCAGGTGTGGTGTTATCTGACACCTTGAGGCGGACGATCCAACCATCACCATATGGATCGCGATTGAGCACAGCCGGATCGCCGGCAGCTGAGTCGTTGATCTCGGAGACCTCGCCACTGAAAGGGCAGTAGACGTCGCTGGTCGTCTTGACCGATTCGACTTCTCCGACAGAATCTCCAGCGCCAATCGATGTTCCCGGGGGTTGCATCTCAACATACGTGATGTCAGTCAACTCGTTCGCAGCGTACTGGGTGATTCCAATAGTGACGGTGTCACCAGCCACCTGGTACCACTCGTGGCTTTCGGAATACAGGCGATCGGATGGGGTACTCATGGGATGTAGTCCTGCCGTTTGAGAGGGGCATGGTAGCAGGGGGGATGCTGAGGTGGACCAATGAGGCGGGGGCGGTATCGATCCTGTAGACTTCCGTAGACGTGCCATGACCCTGCTGCTGACGCTCTCGACATCCTCCCTGAACGGGTTGTTCGAGGACCCCGAGAAGGGGCCTGGCTCGCTGCTGGACGTTCCGCGTTTCGCCATGGAAGACCTGGGGCTCCGAGGTCTCTATATCGATACGGGGATGCTGGCAGGGTGGTCTATTAAGGAATATGACTTGCTTCGTGATCGCGCCGACAAGGCGGGGTGCCCATGCCTTGTGCTGGCTGACGATGAGGTGCTTCCTTTGTCAGATCCCGATGCAGGAATTCGAGAGGAAGCCACCGGGCGGATTGAGCGACTGGCTGTTGCGGGCAACCGACTGGGTTGTAACGCGGTAGCGATTCAATGTGAGGATGTGGCCGACGAGGCAGGCGTTGAGCGAGCGACTGAAGCGATACGCGGCCTGATGAGTTCCATCGAGCGGTTGGAATTGAACCTTCTTTTGCGACCGACTGTCGGAATGATGGCCACTCCCGAGGGCATAACGGACTTAGTCAAACGTGTTGGTGGCTTCAGGATCGGTGTGCTGCCCATATACGGGACGGCTCATTCACCGGAAGAAGAGATCGAACGATTGCGTAAGCTGGCGCCTTATGCCGGGGCTATGCTGTTCCAGGTTGATGCGTACCGTGGTAAGTCGGGTCACAAGGGCGCGAACCTGGCTTTGGGCATCGAGACCCTGAAGAAGGTCGGATACGCCAGTACCGTGGCCATCGAGTACGTCGGCACGAATCCACTCAAGGATCTCGATAAGGCTCGGGATGAACTCCAGGCTGCTATCGAGGCGGACTGATGGGGGAGTCCTCGCCACAGACTTCCTGCATTATCACGATTGACGGTCCTGCTGGAACGGGCAAGAGCACAGTGGCGAGAGCGCTGGCCGAACGCCTTGGATTGGATTGTCTCGATACAGGTGCTCTGTACCGGGCCATCGCCCTGCTTGCACTGGAGTCTGGTGTTTCCGTCGAGGATGGCAACGCCTTGGCGTCATTGGCTGAAGAGGCTGAACTTCAAATCGACTGGACGGCGGATCCGCCGAGCCTTTGGGTCGGTGACCGTGACGTGTCTGCCAGGATCCGTGATCTCGACGTGAGTGGCCTGGTCAGTGCAGTCGCCAGCCAGCCCGCAGTTCGTGCCGTGCTCGATTCGGCACAGCGGAAGATTGCCCAGGCTCATCCACAACTCGTGACTGAAGGTCGGGACCAAGGGTCCGTGGTTTTTCCGGATGCTCAGGTCCGCTTCTTCCTGGATGCTGACGAGAGCGTCCGTGCTCAACGGAGGGCGCATCAACTGGCCCAACGAGGCAAGCCGGTTGACGAAGAGGTTGTCCGTAGTGATATCCGACAGCGTGATGAAACGGATCGTAGTCGAGCCGCAGCCCCCTTGGTTCAACCTAAGGGATCCATCCGTATCGACAGTACCCATCTAACCATCGAGGGGGTTGTTGACCACATGGTGAAAGAGGTGCGCCACGTCGTGCCTGGGATTGGCGCTGACTCATGAGTGGTATCACACCGTGGTACCGCTTCAAGCGTCGCAACAACCGACGATCTCGGTTGGCCATGTTCGTCTTGTGGACCGTTGTGCCGTGGCTACTCATTCCAATCTGGAGGGTTCTGTACGGTTTTCGTATCCGTCATCGAGAACGATGTCCCCGTCGTGGTCCCGTACTGGCAGTGTGCAATCACCAGGCCATGCTGGACCCGATGATTGCTGGACTGGCCTTGCGAGAACGTGGTTTCCGACCATTGGCAAGACAATCACTACGGGATGATTCCCGGTGGTTGATTGGATGGTTGATATGTCGCTATGACGCGATCTTCGTTGATCGGGATGCTCCCGGCCCCTCCAGCCTGAAGGATGTACTGACTGAGTTAAAGAACGATCGAGTGTCCATCTTGTTTCCGGAAGGAACCCGGAGCGAGGATGGCACGATCGGCGAATTCCAACCAGGTATCTGGCTCTTGATTCGCCGAGGGAATGCGCCGATCCTGCCCATGGCAGTCGAGGGCGTTCGTGATGTCTTGCCGCCGGGTGGCAAGTTGAAGTGGCGGGGTTGCTTTGAGGTCATCATGGGGACGCCCATCCCCGCCGATACGTTGGTAGCGATGGGGCGAGAAGCAGCCCTTCAACACCTCCGTGAAGTCATCGATGATCTACGCATGGACTTACGTCAAGAGATCAGGTCGCGGACAGGTGGACGATGGCCATTGGCTGGACCAGCTGACCGCGGCTTGCGTGAGACTTCACAGGGCACGAGCCCGTCGAGTGCTTCGGCACCAATGACGGAGTCCTGACGTCATGGAAGCCTGGGATATTCTCGGCGATGTGGTATTGCTCCTGGCTGCGGCAGCCGTGGTTGGGATGCTCTTCGAGCGTTTGGGCGCGAGCAGCATCATCGGGTGCATGATCGCGGGCATGCTGATGGGGCCCGGGGTGCTGGGCTGGGTAGCCAGTGAAGCTGAAGACATCGAGCATATTGCTGAGATCGGCGTTGCCCTGTTGCTCTTCACGATCGGCTTGGAGATCTCGCGTGCCAAGCTCAGGACGTTCGGTGGCCGTGGTCTTGGGGCAGGTGTGCTTCAGGTCACGGGAACCGTGTTCGTCGGGGCGCTGTTAGCTAAGTTGTTCGGTTTGTCATGGCCGTCGGCCTTTGCCGTGGGCGCAATCATCACCCTGAGTAGTACGGCTGCCGTAGCTCGTGTCCTCACGGAACGGTCTGAGTTGGATTCACTGCACGGCCGCATGTCTTTGGCCGTATTGATTGTCCAGGATGTCGCCCTGGTTCCGTTGTTGCTGATGGTGACCTTCTTGGGTGACTCAGGTGATTTCCAGGACGTCATTGGTCAGGTGGGGCAGGCCACCGGACGGATCGTGGTCTACACGGTGGTGCTCTTCTTGGCGGGCGTCCTCTTGATCCCTCGGGTATTCCGTTCATCGGCAGCCTCAGGCAACCGGGATCTTCCCGTCGTTCTGGCCGTTGTCATTTGCTTGCTGGCGACTTGGATCTCCTGGCGGCTGGGACTCTCGCCGGCGCTGGGTGCTTTCGTTGCAGGGCTTGTCTTAGCCGATTCCGCCTTCGCGCGTCAGATTCGTTCTGACGTCGCCACCTTGAAGGCTGTCTTCTTGACGTTGTTCTTTGCCTCTATTGGGATGTTGGCCGATTTGCCTTGGCTGCTGGAAGGCTGGCATCTTCCACTGGTATTGGCAATCTCATTGGGGATCATCATCTTCAAGGCGATCATCGCCACCGTGATCATTCGGTTTGTGGGAAGCACGTTGTCGATCGCAGTGGCCGTAGGTGCCTGCTTGGCGCAACTTGGTGAATTTTCCTTCGTCTTAGGCGCGGTGGCGCGCAGCAACGGCCTGTTGGACACTTTCACCTTCCAAGTCCTGACGTCCTCATCCTTGATCACGCTCATGCTGGTCCCACTCCTTGTGGGTAGAGCACGCTGGATTGTCCAATTCGTGGATAGACTCCAGCGGGGGGATGGCTCAATTGCCCGGGCCGATGTTGGAGTCGATCTATCCGGTCACACCATCGTCATCGGGGCCGGTCCAGCCGGACGTTCGGTGCTGCGTGACCTTGTTGAGAACGATGTGGCGACCGTTGTCATCGAGGCGAATCCAGCGACAGTGCAACTGGTAGGAAAACTCGGCATGCACGCGGTTTTAGGCAATGCCTCCCGTCCCGAGATCCTCCGGGAAGCTGGTCTCTCGTCAGCTCAGGTGGTCGTCGTGACAGTGCCTGACCCGGAGGCGGCGGCGTTGGTCGTGGAACAGATTCGAACTTTCGCAGCCGATTGCAAAGTGATCGTGAGATGCAGGTACAACGTGCACGCAGCACGTCTGACAGCAGCCGGCGCCGATCACGTGATCCTGGAGGAAGACAAGGTTGGTGAGGCCCTGGGTGCCTTGGTCGTGGAGGAACTTGGGTTGAATCAGGAGTCGTAGCCCTGGTGTGCCCGTGGTTCCGGTTTACCGGCCAAGGAGGGCACCAGGTGATTCGTTGTGTTTCCAGCTTCGTTCTTGATGGCATCGAGGCAAAGGCCTGCCAGGTTGAGGTTGCCATCACACCTGGGCAGGTCGCCGGGACAACTCTTGTTGGCCTTCCTGATGCTGCGGTGCGGGAATCCATCGAGCGTGTGCGGGCGGCTGTTCGAAACAGTGGATATTGCTGGCCAGATGGATATCTGACAATCAATCTCGCGCCAGCAAGTGTCCGAAAGGAGGGGCCAGTCTATGACCTTCCGATTGCTATAGCCGTACTCATGGCGGGTCAGACAATCGATGCTGCTGGAGTAGAACGCGCTCGAAGTATCTACATGGCAGGTGAACTGGCACTCGATGGCACGATTCGAAGTATTCGTGGAGCGACTTCACTCGCTGTCCTCGGACGGTCTGAAAGTATCGATGGCATCGTCCTGCCGATGAGTAATGCAGTCGAAGCGTGTGCTGTCAGGGAAACAAGAGTGCATGGTGCCGGCCATCTTGGCGAAGTTGTGGCCTGGTTGAATCAACAGGGAACACTTGAAACGACCAATCAAGAACCTCGGGTTCAGGAAAACGGCCGCCACGATTTTGTCGATGTCCTTGCTCAGGAAGGTGTCAAGCGTGCCCTGGCAATTGCCGCTGCCGGTTGGCACAACGTCTTGCTGCTCGGACCTCCGGGGACCGGCAAGTCAATGTTGACGAGGTGTCTTCCCGGCATCCTTCCCGACTTGACGGATGAAGAGGCCGTCGAAGTACTCCAGATCCGCTCATGTGTTGGACTCGAAGAATCTGGGGGTTATACCCGTACACCACCATTCCGAAGTCCACACCATTCGGCGACAGCCGCAGCAATCATTGGGGGTGGCAGCAGCCCGCGACCGGGAGAGATTTCCTTGGCGCACAATGGGGTGTTATTTCTCGATGAGTTGTCAGAGTTTCCACGGATAGTCCTGGAGACACTGCGTCAGCCACTTGAGGAGCATGCCGTCACGATTGCCCGGGCTGCAGGGGCCGTGCGTTTTCCGGCCCGTTGCCTGCTGGTTGCTGCGATGAATCCGACTCGGGATGGTCGGGCGGCTGGTCGACGAGGCGCAGATGCGTTGGGCATGCTGTCGGCCCCTTTGCTTGATCGAATTGATCTGCATGTCGAGGTGCCTCGTGTCCCATTTTCCGTGCTTCGTCGAGCCAGGCGTGGGCAATCCACTCATGATTTGGCTGGGTTGGTGAAGGACGCCCGCGATCGCATGTGTTTACGACAATCAGGTCGGCCCAACAGCTTGCTCAGTGGTTCGGAACTGGATGTATACGGTCTGTTCGAGCCCTCGGCGCTCGACACATTGGAAGAAGCCATGAAGGCACTGGATCTCAGTGCGCGGGCTTGGAATCGACTGCGACGCGTAGCTCGTTCGATTGCAGACCTGGACGGATTCGATGCTGTCACCGTGACACAGATATCTGAAGCGGTCCAGTATCGTTCCGCAGCCTTGCAGTGAATTCGAGCTGGGTATGAGATGGGATCAGAGACCCGGTGCAAACCCACGCCGCATGGTGTTTTCACAGACCACGCGTGGGACAACAAACTGTCCAAGATAATCACGGCCTCCGGCCTTGGAGCCAATGCCTGACATACCGAAGCCCCCGAAAGGTTGTCGACCGACCAGTGCGCCCGTGCAGTTGCGATTGATGTAGAGGTTTCCGACCCGGAACTCTCTGCGAGCTTTCTCGATGTGTGATGGCATGCGGCTAAAGATGCCACCGGTCAACTTGTATTCGGTCGCGTTGGCAATAGCGAGCGCTTCCTCAAGATCCTTGACCTTGATCATGGCAAGTACTGGACCGAAGATTTCCTCCCTGGCCAAGCGATGCTCGGGGGTGATGTCGGTAAAGAGGTGGGGACCGACATAGGGTTTGCCGATGCTGGCTTCCAGGCCTTCTGGAACTTGAAGGCCGACAGCCAGGGTGCCTTCCTGTTTTCCGATTTCGATATAGGACCGGATCTTGTCGGCGGCTTCCTGGTCAATGACCGGACCGATGTCAGTGCCCGGAATCATCGGATCGCCGATGGCCAGCGTACTGATCGACTCGATGAGACGTTTGGCAAATATGTCTGCTGCAGATTCCACGACGATGACGCGGCTACACGCCGAGCATTTCTGACCCTGGAATCCAAAGGCACTCTGCCGTACGGCGAGCACGGCTTCATCAAGATCGGCGGAAGCATCGATGATGATGGCATTCTTGCCACCCATTTCACAGACGACACGTTTCACATGAGACTGTTCTGCTGGCGTGACACCCGAGGCCGCCACGATGTCCAACCCAACAGCCTTGGATCCTGTGAATGCGATCAGGGCCGTGCGTGGATCTCGCACGAGATGAGCGCCCACGGTTTCCCCTTGGCCTGGAAGGAACTGCAAAACATGCTTGGGAACACCTGCGCGGTGCAGGATATCCACGAGCAACTTGGCAATGCCTGGTGTCTGTTCAGCCGGCTTGAGGATCACGGTATTACCAGTGATAAGCGCGGCGGATGTCATGCCGCAGGCGATGGCGAGCGGGAAGTTCCAAGGGCTAATAACAACAGCTACACCACATGGCTCATGGAATTCCGAATCATGTTCCCCGATAAAGTGACCCAGTCGATGATGGTGGAAGAGATCCATCGATTCACGGGCGTAGTACTCGCAGAAGTCAATAGCCTCACAGACATCGGCATCTGCTTCGCGCCAGATCTTTCCAGACTCCTGGATGATCACACCCGCGAGTTCGTCTCGCTTGGATCGAAGTCCCTCGGCTGCCTTGAGCAGGATCTCACTGCGGCGTGCAGGAGATTCGTCGCGCCAACCAGGGAAGGCCTTGCTGGCTTGTTCCAGGGCTTTGTCGGCATCCTGGATGGTGCCGTCATTGGCAACTGCGGGCACCTTGGAACTGGCAATCGCATCCTGGAAGGCAGCACGTTGGGATGCATGGGAGAAATCATGCAAGGGCTCAGTGAAAAAAGCGTTGCCTTCGGCAAGGTCCGGTACGGCATCCGACAAGGCGTGGCGGCTTGACTGATTCTTGATGCGTTCGATACCTGGATCGTTTTCAAAATCCAGATGTGGTGTTCCCAGGAGAATCTCTGCGGGCAATTCCTCGTCATGACTGCCACGAAGCCACGATTCGTTGGATGTGTTCTCCAACAGTCGTCGCACGAGGTAGGCCATGCCGGGGATCATTTCACCAACAGGCACGTATTCCCTCACACGATGCCCGCGACTTGTCATGGTTGCCTTCATGCCATCGGCCATTCCGTGAAGCATTTGGAATTCCAAGGCTTCCGGTGGCAGGTCCTCGCGCTCGGCAATGGCGAGGGAACACGCGATCGATCGCAAGTTGTGTGAGCCGACGGCCAACTTGACTCCACCTTCACCAGTCGATCGGGGGACCTGTCGCAGGAACTGGTCGGCCATCCGCTCGAAGCAGGCATCGGTGTCTGATTTTCGACTCCAGACCGGGATCGGCCAACCTTCCATTTCAGCGTGGATGGTTTCTTCATCCCAATAGGCACCCTTGACGAGTCGGACCGTGACTTGGCGTCCGGATTTCGCAGCCCATTGAATGATGCGGCGTGCGTCCTCATCGCCCGAGCGAAGGTAGGCTTGCATGGCGAGTCCAGCGGTGAAGTCAAATTGCTCGCAACATCGCATGAAGAGATCCAGGGTGAGGTCCTTGATCGCCTCGTGTTCCATGTCGAAATTGACGAGTACGTTGTTCTCTTTGGCAGCCCGGAGTATCGGTTCCAGGGCTTCGACGAGCCCTTCAAGTGAACCAGCCGAATCGATGGGGTCCGTCCTGGCATGCAATGAACTGATCTTGATGGAGACGTTTGTCCGAGGAATCGGACCAAGGTGATCCTGGTCGAGCAGCGGGTTGTCTGGCCAAGCAGCCACCTCGGATGGAAGTCGTTCCACGAGGTCCATGTAGCGTGTCTGGTAGGCCTTTGCTTCTGCATCGCTGACACATGCTTCACCCAGGAGGTCTACAGAGAAGCCCATGCCCTTATCCCACAATGTTCGAATCTGGGGCAGGGCCGACTCCGCATCCGTGCCTGCGATGAAACGGGTTGCCATGGATTCGATCTGTGAGCTCATGGTTTTGGAGAGCGTATTTTTGAGCAGGCCACCAGCTTTCAGCCCCATGCCCATGCCGGGAGGCAGTGTCACATCCGGTTGGTTGAGATAGTCCACGAGGTGGGCATGGACTTGAGCAGGCGTCTTGAGTGTTGGGAAGGTGTCGATGAATCGGAACAACTGGACCTTGAAGCCCTCGTCCTTCATCGCCCAGTTCATCAACTTGTCCGACCAGGATGCAGAGGCGGGAACCTCGCTGCGTACATCGGAAAGGAGTTCCTTGCCGATGGCAAGAATGCGTTCTTCCGTTTTCTGGTCGTGGTAATCTCGATCGACACCCTCGGCAGTTTCAGTCGTCACGGCGGACTCGCCGGGGGCAGACCGTTTTCGCTTGAAGATCGACATGGTGCACTCGTCCTCGGCAAACCGGCGACTCCCGCCGGAAGTGGGTCACGAGTATAACCAGCCGTGCGGCGGTGTCCTGGCGATCATGAAATAGGCGTTGGGATACGCAACGATTCGATCGATTCTTCGTACACCCGGTGGCATTTGGCTGCGGCATCCTCCCAGGTGAGTCGACGCACCTCGATGGCCGCGTGACGTCGTAGCGTCTGGCTGAGTGGTGGGTGCTTCAGCACGGCAACGATCTTGTCAGCCATGGCCTCCGTGTCCCAGAAGTCGACCTTGAGCGCATGGGTGAGGACTTCACTGACCCCGGATGACTTTGAGATAAGGACGGGGACATCGTGGCTGAGTGCCTCAAGTGGTGCAATGCCGAAGGGCTCTGACACCGAGGGCATGACATAGAGGTTGGCCATCGAGAAGACCCGGTCGATATCACGCCCTCGAAGGAAGCCCGTGAAGAGAATCTTATGGCCGATCCCGAGTTCTGCTGCCAGCTCGATGCACCGCTTGTACATATCGCCTGATCCGGCAATCACGAAACGGACGTTCTTCATGATCTGCAGCACCCGTGCTGCAGAACGAATGAAATACTCAGGTCCCTTTTGGAAGGTGATTCGGCCCATGTAGAGCACGATCTTCTCGCGTCGACCGATGGGCATCATCCCTTGGGCGACCGGATCCATATTGATCCCGTTGTAGACGACGGAGACCTTGTTGGGAGTGATCCCATATCGACTGGTCACGATGTTCTTGGTGAGACGACTGACCGTGATGACCCGGATGGCACCATGCATGCCACGACGCTCGATGTCGTAGACCTGCTGGTTGACGTGTTCACCTGAGCGGTCGAATTCGGTCGAGTGAACGTGGACAACCAGGGGTCGACCGGTTCGCCGTGCCAACATGAGCCCCGCTGGAAAAGTCATCCAGTCATGGGCATGGATGACATCGAAAGACTCCCGGAGACCAGCACGCGTGGCGAACCGTGCGTAGGCTTCCACCTGGTCCATGAGATTGCCACCATAGTCACCGGAACCGGTTTCCTTAGGCGTTTCTGATTCACAGAGTTCTTCATCAGAGAGGTCGAGGTCACCATTGACGATTCGCTTACTGCCCTGGTTCATGTTTTCTGTGTAGTACCGATTGCCGGGTTTGTGAACGCCGGGAATGTCAACGATGTCCGTACCCTGTAGTCCCACGATCCGATCATCGGCCGAGGTTTGGTAGGGGTGTGCCAGTGGCGTGGGAATTCGCAAGAAACGAGTGTGGTTGAATTCCACTTGGGATCCAGGTGTCATCGTGTCCGGATCGACATGAAGAACCTGTTCCGTGCTTGGTGTTCTTTGGGACTGGTTGGCACCATGTTCAGACGTTGCCTGGATGGGTGATGTACTTGGGAGATCCATTTCAGGACTCACCAGCCGAAGGTGGCTGACGGCCGTAGGATCTGTTCGGCCTGGCAAAACGAACAGCACTTCGACGCCCTGTTGATCGAGCGCACGTGTCAGGCCGTAGCAGGCCGTGCCAAGACCTCCCGTGATAAACGGGGGAAATTCCCACCCAAGCATCAATACACGCATCGCCGTGTCCTCCATGGACGCCCACCGTCCGGCGAGAAGGGGGAGTGTATCCGAGCTTTGCGTTGGGAGTTTCCGCCACGGATACAATCAGATCGTGAAGGATGTCACATCGGTCAAACCCGAGCCATGGACCACACGTCGCCTTTTAGACTGGATTGGCGGGCACCTGGAGCAGCAAGGTGTTCACAACCCCACCTTGGTGGCCAGGATGCTGTTGGTGTATGTGTTGGGTGGGACCGATATTGATCTGTTTACTGACCCCGATCGCCCAGCGAACCCCTCAGAGTTGGATCAACTTCGCCCCCTGGTCTCCAGGGCGGCTGCCCAAGAGCCTGTCCAGTACCTGGTTGGCCGGGCCGATTTCTTTGGCCGTTCCTTCAGGGTCAATCCCTCGACCCTGATACCTCGAACGGCGACCGAATCACTCATCCAGGTCGTCCTGGATTGGTACCGAGGGCAGTCAGGTGCCGGCCTTGGCTCCAGATGCCTGCGAATCGCCGATCTTGGCACTGGCAGTGGCTGTATTGGGATCACCCTTGCCAGGCAGATCCCAGACGCCAGCATCCTGGCTACTGATGTTGTGGCGGCTGCATTGGATCTCGCCAGGGAAAACGCTATTGAGCAAGGGGTCAGTGACCGGGTCGAATTCCTCAGCGGATCCCTCTTGGAGCCCCTGGGCGGTCATACCGTCGACGTCCTGTGTGGCAACTTGCCCTATGTCCCAGATGCGACCTGGGCCGGCTTGGACCCCAATGTTCGAGCGTATGAACCGGAGTCGGCACTCAGGGCCGGGCAGGACGGGTTGGACCTCGTGCGGCCCGTGATCGCAGGGGCAACGGATGTTCTTCGCCCTGGAGGGCTGCTGGTATTGGAGATTGACCCAGTCCAGGCTGCCGTTGTACTTGAACTGGCCCGGTCTCAGCCTGCACTCACTTCAGCTCGTATCGAACGGGATGAGTTCAAGGATGAACGCATCCTGTGTGCGACCGTCAATCTTCCGGTGTCGTGACTCTCGAAGCCGTCTTGATCGCATCGAGCAATTGAGCGGTTCGGAAGGGCTTGAAGAGGACGGCCGAGACACCTTCCTGTGAAGCACGCACGATGGAATGGCTGGGATCGTATCCAAAGCCCGTCATGAGAATTACGGGAACTTGTGGAAACGAGTTGCGTGCACCAGTGAAGACCTCATAGCCATTCAGATCTGGAAGCTTGATATCCGTGATTACCAGATCCAGCGTGTCGTTCACCTTCTGTAAACGCTCGACAACGTTGATGGCCTTCGCGCCGGTATCGCAAAGCGTTACACGACAACCTACCTGCGACAGGATCCGGAACATTTCGTCCCGGATCCGTGGTTCATCATCTGTGACGAGTACGTGCATCCCAGTCAGAGTGTCATCTGGCTCGAGTCGCTTCATCTCATGCTCGGCGTCCAGAATGGAGCGTGGACCACTGACACAGGCTTCGACCCTGGTTCGCATGCTTGAGGCCGCTCGGACAAGTCGATCAACGATCTGTTGGAAGTCGGCATCATCGGGATTCAAGGCTCTCAGCGTGATGGCAATATCCCGGAGGTCTGCGAAGGGGGCATCAAGTTCAGTCAAAACGCTGCGTGTGGCCTGTTCCCGGGTCGTGAATCGTTCGACCACCAGCAGGTCGAGCATGTGCATGGCATCCGCAATGTAATGCGCGAGTATTTCGGCGAGTTCCAGGTCATCTTGGTCAAATGCGTTGGACGTGAGCGATTCGACGTTGAGCACGCCGATGACCTGTTGTTGCATCTTGAGGGGAACAGTCAGTGAACTGGCGGCATCATCAAGGCCTTCTCGGTATCGGGGATCAGCTGCGACATCCGGGCAGATGTAGGCGTTTCCGGTTGAAGCGACCCATCCTGAAATGCCATTGCCGTGTTCTCCGGCATGGATGACCTCACCGATTTTGAGTGGCGTGAGATTCTTGGCAATCACCAGTTCCAAGCGCTGGCTTGCTTGATCGAGCAGGCGGATTTCGAAATTGTCGAAGGAGAGTTCCTCGTGAATGCAACGGATAATTCGATCTTCGAGGAGTCGAAGCCGGTCAGCAACAGTCAGATCAGAGACGATTCGTCGATCCAGATCACGGAGCGCCAGCCCGGCAGAGCGAAGGGCTGCGCGACGGTCTCGCTGCTGCTGCATCCAGGTGATTTCAATGAGAACGATCAGCTTCTGATCGGATTCGGGTGTATGGGCCGTCAGTCGATAGAAGGACCGGCCGGCTGCATTGATCGTGCCATCCTCGATGCCACCCTCTGCAACGGCTTGCTCCAGTCCGCTGAGCACGGAACTGCGTACTTGTTCGGGAAGTGAATGAAAACGGTGATCACCCCAGCGAACCTGTCCTTTGATATCCACCAGGATCATGGAGTGGCCGACGTGTCGGAGCAGGTCCAAGGGCAGGTCATCGGTGAGGTCGATGAGGCGGTCGCCACTGCTGGTATCACAATTTTTTTGGGCGTTCTGTAAGTCTGCGGTCACCACCACCCGCTTGTCAGCGTCGTTGGTGCCAGTGGTCATACTCTGAGGTACGACGATGAAGATACGAGGCTCAGTCTGCCCCATGGCAGCCCCCTGCAAAGGGATTCTCTAGGAAAGCGTAACCCCATTCTTGGCTGCGGCAAGCCCGGGGAGTGGCTTGTCGACAGTTCAACCCGTGCGGCGGAATCGACCGGATCCAGCCATCGGCTTGACAATCGGCCCTGACTCCCAAGAATCCCCTGGAGTCTCCGCCACCATTGACCTGAATCGAGGACCATGCACCTACGCGTTCCAGATGACCCGGGCGGATACCAACCATGATCAGGGCAAAGCAGTTAACAAGGCGATTTGGTGCTCTGATCGCAGTTGATCGGGTCGAACTCCATGTTCCCAGGGGTAGCGTCACAGGCTTCCTGGGCCCCAATGGTGCCGGCAAGACGACGACCATGAGAATGCTCTGTGGGGTTCTGACGCCCACCTGTGGGCAGGCCTGGATCGATGGCATCGAGATCACGACCCATCCCGAGCGAGCCCGTGCCCGGGTGGGCTATCTCCCTGAATCAGCACCGATCTATCCCGAAATGCGTGTCAGCGAATACCTCCGGTTCCGTGCGGGACTCTACCGAGTCCAGTCCTCCCGCAAGGCGATCGATCTTGTCATCGATCAATGTGGTCTCACCGAGGTCCGTCGACGCATCATTGGGCAGCTCTCGAAAGGATTCCGCCAGCGTGTCGCCCTGGCGGCAGCTCTGCTCCACGAGCCGGTGGTCCTGATCCTCGATGAGCCGACTGCTGGACTTGATCCAACCCAGATTGACTCGATGCGTTCGCTGATCCGAAGCCTCGCTCAGGATCGCGCAATCTTGTTATCGACACACATCTTGTCGGAAGTGGAAGCGGTCTGTGACTCGATCGTAATGATCGCAGGCGGACAAATCTTGGCAGCTGGCACCTTGGATGAGGTTCGTGGTGACGGCGGGGGGTGCTGCCTGGTTGAAACGGATCTGCCATCGGCAGCGTCGTTGTTGGCACAACAGCCAGGGATTCTGGGTGTTGAGCTGGTGATGGAAGATCGCGAATGGAAGCAGTACCGAATCACATGCACTCCCGAGGGCGATCTTCGTGCCACGATTGCCGAGGTGATCGGCAAGGCAGGAGGGCGTGTTCGGGAATTGCATGCCCATCGACGCGGCCTTGATGACGTCTTTCGATCGGTTCTTTCTACGCCCCAGGTTACGGGTGAGGAGGGGACGACATGAATGGTGTTCTGACAATTGCTGGGCGGGACTTCCGTTCGTTGTTCCTTTCACCAGCTGGCTACATCGTGGCGGCCTTGTTCACCTTGGTATCGGGCATTGTGTTCACCAGGCAGGTCTTCCTTCCGGGGCAACCAGCCACGATGAGCACCCTCCTGGATTTCGATGCGGTGTTGTTACTGTTCATCTGTCCGGCCTTGACGATGCGGAGCATCTGCGAGGAACGGCGTCAGGGGACATGGGAATTGCTGGTGGCGGCTCCGCCTGGCATGGGTGGCATTGTTCTCGGCAAGTTCATCGCAGCAGCTTGTTTCCTGGTCATCTTGCTGCTGTTGACCTTGCCTTGTGTCGTGCTATTGGAAATCTATGGACGACCAGATCCCGGGGAAGTGCTGAGTGGCTATGTTGGGATTGGACTGATGGGCGGTCTCTACCTGGCCAGTGGTGTGTTGGCATCGACCATTTCGGGCTCCCAAACAATCGCGTTTCTTTTGACCGTGTTCTTCTGGATACTGGTTGGGTTAGCGCGAGTCGGCGGGAATGTGCTGGGTGCAGATCTTGCCGATGTGCTGTACGCGGCCGAGCCCTATGGTCGCCTTCAGGATTTCACAACTGGGTTGGTTGATACCGCCAACATCATCTACTTCCTCTGTGGAATAGCCATGTTCCTTCTCGTCTCGGCGGGCTTGCTTGAACTTGGGAGGCGGCGTTGATGTCGGGTCGTTCAGCCACATGGTCAACGGTCTTGTACGTTGTCGGCATCATCGTCGCAGCTGTGGCGTTGGCTGTCGTGGCTCATGTGAAATCCATTCGAGTCCGAATCGATGCCACCAAGTCACGTGCGTACTCGCTCAGCCAACAGACTCGGGAACTCCTGGATCAACTGGAGGGCGACTGGACCGTCGCGGTGATTCTGGTCGAATCACAGGCAGATCCTGCAACTGTGCGTCAGGTTGATGAGGTCCTCACGCGTTTCCATTCATCGAATGAATCGCTCCGGGTGCTTCGTATTGATCCAACCCGTCCCGAGTCCTTGCGCATTTACGAGTCTCTCCTGGTCGACCTTCAGGATCGGTACAAGGAAGAGATCGATCAGTACAACATGGCCATCGAGGATGCCGTTGGCGTCTTTCGCGGCCTGATTCGTTTCGCGGGGGAGATGGCCGGACCGCTTCGTGAGCTGGCTGAAGGCCAGCAGGGGAAGCTTGATCGGGAGTTATCACCACGGATCGCCGCCTTGTCACTCCTGGCTGGACAAGGATTCCTGGTGCTTGATGAGGTCGACGATGCCCTGAGTATCGACGAGTCGCGCCCCTTGCCGAATCATGCCAAGGCGGTCGCAATCCTGTCACAAGGGTTATCTCAGTGGGCTGAAGAACTCGATGACACGGCACGTGTGTTGGAAGAGGCGGAGTTGATCGAGGCGGGCATCTTGGGTGAAGACTGCTCCGTGGAAGCCAGGCGGCTGGCCATTGCTGCGGATCGGCTGTTGCGATTGCCCGACATGGAGCTATCCCGCATTGGCCGACATCTTCAGGCAGGGGATGCGGCGATCGTGCTCAGTCCAGAGCGGGCCGCCGTCATACCCGCGGACCAGCTCTTCGCGGGAATGGTGAGCGGTTCAGAAGAGCGTGTCAGCTTTGACCGCCGTTTCCGTGGGGAGCAACTCTTGTCTTCAGCGGTGCGTTCTTTGGTCGAAGGCGTTGATCCGACGGTGATCTTCGTGCATGACCGTGATGTCTCCATGCTCAAGCCGGATGCGCAGAACATCGACGTCAGTGGTGCCAAGGCGATGCTGGAAGCTGCACGTATTCATGTGCTTGAATGGGCGGTGACGAATGAGAAACGCCCGATCGTTGCAGCGGATTCTCCAGCGGTTTGGATTGTCCTTGCCCCAGCTCGGCGTACGGGGCTGAAGCCTGCAAGATCCGAGATGGAATTGATCCAAGCCACCGGAACACTCTTGGCAGAGGGTGAGCCAGTGCTCGTCAGTCTCTACCCAAGCTTATTGCCACGGTATGGCCAGACCGATCCTTGGGCGGGATTGATTCGCCCGCTGGGCGTGGAGGTTCAGACGGACAACGTGATCAGTGAATCAAAGCGTGGCCCCGAGGGCGAACACCAGGTTGGTCGTGTTCAGGTTCTGACAGAGTTCACGGAACCCCACCTGATTGCTGCTGCGTTGCATGGTCAATCATTGGCCTTACCCTTGCCTGTTCCGCTCGTTCCAGGCGATGAGTCGTCCCGGAACACAATTCAGTTGATGGCCGCAGTAGAACCCTCTTCAACACGCTGGCTCGAATCAGAATGGTCCCCGCGTGAAGACGCGCCCCCCATGAAAGTGGATCAGCCAACTTTGGAACAATCAGTTCCACTCTTGGCTGCTGTAGAACGTCCTTCACCAGTGGGAGGCCAAGCCCAACGCGTGCTGATCGTGGGATCTGGTGGATGGATGTTGAACTACGTGGCGGATATGGTGATGCCAACCGGTGGTGAACGGTATGCGTTGCTGTACCCCGGAAACCATGAACTCCTTTTGTCAGGATCGTCCTGGTTGGCTGGCCTGGATAACCGAATTGCACCAGGCCCCCTGAGCCAGGAAGTTGCCAGGCTGGGCAGTATCCGGGTGCCTGTCCAACAACGATGGAGTTGGTTCCTGCTCCTAGGCATGCCTGGTGTGATCGCGCTCGTTGGCATTGGTGTTTGGTTGAGGAGGCGATCCTGACATGTCATGGCGAGTGACCATCTCGACGCTCGTGATCGCGACCGTGCTCGTGGTGCTGGCGGTCATAACGTCTGAACGAGACCAGGATCGATTCGGCAGGGTGGGCATGGGTCCATTGTTGGACTCAGAGACGTTTCCAATCGACAAACTTGAACACGTTGAACTCATCCAAGGCGATTCACGATGGTCGTTTGCTCGTGAAGACGATCATTGGTGGCAATTGATACCTTTCCGTGCGCCTGTGGCGGATCGTTACGTCCTGGCCTTGGCGGAACGGGCCCGCGAATTGCGCGTCATTGATCGTTTCCCGTCCACGGAAGAGCTTTCCGATACCTCCTTGCAGTTGCAGCCTCCCAAGGCCTCGCTGGTGTTCACATGGCCTGAGGGTCAGCGGCGGTTTGATCTCGGACGACGTGGTGTCGCTGGACGCGGGTACCTACAGGTAGACCAGGCACCGACCATTCTTGTGGTTAACCAGGGACTTCACGAACTCGCCCTGGATTCGGATCCAACCACGTGGCGTGAACCCCGGCTCTTCCCAAACTTTGACATCGAATCTCAACGGGTGACCCGAATCGTGGGTGAACAGGAAATGACCTTGGACCGATCGAGTGGCACCTGGCGGCTCAGCGCACCGATCTCGACTCGTACTAACCAGGAGGCCATGGAGGCCTACGTGATTGAACTGGCCAGGGCCAAGGCCCTCGGTGTCATTCTTGACCAACCGGAATCGTTGTCAGCCTTCGGACTCGAATCCCCACGGGGGATCTTGGAGGTCGTAGAGCGTGATGGTGTTACGCGTCGTCTCCTCATTGGTGATCGCGTTGGCGGTCGGACCCAGGATCGCTACGTCATGATCGAGGGGATCCCTTCAGTGTTGCGCCTACAGGCCAAGACCGTGGCGGCACTACTGGAAAATCCAATCAACTTGGTTGATCCGCGGGCATCGGGGATTTCACGAGCCGGCGTCAAGGCCCTGGTGATTCGGGGGCCAACCGAGGACATTCGACTTGAGCGTGACCTCGATCGGTGGATAGCGCCATCCCATGGTGATGTTGAGGTGCCACGTGATCGTGTGGAATCATTGATGGACTTGTTGTTCCTGACTCCCGGAACAGAAGTTGCCCTGGTGGAGTCCTATCCGACGGAACTGGAGGTCGGAAGCATCACGCTGGTCGGCTATGACCAGCGTCCTATGGATACCGTACGTGTGTTGCGGGAAACTCCAGAAGACGGCGAACGATGGGGGCTTGAGAATGGCGACCTTGTTGTACGCATCCACTCTGCAGCGATGACTGTGCCGTTGAGACCAGTCGACTGGGGACTGCGATCGAACGTGCCGTGATCCGAAACGCCTGGATCAGCTTTCCACGCGGCAGCGAAGCAGGACGTCCACATCACGCCGGTGAATATGGTCCAACCGGACACGACGCGCCTCGCTGATTGTCTTGATGACTTCTTCGGACAGGGGTGGATAGCCTTCCGGATCACCCATGAGTCGCGGTGCGAGGAAAATCGCCAGTTCATCGGCACAGCCAGTGTGAACCATGTGGCTCATCAGGCCGGTTCCAGCTTCGACGAGCATGTTGGAAAAACGGTGCGTTCGGTGCAGTTCTTGCATAAGCGACGGGAGATCAAAGCGATCTGAGATCAAGGGTCGCCCAATGAGCATGGCGCCTCGTGATCGCAGGGCTTGAGCTTCTGGGCTGTCCAGTAAGGTTTCGTCGGTGACAAGCAAGAGTGGTGCCAGTTCAATCGTGGCAAGCAGGCTGCTCTCCAAGGGTGTTCGCAGTGATCGATCCAGTACGACCCGGGTTGCAATTCGGCGACAGCGGACGTCACGGGCAGTGAGTTGTGGGTCGTCACGAAGCACCGTTCCAATCCCAGTGAGGATCGCATCCACGCGACCTCGTTCCCGATGAACCAATCGTCGGCTCGCGCGAGAACTAATCCAGCGGCTGTCACCTGACCGCGTGGCGATTCGGCCATCGAGTGTCTGGGCCCACTTGATAGTGATCCATGGTCGCTTGTGGATTAGCCTGGTTCGGAAAGGCTCGATGAGCCTGGTTGATGGCATATGTTCGGCAAACTCGACAGTGATCCCCGCAGCCTGCAGTTGTTCAGCACCACCACCAGCCTCGGGGTTCGGATCACGGGTTCCGATCACAACGCGTTGAACGCCAGCATTGATTAAGGCCTGAACGCACGGGGGAGTCTTGCCCTGGTGTGCGCAGGGTTCCAGGGTGACATGGATTGTTGCATTGCGGGCCAACTCACCTGCTTGCTGCAGGGTCAGGATTTCGGCATGTGGTCCCCCGAAAAACTCATGGGATGCCATCGCCCGGACTCGACCTTGCGCATCGCTGAGAACACATCCAACCATGGGGTTGGGTTCGACGAGTCCATGGCCACGCACAGCCCACCTGGCAGCACGATCAAGCAACCGCAGATCTGCGTCGCAGATGGTCATCTGGCCAACGCTCCTATGGAGACGTGGAAAGGGGGTCGGGCGATCGATCATACGAAACGAAGATGACAGGCTTCTGTTGGCGCTCAACAGAAAGCCACATCGCGAGAACCCTACCACACGCCCTGATGAACCGGCGGGATATCACCGGTCAGCGGGCGAGCACCTCGTCTCGTAGGTTGGGGGGCATTAACTGGTAGTTGGCAGGTTCCATCGTGCTGCTTGCACGACCCTGCGTGAGGCCCCGAAGGACCGTCGTGTAACCAAACATTTCCGAGAGTGGCACTTCGGCCGTGATGATTCGGACGATGCCCCGAAGGTCGGATTCGTTGATCTGACCGCGCCGGCTTGCCAGGTCGCCACTCAGGGCGCCGAAGAAATCCTCAGGCGTCGTGATGGTGACGGTCATAATCGGCTCCAGCAAAGCAAGACCTGCCTGGGTGCAGGCTTCACGGAAGGCCAGAGCGCCGGCTTGTTCAAATGCGATCTGACTGGAGTCCACTTCGTGATAGGACCCATCCACCAGTTCGATACAGACATTGACCATGGGATAGCCACCCAGGATGCCTGATCCGGCGGCTTGTCGAATTCCGGTTTCGACAGAGGGGATGTACTCGCGGGGAATCGATCCCTGTGAAATTCGATCGACGAACCCGATGCCGTCCTTGAGTTCGATTTCTGCCTCTTCGGCCTGGCTGGGTGTCATGGGACGAACATTGATGATGACATCACCGAATTGCCCTCGTCCACCAGTCTGTTTGACGAACTTGCCGCGAATGTTTTCTGCCGGTCCCGTAATCGTTTCTCGGTAACTCACCCTTGGTGTGCCGACGTTGACCCCGATCTTCATATCGCGAACAAGTTTGTTCTTGACGATCTCCAAGTGAAGTTCGCCCATCCCACTGATGATCGTTTCCCCTGTTTCCTCGTTGAATCGTGACTGGAAAGAGGGGTCTTCCCGCATGATGGTGCCCAGCGCCTCGGCCAGTTTCTTCTTGTCTTCCGTGGTCAGGGGTTCGATTGACATCGAGATGACCGGGTCTGGGAAGGTCATGCGCTCAAGCACGATGGGTGCGTCAGCGGCACAGAGCGTGTCACCCGTGATGGAATGTTTCAGCCCAATCAGGGCGACGATCTGACCGGCGACAGCCTCATCCAGGGACAAGCGATCCTTGGCGTGCATTTCGAAGATCCGCGACACGTTTTCCTTCTTGCCATTGACGGGATTCAGTACGCGGGAACTTTTCTTCAGGATTCCGGAGTAGATCCGAGCGTACGTGAGGTCGCCATGCGTGTCGCTCACGACCTTAAACACAAGGGCGGAGAAAGAAGCATCGGGCGTATGTGCTCGGGTCAGGGACTTGTCTGGATCCCTGGGATCGACCCCTTCAACCTCGGGAACCTCAGTGGGATCGGGGAGAAAGTCGATCACGCCATTCAGGAGTCGTTGGATCCCGATGTTCCGAAGCGCGGCACCACAGAAGGTGGGGCAGCAGGAGTGGGCTAGGGTACCGATTCGGAGGGCTGCGATGATTTCTTCGCGGGTGATGGCCGATTCGTCCTCGAGATATTTCTCGGTCAGGGAATCATCGAGGTCTGCGGCTTGCTCGACCAGTTGGTGTCGCCACAACTCGGCCATGTCCTTCATGGCGTCGGGAATATCACGTTGCTCGACAACCGCACCGAGTTCGGTGCTGTCGAAGTAATACGCCTTCATCTCCAGCAGGTCGACGAGTCCTTCCAGGTCATCGCCGGCACCAATGGGGATTTGCACCGCGATTGGATTCGCACCCAATCGTTCGCGTATGGAGTTGAAGCTGAACTCGAAGTCGGCCCCGATCTTGTCCATCTTGTTGATGAAGCACAGCCGTGGAACGTTGTATCGATCGGCCTGTCTCCAGACGGTCTCAGACTGGGCTTCGACACCTTCCTTGCCATCGAAGACGGCGACGGCACCGTCGAGTACCCGCATGGAACGTTCGACCTCGATGGTGAAGTCGACGTGACCAGGCGTATCGATCAGGTTGACCGTGTAGGTCGTGCCATCCTTCTCCCATGGGCAGGTGGTTGCTGCGGATTGGATGGTGATGCCACGTTGCTGTTCTTCCTCGAGGAAGTCCATAGTGGCAGTGCCTTCATGAACTTCGCCCATCTTGTAGTTCTGGCCGGTGTAGTACAGCACACGCTCAGTGACGGTCGTCTTGCCAGCGTCAATGTGGGCACAGATGCCGATGTTGCGAACTTTGTTCAGATCGAAGGACATGTCATCTACTCAAGTGTGCCTGTGGCACGGGTTTGGGTGCATCCTGATGGAACACCGGCTTCAAGGAGTGCCTCTCGAATGGAGGACAACTCCGCAACAACTCGTTGGATCTGGTGACGGCCAATTCGCCGGTGGCGTTCAATGACGCCTCACGAGATCCCGTTTCCGCCTGATCGCCCGGTCGGTCGCCGGGCCCAGCAGAAGCGGGCATCAGCGTGACCGGGCGGTCTCCTCTTCGTCGAACTGCATGGGTCGCTCCCTCGCAGTTGGGCCCACGTCAGCCTCTTGGGGCGTGGTGGGCGAGGTCCGCCATTCGGGTATCTGCCTCGCATACGACACGAGGCATGAACCGGGGAGGATATCGGTTTACCAGCCCGGGTCAATCCATTTTGGTCATGAAAGGGACTCGGAGTCCACTGGAATTGCAGGAATTGGGGTGAATCAACCAACCTTTAGCAGCATCGAACCAATTCCGAACGATCAATATGGTCTTCCACCAGGACTGGTTCGATCTCCGTGAGGTATCTCCGGGCATCCTCGACATAACCCGCCGTTGCTCGAATTCCGGGACGGCGGCTGAGAAAGAAGCGGTTCATACGGCCCATCATCAGTTCCCGGACATATTTGGCGGTCATCGAGGCCAGGGCTACTGGCAGGTGCCGGAGTTCCGATTCGGCCGTGAAGATCACCACCAGCTCTCCCCGACCTGGCAGGGACAACTCGTAGCGGCTTAGGCCCGGAGATTCCTGGACCACCTTGATGGACGCCTCAGGCCAGGCTATTTGGAGATCTTCCCGGTAGTTTGTTCGTCCGCCTTGTCGATCGATGACCACGCGTGGGCGTGTGTTTGGGAACCGGATCCAAATCGATTCAACCTGTCGGATAACCAGTTGCATGTTGACGCCCGACTTATTGCGAATTTCATCGACGCATCGGTTGAAATCTGCTGCGCCAAGGGCTTCACAGCGGAGGGCCGCACACTGGATCCCTGATGCACGCATCGCCCGACGCAAAAGATTGGCGTCGATGCGAAGTCGCCCCGTGTCGCAGGCGGTCGGGAGGGTACCGGCCGTCTGGTACCACGGCCGACCTGGAACGTTGACACCAAGTCGTTCAAACAGATCTTCTTCGGTCATGGATACCAACACGCTACTGTCGGATTCGATTGCCCCGAGGCATGCCAGGACACCACGTTCCAGATGCCGCAGGGGGTGAGCGCGTGCTGACCGGGGACCTTTGAGTTTCTTGGAATCCGTGATCGTGATACGTTTCTTGGCATCCTTGAGCGTTCGGCTGACAGCCCGATCGAGGGACTCCCACAGATCCGGTACACCGCCATCAACAGGCGGCGCATCCAGTACGAAAACGCTGCTTGCAACACACAGAGGACCGAGCATCGGTCCATATCCGGCCTCATCAATACCGGCGTAGATCAACATGGGGTGGCGATGGTAGCCAATCGCGGCTGCCAGACGACTCGTCCACCGGCTGTTCAGAATCCAACGGCTTGTCCATCACGGCGGGAGTCACTGGCACCAATCCACGCGTCACCATGACGCTGAATGGCCTGGCCACCTCCGAAACGAACTGTTCTGGCGTTCGCGAGCGTGACTTCGTGCCCCAGGGCGGCGAGATCCGACATGACAGTTGGGGAGATGTCCGGTTCGACTTCGAGGGTAAGACCTCCAAAGAGACGCCATCGCGGGGCATCCATGGCTTCCTGTGGATTCTGACCTGCAAGCAAGCAACGGGCGACCAACTGGAGATGTCCCTGGGCTTGCATTGGACCACCCATGACACCGAAGGCCATCTCGGCTTCTTGGTTTCGGGTCATGAATCCAGGGATGATCGTGTGGAATGGTCGTGCACCTCCCCGGGGACTTCCGGGATGGTTCGGATCGGGATGAAATC
>JAYZAT010000143.1:0-25815 GCA_036339555.1 Planctomycetota bacterium
ATAGGGGATCTGCTCTGGTGGGCTGAGGAATACAACCGAATTGCCATCTGGATTGTCGGACCGGACAACTTCTTGGCGGGTGATTACCTCACGTATAACGGCCAGGAAGTGATCATTGATGCAACCCTGGGCGGTATCGGAACCTATACCACGAATGGCCACGTCAACCTCGTCTGGAATGACGGTCAAGGTGTTGTCAATTGGCAGATGGACCGCGGAGGAACAGGTCTCAACACTCCTTCTCAGAACGACATTCCCTTGGAGAATGATTTCCCATTGGATAATGACTTCCCAGCAGACAACCCGTTTGATGATGATGATGATGGTGATGATGGTGAGGGTGGTCCCGGGTTCCGGGCCGATGGAGATGATGACGGCCTCGACGGCGATCCTGTCGACAACGCGGATGAAGATGGCTTGGAAGAGGAGACGCTCGGTGATCAAACGCCTGCGACAACCACGACCACGACCACCAATTTCGCTAACGCGTTGAACTATCGAATCGCTGGTGCCTGGCGCATGAATCCCGATGGAACCCTGACAGAGATGAACATTGAGATCTTCGCGGGACTCCCCCCAGACCTGGGAACCTTGCCGGGTGAAGGCGGGGGCCTTGGTGACCTGGGAGGCTTCGACGATTTCGACTTTGGCGGGCTGCCTGACTTTGGGGATTTGATTCCCGGCGGTGATGATGATGACAGCGACGGCGGCTTGATTGGTGCGATTACGATTCCAGGAGGCATGGATCCCTGTGACTACATCTGCTCATTAGATCAGGATGATCCTTCCACTTGGCCACCGGAATTCCTGGGTCCGCCCGCGTCAATCATCCAAGGTATCTGGGAAATCCTGATTGGCGGCCTCTTGGAATCCTTCGGCTGTGCTCCATGTGCTGGCGGCGGAGGCGGCGGCGATTCGAATGCGGTAGGTGCCTGCTGCAACGCGGAGATTGGGGCCTGCGCAGAGTTCACTGAAGCTGAGTGCAACTTCCCTGGCGCGACGTGGTTGGGAGCGGGCACAACCTGCGAGGACGACTGCAACTAGCTCCCAATGGCCAATTGAGTCCTTATCACTCAACCCTTCCCCACCAGGGGGAGGGTTTTTTCATCTGGCTACCGCGACCTGGCACTGGTTCTCCGCATGATCCATGGAGACAAGGCCTGCGGAGGGAAGATCGGGCCCAAGAGCCTACAATGCACGCTTCACTGCGGGACCCTCCCGCGGAACCATGGACCCAAGGTGAGGAATCGCGTGATGCCCGAGGAAATCAATGTTCCACTCCTGGACCTGAAGGCCCAGTACGAGACGATTCGTGATGAGATCGAACCGATCTTGAGAGAAGTCGTCGAGAGCCAATGGTTCGTCATGGGACCCAAGGTTGCTGACTTTGAATCTTCGGTAGCCGAGCACTGTGGCACGGACCATGCCGTGGGATGTGCCAGCGGGTCGGATGCCCTCCTTTTGGCCTTGATGGCGTTAGACATTGGTCCCGGTGACGAGGTCATCTGTCCCAGCTACACCTTCTTTGCTACGGCTGGTTCGATCTGGAGATTGGGGGCTACCCCGGTCTTCTGTGATATTGATCCAGGGACCTACAACTGCACGACAGAAACGGTCGCCGAGGCAGCCAGTCGTTGCTCGCGGCTCAAGGCCATCATGCCCGTGCACCTCTTCGGGCAGGCGGTCGATCTCGATGGCCTCCTCACGTTTGCTGAATCGAAGGGTGTTCCGGTTATCGAGGATGCTGCTCAAGCGATCGGCAGCCGGGATGCGGGAGGAACACGGGTTGGTTCCCGTGGCCAGTTCGGCTGTTTCAGTTTCTTCCCATCGAAGAACCTCGGCGGCTTCGGCGATGGTGGCATCGTGACAACCAATGATGGTGACATGGCAGATCGCATGCGACGCTTGAGAAACCATGGGATGGAACCCAAGTACTACCACCAGGAGGTGGGGTTGAACTCGCGACTGGACGCACTCCAGGCAGCCGTTCTTCAGGTCAAGTTGCGTCACCTGGACGACTGGACGGAAGGCCGGCGACGGAATGCAACTGATTACGACCAGATGTTCGACGAAGCCGGTGCGGGGTCTTCTGGTACGTCGCTTGAAGGTGCTGATCTGCCGTTGTTGAGACCGTCTTGCCCGGCGGCACCCTCGCATCACATCTATAACCAGTACGTCATCCGAGTGCCAGCAGCCATCCGCGATGAGCTTCGAGCTCATCTCGTCGAGAATCGAATCGGTCATGATGTCTATTATCCGGTTCCGTTGCATGCTCAGGATTGTTTCAAGCAATTGGCCGAAGCGACCGGGCCGTTGCTGGAGACGGAAACGGCTGCGGCCCAAACCATTGCTCTGCCCGTGTATCCCGAGTTGACCATGGAACAGAAGCGGCACGTGGCTGAAACAATCATTGCGTTCGTGCGTGCCCGTGCGGCCGTTCAGGCAAGCTGAATGACACACCACCCTGGGGCAACCAACATGTTGCAGACACCGGCCCTTGCGGTCGATAGTGATAAACCTGGAACCGGCTGGCGGTCATGGTTGAGTATTCCTCAGGATCGCTTCAATGGGCCGTGGGTGACCTTCCTATTGATCCTGATTGCCTGGTTTGCCTGTGCGCTGGTGCGATACCAGTGGATTGCTTGGGCGGATGGTGATGACGCATTGAAATTCCTTGGTGTCATCCAACCAACGACTCACGATGCCTTAACGCATGGCGCGGTTCTTCAGCAGCACATCGATGGTTTGCACCAGGACAATCCGAATCTGTTTCCCATTCTCAACAACCAGGGTGCTTTGCATGCCCTGTCCTGGCTCTTCCTAAAGGCCATCCCGATCCAGATTGCAACGTTACTAGTATGGGCTCCTGTTGTCCTGGGGAGCCTTGTTACAGTGCCGTTGGTCTTGATTGGACGGTTGTACGGAAGCGCCTTGTGGGGCTTTACGGCAGCCTTGCTGGGCGGGGTTGCCTGGAATTACTACGAGCGATCGATGGCAGGGTATTTCGATACGGACCTGTTCTCTTTTTGGATTGCCTTGCTGCTGGTTTTCTTTTTTCTTGGGGCTCATGAACGACGCACCCTGACCTATGCAGGAATCGCCGCACTCGCGGTTTTCCTCTATCCATTCTTCTATGCCAAGGGATTGGTGATCGGTGCCAGCATCGCGGGGAGCTTTATTGGCGTTCAGGTGTTGTACATACTTTTCCGGCGGGAGGCAGATCAGCGATTGCGCATGATCGCTCTCGTGGCAGCCGGTACGGCTGCCAGCCCATGGTCAAATGGCGCACGTATTCATGAATCGCCATGGCTTTGGTTTCTTGGACTGGCAGCCATTGTGGTTATCTGGGTCTTACTTTCCAAGACGATGGCATCGGGCCGTACCCAAGAGAGCAACCTGCGATCGGAAAAAACGGAGAAGGCAGGATCTTCTTCGTCCAAGCCTGCCCTAAGGCAGGAGACGACTACCTTGGTCATCGTTGTCCTCTGCGTACTCTGGCTAATCATCAGCATGCCCTGGGGCTATTTCATTACCCAATTGGAGACGTACTCGCAATTTCTAACCGAGGGTACGGAAGTCGTTACCCAACTCGATCCGGTCGAGTTGAAACGTCAGGAAATCTATAACGAGATCAACTTTCGAAATACACATAAGCACACCGTGCTCGAAGCGCAGGGGGAGGCGTTCAGCTCACTGGCCCGCAGGATCATGGGATCCGTTACGGGCTTCAACCTTTCGATCATTGGCTATGTTCTATTGTGTATTCGCTACCCGGGCTTCTTGATTGGCCTGCCCTTGGTGACCTTAGGACTCTTCTCCTTTGATGGTGGCCTGCGATTTACGACCTGGGGATCGCTTGTCGGTTCTGCTTCGCTGGTCTACCTCCTGTTCATCATCGTGCAGGCATTGCTTCGATGTTTGCCGAGGCTGACTCTGGGGTCCAGGCGGTTTGGCAGCGTGGTCGGAGGCATGCTGCTGGCAACTCCCTTCATTGCTGTGAACGTGACGCATGCCATCAGCTTCAAGGTGGGCACGGTATTCAACCAGCCAGGAATTGCAGCCATACAGTCCATCAAGCACGCATCTTCTCCGGGAGATTACATATTGTCCTGGTGGGATTATGGCTCTGGTCCCTGGTACTACGCTGACCGAAATGTCTTGATGACGCCAATCAGTGCCAGTGATGACTGCTGGACTGTTGCCAATATCGCGATGTCGGACTCCCAAGAGGTGGCTGCAGGACTCGCCCAATGTGCTGCAGATGCAGCGATTCTGGGCCATCTTCCGACACCGCATCACTTCCTTGGATTGGAGGGCGATTCTCCAATCTACCCTCAGCAATTCCTTGAAGATTTGAAAAATGGTAGAGCCGATCTTCCACCAATGAAAAAGGAGGTCTTTCTCTATTTCCCCATGTCCATGGTGAGGTTGCTCGGGGTGTTGGAGGCGTACGCAGATCCTGATTACTCGCTTCCAACCGGACCCGAGGCAGGCGTTTACCATTTCTTGCCACCTGGATCAGCTCAGCAGGTCAATAACGAAGAAATCATGTTTGCTAATGGCATCATTCTCAATTTACGCACATTGATCACTACTGTTCATAACCGGGAGACTGGACAACGTATTCCCGTGGAGTTTAAGAAAGTGGTCCACGTGCAGGAAGATATCGAAACAGGTCGTACGATTGTTCGCAATGGACCAACACTGCATGTCCCTGGATACCGTGTCACGGCCCGGGGAGGAATACATAGCGAATATAACTTGATCGATCCAGAGGGCGAGATTCCCAAGGAATTCTACTGGCTCAACCTCTTAATTCTTGCTGAATCAGGCAACATGATCATGCTTGACGACGAATTCCTGAATTCCAACATGATTCAGATGGTCGTGATGCAGCAATTCGATCCCGATCTCTGGAAATTGATCCACAAGAGTGGTTACGCACGAGTCTTTCAGTTGAAGGACCGCGATGCGGCAGATGATCAATTGGAGATCATCGAGGAGCCCGTGGAAGGGCCGCCCGCACCCTGAGTGATCTCAGCGGAGCGGAACGCGGGTCGGAACCAATTGGAACCAAGCTTTGGAATCGTCACGATCGACGGCCACCATCGGTTCGCCGGGTTCATGGTCAAGCACCAGTCGCCATCCCTCGTCTGCGGCCCTGGCTAGTAGGGTTTCCTTGGTCAGGAGCGTGTCATGGGGCAGCATGTCGTAGCCCATGCTCCAGGCCCGACCACTATGGTTCCGAGTAGGCAAGAGGTCGCCAGTGAAACAGATCAGTCCATCTGTTTCCTCGACAAGAACAGATTGATGGCCCCACGTGTGCCCCGGTGTGGGCAAGACACGCAAGCCGTCGGTAATGAGTACCTCGCCTTCAACACAGCGGACGCAGTCAGCGATGGGGTCCAGGTGGCTGCGAAGATAGGTGGCATTCATAGTGGATCGATTGGCCAGGGCATCATCCCATTCCCGTTGTTGGACCACGACCTCGGCATTGGGGAAGGTGGGGACTAATTCTCCCGAGGGCGTCATTCGAGTCAGTCCGCCAGCGTGATCAAAGTGCAGGTGCGTCACGATGATCAGATCGATCTGTTCAGGTGATATGCCGACTTCCCCCAAGGCTGTTTCTACAGTTCGATCTTCGATCCCGAAGATTGCCCGCTCCTTAGCCGACCATTTTCCCCCATTACCTGTTTCAACCAGAACGCGGCTACCGTCAAGTTCGAGGAGAAGGCAGTTGGTTTGGAGGGGAATGCAGTTGTCGGCATCCGGAGTCACGAGATTTGACCAGATGGCACGTGGAACAACACCGAACATGCTGCCACCATCAAGACGAAAGCTGCCTGCGCGAAGGAGCGTACAGGACCAGGTAGTCATTTCTTGTTCCCCCTCTTCAATCGTCGTGATTCATACTTCTGGAAGTAATGTCTCGGGAGCTTCCAGCAGGCTGACGAGTGTTCCAAGGAAGCGAGCCCCTTCGGCACCATCGACGACTCGATGATCACAGCTCAAGGACAATGGAAGCACGAGACCGGCGTAGAAGGCGCCATTGCGGGTCAGGACTGTTTCCTTGGCCCGGCCAATCGCCAAGATGGCGACCTCTGGGTAGTTAATGATGGGTGTTGCAAACATACCACCGGCGCTGCCAACATTCGAGATCGTGAAGGTACCACCCGCAAGCGACTCGCGGGGAATGCTCCGATCCCGACAGGCAGTTGCTAAGTCACGAACCTGCTGTGCCATCTGCACGAAGGTCAGGTCCTGGGCTGCATGGATCACTGGCACCATCAGGCCATGATCGGTATCAACGGCACAACCCAGGTTGACCGGGCCTTTCAGGTGGATTTCTTCCATGAAGTCATCCACGTTGGCATTCAAGGTTGGGTGTTGCCGAAGAGCGGCACAAACCGCGGTCATCACGAATGGCAGCAGATTCACTCGGGTACCCAGGAGCGATTCAAATCCAGCTCGTTTCTGATCCAGGCGTGTGATATCTGCTTCGTCGACTACGGTGAAGTGCACAGTTGTCTGCACAGAGTGATGGAGAGATTGTGCAATCTTGCGTCGCACACCCCGGAAAGGAACTTTTTCGATCGTGCCCTCAGGCGTGATGGCAACTCGGGTTGTGGCCAGGGGCATGGTTTGGGCAGGATCCTGGATCACGGGTTCCGCGACTGGTGCAGATCTCGTCCCGGGCTGGGCGATAGTGGTTGTGGGCACCGAGCCATCGGACGCATGGGCGTGCACATCGGAAGCGGTCACGCGTCCACCGCGGCCGGTTCCGCTGACTGCGTTGATGTCGATCCTGAGATCACGGGCGATCCGACGAACAGCTGGGGTCGCCTGGGCCTTGGCACCCGGTGAGATTGAATCTTGGCGTGCAAATGATGCGGGCATACTGAGCTCGCTCGAGACATTTCCAACTACAGTTCCGGCGTCATCACTCTCTTCTGCCTCTACCTGTGCCGGCGCTGAGGCCTGGGGCTTGGTTTCGGAGGATGTGGCAGCAGCCTTGCCGCCGTAACTCACCAGCACGCTTCCCACGTTGATGATGTCACCAGCATTGCCATGCAGTTCTCGGATCGTTCCAGCCCAGGGGCTGGGGACCTCGACCAGAGCCTTGTCGGTTTCCATCTCGGCGAGTGTCTGGTGTTCCGCAACATCTTGGCCGACCTGAACTTTCCAGGAGATCAATTCGGCTTCGGCGACACCTTCACCAAGATCGGGCAGGAGAAAGTGTGATTTGTCAGGTGGTTGCTTGATGGCCATGGGTCTGTTGTATTCAGTACGAAGCCGTCTCTTCGATTGCCTTACCGATGCGTTCCGGGTCAGGGAGGTAGTCCAGCTCAAGCTTGTAATAGGGCATGATGACATCTAATCCGGAAACGCGTTGGACTGGCGACTCAAGGTGTAGGAAACAGTGTTCCATGATCAGGGCGCTGAGCTCGGCCCCAATGCCACAGGTGAGTGGCGCTTCGTGGACGATGACAGCTCGACTCGTCTTGCGGACAGACGCCACGATCGTTTCAACGTCCATGGGGCAGATGGTTCGCAGATCGATCAATTCGATATCGCGGCCACTGGCCTCGATGGCGTTCATGCAGTGGATGATGGAAGCACCCCAGGACACCATGGTCATCTCGCTTCCCTCGCGAACAACTCGGGCCTCACCGATGGGTACCGTGTATTCATCTTCGGGAACTTCCTCGCGGAAGGCTCTGTAGATCCGCTTGGGTTCAAAGAAGATGACTGGGTCAGGGTCACGGATGGCACTGACGAGCAGTCCCTTGGCGTCATAGGGTGAACTGGGCATCACGACCTTGAGACCGGGTGTGTGGGTGTAGATCGCCTCAGGGGAATCGCTGTGCAGTTCCGGGGCATGGATTCCACCGCCCACGGGCACCCGAACTGTCAGAGGGACGGTCAGGCCGCCTCGGGTTCGAGTTCGCATGCGTGCAGCATGTGTACAGATTTGATCGTAGGCAGGTCCAAGGAATCCCTCGAACTGGATCTCGGCAACGGGTCGCAGTCCACCCATGGCTAAGCCAACAGCGGTTCCTATGATTCCAGATTCGGCAAGTGGCGAGTCCACCACGCGTGTACTTCCAAATCGTTTGTGCAGTCCCTCAGTGACGCGGAAGACGCCGCCATTCACGCCCACATCTTCACCGAGAACAAGCACGCGATCATCGCGTTCCATCTCCTGGATGAGTGCGAGGTTAATGGCTTGGACGAGTGTCAGATTCGCCATGGCAATTCGGTTCCTTACTCAGGCTCGGGCAGTATCCGGTGCAGGAACCTGGGAAGGATCCTGCCCGAGACTGGTGGTTCGCATCGTGCGCCGCTGACGCTGTAGTTGTCCGGGTGTAGAGGCGTACATGTTGTCAAACATGTCCGTGTGAACTGGCGGTTCGATCTCCTCGGCACGCTTCACGACTTCAGAGATGATTTGCTCTGCTTCGATAAGCATCGCTGACTGGCGGGCTTCATCCCAGAGATCCCGCTGCTCAAGGTACATGCGGAGACGTAGCATGGGATCCCGTTGTTGCCAATATTCGACTTCGTCTGCATCGCGGTAGCGACGGGCATCATCAGCTGTCGTGTGATCACCCAGGCGATAGGTCGTTGCTTCGATAAACGAAGGCTTCGAGGTTTCTCTCGCCGATGCGGCAGCATCACGCACCGCTTTGACCACCGCAAAGATGTCATTGCCATCTACTTGGACAGTCCGCATCCCATAGGCGATCGCTCGTTGTGCAATCGTTGGCGCGGAACACTGGATCTTGGTGGGAACCGAAATGGCCCAACCATTGTTCTGACAAAAGAAAATCGTGGGGATTTCGAGGTTCGACGCAAAGTTCATCGCCTCATGGAAATCACCCTCGCTGGTCGCGCCATCACCGAAGAAGGTGCATGAGAGGGATTTCTCATTGCGATACTTGTCGGCCCATGCCAGCCCAACAGCATGCAGCATCTGGGTTCCAATTGGGATTGCCAGTGGTGTGATGTGCAGGTCGGGATCGATTTGATTGCCTCGTTCGTCGCCCATCCAATGCAGCAGGATCTTCTCCATGGGAAGGCCACGCCAAAAGAGTCCCGCATTCTCCCGGTAACAGGGCACGAGCCAGTCGCTCTTGTCCAGTGCGTAGGCGGCGCCCAAGGAGGTCGCTTCCTGTCCTCGGTTTTCCGGGTAGGTGCCCATGCGACCGGACCGCTGGAGTTTGAAGGCGATCTCGTCGAATTGACGGCACACCATGATGTGGCGATACAAGGCAACGACGTCTTGATCCGGGATCAAGCCTTTGCCAAGTGACTCATCAAAGGAGCCATCATGTTCCAAGATGGAGATCCGGTCGATCGTAGTCTCGAAGACGGGGCTAACGGGCATTGACCTGCTCCTTGGCTGTACCTTCTTCGATTCGCTGTTTCGCAAGAGCCAGGGCCGCATGTCCCGGTGTCTTGTACTTGGATGTCATCTCGAAAACCGTCATCGTGGTTTCCTCGATACGGGCAATCATGGCTTCCAACTGGGCGGTTGTATACCCCAGGTATAGCCCGGCCAGGTGGATGAGCCCACCGGCATTCACGATGAAATCGGGTGCGTACAGAATGTTCCGATCGGCGAGACGATGGGCGTCCACTTCGGGATCCCGGAGAACATTATTGGCAGCGCCACAGATAATTCCTGTCTTCAAAGCGGCAATGCTTTTTTCATCGAAGATGGCACCAAGGGCACAGGGAGCCAGGATGTCACATTCGACGCCCAGGATCTCATCGCAGGAGACGGCCCGGGCATTACATGTATCCACAACATGACAGACCTTGGCGTCGTCAGAATCGGCAACGATCAGTTCGGCGCCACGTTCATGCAACAGTTGTGCCAGGTGCGTTCCAACGCTTCCAAGCCCCTGTAACGCGATGGTCAGTCCAGCAAATTGATCTCGACCAACTCGCTGAAGGCTGGCCTGCATGCCGTAGACGACACCCATGGCCGTATGCGGAGATGGATCGCCGCCTTGACCTTCACCGGTTCCGCCCATGACATGGTCCGTCTTCTCCAGCATCCAGTCAGTGAACTGGGGCGAGACTCCGACATCCTCTGCACCGATATAGGCGCCGTTGAAGGTATCAATGAAGCGACCCATCGCGTGGGCTCTTTCACGTGTGCCAACAGATCCAGACTCGGGTAGCAGGATGACGCTTTTGGCACCGCCCATAGCAAGCCCTGCGCAGGCAGCTTTCCAGGTCATTCCCTCGGAGAGCCGCAGTACATCGAAAACAGCATCTTGATCGTTTGTGTAGTGCCATCTCCGAACACCACCAAGGGCGTTGCCAAGTTTCGTGGAATGGACTGCGATGATTGCACGCAGGCCAGTGTCTTCATCCACGTGGTAGCACACGCGTTCATGCCCGCACCGTGACATCTCTTCGAGAGGGTTGAGGCTATTCATCGAATCGTTCAAAGGTGCCTTCCTAAGTGTACTGGGCGGTGGGAGTCTCAAGAGCAGGTTTCATGAGCGTGTTCAGAGCATTCTATGACTGGTCAAAGGCTGCGCGGAAGGCAGGATAGACCGAACCACTTCCAAATTGAGGAATCGCCTCTTTGTCTGGCTGGCGTCCCTTGCCACGGGCCTCCTCTACTGGTGTTCGTTCGGGAATAAAGTAGTCGGAATCCGGGAGTGTTTCTACGACGGAATCGAGTTCATCGGCGAGGATCCGCATGGAATCATCCGTGTTCGTCTTCAAGTTGTGAATGTTATTGGCGATGCGTTTCTGACCCAGGGCGAAGATATGATCCACCGTCGCTTGCTCCACTCGACGCGCGTTGCCGTCCACACCTTCGCGAATGGATCGGTCAAAACGCGAGAGTGCACACGTCATGACATTCAGCCAGATGGCACAGGTGCTCAGTCGCTTCTGTATCAATTGGCTGGAGATGAGGTCTTCACCATGCACTTTGAACATCATCTTGACCTGGTGACTGAACTCACGAACGTGATCCTCAAGGGTGTCAACATGATTTCTGAGCGAGGCATCAAATCCCGAGATCTTTGGGGCGGCAGGCCGCACGTGCAGAAAGAGTTCTGCAGCGATTTTCATAGCGGCTCTGGGGTGTTTCAGTGGAGCCGCCCGGATTCCGAGCATGTACTCGCCTAGTTGCTTTGAGCCATAGGCAAACACGAAGGTGTGCATCACTTGGTTGGCACCTTCAACGATCGTGTTGATCCGGGAATCCCGCCACAGCCTTTCGACGACGTTCTCGGTCATGTAGCCTTCGCCGCCCATGATCTGGAGGGCCTCATCACAACAGGCGAATCCCATCTCCGAGCAGAAGACCTTGCAAATGGCCGTCTCCAGCATGATGTCCTCGTCATTGCGATCAACAATGCCAGTGGTCATGTAGAGCATGGCATCCATGGCGTAGCACATGGAACTCATGAAGGCGAGTTTTTCTCTCACGAGTTCAAATTCAGCCAAGGAGCGATCGAATTGGTATCGGTACTTGGCCCATTTCATCGCTTGCTCGAAAGCCGCCTTGCCCGCACCCACCATGCCCGCCGAGAGCGTGCAGCGACCCCAGTTCAGGCAGGTCAGCGCGACCTTGAGTCCGCGACCTTCTCGGTGTAGCAAGTTGCCTCGAGGGACCTTGACATCCTTGAAGGTCAGGCGTGCCTGCCATGTGCCACGGATACCGCATTTAGATCGGTTGCGGCTCGTGATCTCGATGCCTTCCATATCTGGTGTGCAGATTAAGGCAGAGACTTGATCTTTTGTACGACCAGTATTCGGATCGGTGATCCGTTGCTTGCACATGACCGTGAACATGCCAGCGATCGCTCCGGATGTTGCCCACTTCTTTTCACCGTTGAGAATGTAGTGCTCGCCATCTTCGGTGACTTCACATCGAGTTTCCTGGCCAGCGGCATCACAACCGACATTGGGCTCAGAGAGACAGAAAGCACTGAGCGTGTCCTGGGACACCTTGGGCAACCAGTATTGTTTCTGTTCCTCTGTTCCGAACAGGGCAATGGCACCACAACCGATGGACTGGTGGGCCGACACCATGACGGCCGTTGAACCACATGACATACCGATACGTTCCAGGACCCGGTTATAGCTGGTGACCCCGAAGCCACCACCCCCGTATTCCCTTGGGACGATCATGCCCATGACGCCCATCTGGAACAGGCGTTTGATACACCAGTCTGGGATCTGCTGGGTGTTGTCGATTTCTGCTGAAGGATGCTCATTCCGGAGGTAGTCGTCCAGTTCAGCAATCAATTGGTCACAACGAGCCGTCTCCTCGGCACCGACTTGCGGAAAGGGAACAACCAGTTCAGAGCGATAGTTGCCCCAGAAAAGATTCTTGACAAATCCCATAGTCTCGGGATCGGGTCCCAACATTTCCTGGGCCTGCTCAATCTGCTTCCGATCCTTCTCGGAGATATTCTTGAGATTGTCAGTCAGTTTGGAATCAGTCACGGTCGGTCTCCTGTGGTGCTCAGCGAACACCCTGGAAGAATGCATTCAATTTCGCACGGGTTGCTTCTGTCTTGCGGAGTGCCACCAGGAGTCGGCGTTCGGTTGCCAGCCCGGTGTCCATGCCATGCTCAAGGCCAGCCCAGATTGCTTCGCAGACTGCCATGGCAGCCGCATCATCACCTACCGAATCGCGGGTGGACATGAGGGCGGTTTTCATTGTCTCGGGATCAGCATCTAGAATCGTGCGTGATGGCCAGGTATCTCCCTGGGCTTGTCGCCAGGCATCCGCCGTTGAGACGAGATCGTCGACAGAATTGGCGAAGGCATCCACAAGGCCTTCGGGAAGATCGTCACTGGTGAACGGTCGGCCTTCAGCTGTTGCCGTGATGGCTGTTGCAGGATCAATTCGACCAGCCAATCGTTGGGTGCCTCCCCAGCCTGGGCAGAGTCCCAGGCCAGCCTCTGGCAAGCCGATTGGATAGGGCTTGCCCTTGGCATTCGTTCGAGTGGCCACGATTGCTGAGCAGTGAAGGGCGAGCTCGAGGCCACCTCCCAGGGCAGCACCATTGACCAACGCAACGGTCGGGCAAGGCAGGCTGGCAATTCGATCCAGGGTTTGGACTCCACTGGCCAGGTAGGTCAGCAACGCCTCATCATCGAGGGCATCAATCTCCTTGAGATCTGCACCTGCAACGAAGACCTTGGTATCAGCACTTCGGATGTAGACCGCCTTCAGGTCGTTTTCCAGCTCGTCCAGTGTTCTGTCCAATCGATGGAGAAGCGATCGGTCCATGATGACCAGCGGCTTATCCGGATGCTCCAGGGTGATCATGGCAACGCCACCCGGGAGGCTTGTGACGGGCAGGGGTCCTGTGAGGGGTTGACTGGTTGGGACGCTGGTAGTCATGTCTTGCACCCTTCCCGTCTGGTGGAAGGGGGGGGATCTCCCGTGGCGGGCGACGCGAATCGGCCGCAGTATGAAAGGCCACCCGGGGGTGGCGTGTGAGCGTGGATCCGGCCGCCCCAGGGCTGGGGGGAGCAGGCGTCGAGCACGCCTGCCAGTCGGTGAAGAGCTCCTCGCGGGGCCTTCTGGGGCTCAGGGTGAGCCCCGTTTCGAGCCGGATCGGTACAGGCCTATTCTAGCGGAGAGAGACCAGCCTTGGTGAGGCCATCTGGACGGGTTGTGGAGTCTTGGGGGTACCTAGGGCCCCTAAGGCGGTGCCTGCTTGGGTTCAATCCTAGGAGCCTTGAAATATCCGCTTGAGACGATCCTGAGCTTCCTGGCCGACGATGACCTCTGCCGAGATTTGGGCAGCTCGTTCAAAGGTGGCATCGTCGAGTGAATGCTCGAGTTCGTTCAACCAGTGCTTGGTGATCGAAAGGGCATGCTGACCACCCTTGGCTAGCTTTCGGGCGAACTCGAGGGCTCGCCCATCGAGATCTTTCTGCTCAACCAGTTCATCGATGAGTCCAATGTCCAGGGCTGCTTTTCCGTTCATGGTTCCACCAGCCAGCAGCAGTCCACGAGCCCGGCCAGCACCGAGTCGACGAATCAACCAGGGTGCGACCACGGCAGGGCAGACACCGAGTTCAACCTCGGGATACCCAAGCTTGGCATCCGCGTGGGAGAGGGCGTAATCACAGACGACGGCGAGTCCACAACCACCACCAACGGCAGCCCCTTGGACACGGGCAATCGTGGGAATCGACAGTCGGCGAATGGCACGCATGGCACGTGAGAGTCCATGAAGCATGCCAGCCATTCGGCTTGCATCATCCAGAACGCCCTGAAGATCCATACCGGCACAGAAGGACTTCCCTTCACCGGACAGGATCATGACGCGAAGTGAGGCGTCATCAGCGACTTCTGCGAGCACCTTCTCCAGGTCGTTGATCAACTCCAGCGACAACGCATTGCGTTTGTCAGGGCGATCCATCGTGACAGTGGCGATACCGTCTTCGATTGAGGTTCGAACCAATGACATGGACGCCAGTGTACCGATGGAGTCCCCGGTAAGTGGCCCGGCAGGGAAGATCATGGATCCACGGGATACTGCCAATGCTGCTGCGGGACGTTAGGTCAGCAGTTCACCGCATTCAGGACAGGCGGCAGCAAACTCCAGCCCCTGGAGGTTGTACCCACAACGCTCACAGCGATTTTGCTTACGGCGACTCCTGCGGACATGGGCGCCAAGTCGTCCTGCAGCACCTTCACCAACCCCGACCAGCCCCAGGATTGGGAGGCTCAGGATCCACAGCAGAATCCAGGTAACACCAATCATGATGACAAACACGATGTAGTCCACTTGGACATGACGCCCATCGCCAAACCGCCGAATGTCGGGATCCGGTGATGATCGCAAGGCTTGGCGGATCTCTGGGCTCAGTTCAAGATGCTCTGTCAGTGGTGTCAGTGGCTGGATTGTTCGTTCGACATGATCCTCCAAACCTGGAAGGGACCAACTGATCCGGGGATTCAGCGAGATGATGGCCGTGGTCAATGGCCAACCGGCTTGTGCAGATGCCAGTGTGACATGCACCATGTCTTGGCTTGTGGATGCGTTGTTTTCACTGATCCGATCCAGCATGATCGAATCATCGATGACGGTAACCTGGTAATCGATTGTGTTCGAGTCGATCGTTCGTTGGACAACAGATTGCAGCACCCAATTGATAAGAATTGCCAGGATTCCAGTCACAATCAAGGCGACATCGATTCGTATGGACCACCTCGTGCGCGATCGCGTCGCCGATTCATACTTGAAGCGACGGTACCAACGCCTGATACGGCGAATCGGTCCGGGGCGACGTTGCGGCGGCTGCTTGGGTGCGTTTAGGACCACGGTGTATCCAGGAGTTGGCGCAGTGCCTGGCCTGGTTCGTCTTGTTTGAGCAGCGATTCTCCAACCAGGACCCTGTTCACACCGTGTCGTGCAAGACGTACAAGATCCTCACGGGTTCGAATGCCTGATTCACTCACGATGATGTCACGTTGGTCCTCGACAAGATCGAGCAGGCGGATCGTGTGATTGAGATCTGTGGTCATCGTCTTCAGGTTGCGGTTGTTAATGCCAAGCAAGGCATAACCAGGATGGGGGAACCCAATGTGCCGGCGAATCCGGAGAAGCGATTCCATCTCGTGGACTTCAACAAGCGCGGTCATATCCAATTCATGCGCGAGGATCATGAGGTCGAGGATCTGGCCCTCAGAGAGGACTTCTGCGATCAGCAAGATGGCGTCTGCACCCATGGCACGAGATTCCCAGACTTGCCAGGGATCGATGATGAAGTCCTTGCGGAGCACCGGGAGGTTGACGGCATTGCGAACCAGCTCCAGGTGTTCTGGAGAACCACCGAAGTAGGCGGCATCCGTCAGGCAGGAAATCGCGACCGCGCCTGCATTCTCGTACTGTAGGGCTATATCCGCGGGGTCATAGGGGTCCCGTAACGCACCGGCCGAGGGACTTTTTGCCTTGACTTCCGCGATCACATTGACGCCGCCCGGACCGCGACCATTGGCAACTGCGCCAAAGAAGTTGCGTGCCAGCGGAACATCGGCCACGCGTTCCCGGAGGGCCTCAAGTGGCGTCACTTTCCGGGCTTCGGCGACTTCACGTCGCTTGTGCTCAATGATCTCTTCAAGGGTCGGGGGCATTGTGGTCTTCCTCAGCACATTGATGGCGACTGGAACCGTTATAGCCTCGCCTACGACACTGAATCAAGAGCCGCCTGGTCTTGTCCTGCAGCCAGCAGTCGATTGGATCACCTTATGGCCCATTCCCGTGGCCATCGTGGCGATCATTATTTTCTTCTGCCTGCCAGATACATGGTTGCGTCGGCCTCGGCTGAAACAATGGCGATGGTCACCAAACATGGGGTTGATCCTGTTTGCCATCGCCTTGCTTTCTGGATTGATGGGATCAGCAATCGCCCTTGCATTGTTGGGTCCGTCTGCTTCCGAGATCAACGAACTTGATATTCGTTCGATGCTGTTCCTGATGCTGGGTAACTACGTAGGTGAAGTTGTGATCATTCTGCTGGTGCCAGGCCTGGTACTTGGATTGATCAAGGCCAGAAAGGACCCGGTCGATTCCGAACAGGTTCCAGTGACCTGGTGGCAGGCACTGTTGTCTGGCATTGGAGGCTTGGTCATTTCTTGGCCCGTCGTCATATCAGTTGGGGCCCTTGTCGGAATGCTGATCACGGTGATGACCGGGGTCACACTTCCCGATATCTCCCATGGCACTTTGAACCAGTTGAACCAGGCAGCAGCGACGCCTGATGGTTGGTTTATCAGCATCATCATATTGATTGTCGTGGTGACACCAATCATCGAGGAAGTGCTGTATCGCGGATTGCTTCAGGAGTCGATTCGGCGCCATCCGCTCTTGTCAAACGAGTCGCCTTGGTTTGCGATCATCATCACCAGCATCCTCTTTGCCCTGATGCATGGGGCGATTGTGGATCTTCGGGGGGTCTTTGCACTCTTCGTCCTGTCCCTGGGATTTGGATGGGTGTACCTGAAGACAGGTCGGCTCCTGGCATGCATCGTGATGCACGCCGGCTTCAATGCGTTGAACCTCCTCCAGGTGCTGGTCTAGGGCCTCGCCGTTACAATCCCGCCATGCCAGAGCCCGCCAGACGTCGCGTCCTCACCGGCGATACACCCACGGGGTGCCTGCACATCGGTCACTGGGTTGGATCCGTCAAGAGGCGGGTCGAGATCCAGGAGACGCACGAGTGCTACTTTCTCGTTGCCAATCTTCACGCCTTCACGACTCGGGCCGACAAGCCCGAGGAGATCCGGAACGATTGCCTGGAAGTTGTTCGGGATGCCCTGGCCATGGGCATCGATCCGAACAAAGCCGCCATCTTCCTGCAGACAGAGGTGCCAGCGATCCTGGAGTTGACCTATCTCTTCGCGATGCTGCTGCCCTACAACCGTGTCATGCGCAACCCCACCTTGAAGGATGAACTGAAGATCAAGGGGTTGGAGGACAACTACTCATTCGGATTCCCGTTGTACACAGTGGGACAGACTGCGGACATTCTCGCATTTCGGGCCCATGAGGTGCCCGTTGGGGAAGACCAGGTTCCTCATCTGGAACTCACACGGGAAGTTGCCCGACGTTTCAACAAGTTCTACTGCGGCGTGCCCGACAAGGCTCCTGACGAAGAACACGAATCTCTTGGCGGCGTTTTTCCGATACCGGTCGCCGATGTCGGCAAGGTAGGTCGGCTCGTTGGAACCGATGGTGTCAACAAGATGAGTAAATCGCTCGGGAACACCATTCTCGTGACTGACACGCCCAAGCAAGTGAAGAAGAAACTCGGCAAGATCTACGTAGGTGTGGACAACCGACAGCCCAATGATCCGGGTGAAGTCGATCCGGAAAAGAACCCGCTCTTCCAGTACGTCGAGACGTTCATAGAATCACCTGATGAGGTGAATGAACTACGTGATCGCTATGCTCGCGGGGACAACATCGGTGATGGCGTGGTCAAGGTTCGCGTTGCCGAATCGATCAGCACCTTGCTGGAGCCCATGCAGGAACGCCGAAAGCAGTATGAATCCGACGATGTCGTTATGGACATCTTGCACGAAGGCTGCAAGCAGGCCATCGCAGCGACCGAGGAGACACTTGGCATGGCCAAGGAAGCCGCCAAGCTGCACTTCTTCGACCGGACCGTCACAATCTGACGACCCTCGTGCCTCGGATGTGCCTGTCAGGGACGAGGGTGATGCTGTGCGACGACTGATTTCAGGCGACTGCGGTCGACATGCGTGTAGATCTGTGTCGTGGCAATGTCAGCATGGCCGAGGAGTTCCTGGACGACCCGAAGATCTGCGCCTCCAGCAAGGAGATGCGTGGCAAACGAGTGCCGCAGCATGTGGGGGTGGATGTTGTCCAGGTTGGCCCGTTTGGCCAGTCGTCGAACGATTTGCCAAACTGCAACGCGTTCAAGCGGCCGACCGGTATTGCTGAGAAGTAATCGGTTGTCATCTCGACCATCATCGAACCGGGTGAGTTCCGGATACAGAGTATCCACGTACTCTTTCACGGCCTCGCGTGCAGGTACGCCAATGGGGACTAGACGTTCACGATTTCCTTTTCCATGTACGAGTACAACTCCGAGTGTTTCCTTGTACTCGTGGAAACGGATTGCACCGACTTCCGAGGCACGCAGACCAGCTGCGTACATGAGTTCGATCATGGCTCGATCACGTTGCCAAAGCCGTCCGGCACCGGGATCGGCCGCATCCAATAGTGCCTTCATCTGTCGAGGTGTCATCACGCCAGGGAGACGCTTCCATCGCGTTGGTGGCGTCAGTGGCGCTGCCGGGTTGCGTTCAATTCGCTTCTCGGCTTCCAGGTACCGGAAAAAAGTACGAATGGTTGACAGGTGTCGACTGATACTGCTGGGTTGCAGGTCGAGGTCACGATGCAGATATTGCAAATGATCTGAGAGGTGTCTCGGTGTGACATCGAAGGGACTGGTGATGCCCTTGTTGAGGAGATCGTCCACGAGACATTGGAGATCACGCTCGTAGGCTTCCAGGGTTGCGGCGGATAACCCAGCCTCGATGCGGAGCCAGCCTAGGACTTCACGAACCGGTTGGTCGAAGGTGGACATGCTCATGCTGTCGGACCGTTAGGACCACGGCGACGGGAATTTCCCGTTCCGGGGAGGAACCCTTCTGGGCCAAGGCCCGGTAGACGGGGCAGGTGGACCAGTCACCGAAACAGGTGGCCATGGCTTGCTGGATGGACTGCAGTTGGAACCGGCTTCGACATTCCGAGAGAGTGTGATCGACCCATGGACAGCATCCACACTCTGCTTCGGAATTTGTTGAAGCGTCGTCAGAAATCGAGTTGCCCAGGTGGCTTTGAATCATGTCTAGCGTTGGATGTATCGGCGGCCCATTCCAGCCATGGCCAGAAACCGAGGACATGTCACAGCCTTGCACCACCGTGTGATGCGCAAGAAATGCGCCACTCGGTTGCCTGAGCACGCCCTTGTACGCCTGCAGTGCCGCTCCCAGCCCCAGGATTGGCATGTTTGTTCCGGCACAGCACTTGCAACTGATTGGCTCAACCCAAGGCAGGAGGCCGAAGCGGGTGGACAAGACCAGAGATAAAGCAAAGCAACTCATCGAAGCAGCTCGTCGGGAGGGTGTTGATGGTTCGCCCGGTACCCGCCTTGGGCAGTCGATCCTCTTCACGGCCAATGCGGCCGTAGCCATGCACGTGAGTCTCTTGGGGGGCAACCCGGGTGCCAACTCAAACGGGAGAGATCGACAGTTATGAACTACGGTTTCTACCAATCTGCCACCGGTCTCATGACACAGGTTCACCGCCTTCGGGTCGCCAGCAACAACTTGGCGAACAGCGAAACGCGAGGTTTCAAGGCCGACGCGGTCATGACGAGCCAACGCCTTCCAGCACGCCTGGAAGGGAACATGGCGGCAGATCCCCAGTGGCTCCTGGAACAACTTGGCGGGGGCCAACTCGCCGATCCCACGCGGTTTGTCATGGCACAAGGTTCACTCTCACCCACGGACGGGGAACTTGACCTGGCCATTGACGGCGAGGCCTTCTTCATGGTCGGCGACGGTACCGGTGACGCCTCGAGTATTCGCCTCACCCGTGATGGCCGGTTTACCCGCGATCCAGATGGCGAACTGGCCATGCTTGGAACCGGTATGAAGGTGTTGGACGGGCGTGAACGCACGATTTCAGTACCGATGGGTTCGATCACGATTGGCCCCGACGGCTTGGTGACACACGCGGGAGAAGAGCTGGGCCGAATTGGCTTGGTGACTGTTCCGAATACAAACGCCCTGCACAAAATCGGAGACAGCCTCATAGTCCCAACGCCCGATGCGGGCAAAATGACGGTCGATGGGGGATCTACGCTTTGGCAGGGCTACCTTGAATCAAGCACCGTGAAACCAGTTCTGGAGATGGCGGGCATCGTTGAGATCGGACGTGCCGTGGAAGCCAATGCCAAGCTGCTGCAGGCACAAGATCTCCTGACGGGACAGGCAATCAATACCTTTGGAAAAGTGACGTGATGGAAGCGGCGACCTGCTGGGTTGCCCTGGGAGTGATTCGACATGGCCTTCACTTGTCTTGATGCATCAGCAACTGGCTTAAGTGCTCTGACGACTAACCTCAATGTCATTGCCAACAACTTGGCCAATGCCAACACGGATGGTTTCAAAGCAAGCCGTGTGAACTTCCAAGATCTGCTGTACCTCGAGCAGAGACAGCCGGGACTGGAGAACATCCTGGGCGACTTGAACCCAACCGGGCTGTATGCAGGTGTGGGCACACGCGTTTCCGGAACACAGTTGAACCTTCGGGAAGGCCCACTGGTGTCGACGGATCAGCCCCTGGATGTTGCCATCAGCGGCAGCGGATTCTTTGTCGTCGAGGTCGAGGACACCTACACCAACGGATTGGCCTATACCCGGGCAGGAAATTTTGCACTGAATGCGGAACGCGAGATTGTGCTTGCGAACGACCAGGGGCGCCGATTGATCCCATCGATCGAGGTTCCCTGGGGCATTCCTGAGTATGCAGTCAACATCACGAATGATGGCAATGTCCAAATCTCCTACGGTGAAATCTTCGAGGAAATTGGACAGTTGGAACTGGCCATCTTTGCGAATCCCGCCGGACTCACACCTATCGGTGGCAACCTCTACACCGAATCGATTGCTTCAGGGGAGGTGGCCATCGGACTTCCCACCGAGAATGGTCGAGGCACGATTATCCAGAACTTCCTGGAAGCATCCAACGTCGATCCGGTGACAGAACTGGTAGATCTCATCAACACGCAGCGTGCTTTCGAGTTCAACTCGCAGGCACTGAAGGCGGCTGACGAGGTTCTGCAGATCGTTGCCAACTTGCGGCGGTATGGCTGATCGAGAAGGAGTGCTTGATTGAAGACACGACACGTTCAAAAGATCGGTTTGGTGCCGTTCATCATCATGGCTGTCCTGGCGACGACAGCCATGGCAGACAGCATTACCTTGCGGTCATCGGCGCGACGATCCCTGGATGCACAGACGATCACGCTTGCCGATATCGCTCTCTTGGAAGGTCCCGAAGCCAAGGCTTGGGCAGAACTCGATATTGTCGAAGTCGATGGCCGAGACATCCTACGAGTCACCGTCGCGGATGTGAGACGTCGACTCGATGCTGCGGGCATCCACTGGGGTCGGGTTGATTTGAACGGGCAGATCGTCGTCATACGACCAGACCGGGAAGCGGCCACGCAACCTCCAACGGCGATGCGAGCGATGTCCGTGAACCGCGGTGTTATCAAGAAAAACCACGACACCCCACCACGATCAGCAATCGAGGTAACACGTGCACAGTCCTTGCGAGGCGCGGTGACTCGTTTTCTCGTGCAAGCATTGGACACGACCCCTGAAGCTTTGAAAGTCATCTTCGATGCAGGCGATGATCGTTGGCTGGACGCCACCCTTGAGAACGCCCGGTACGAAATCAAGGCTATGAGCGATCTGAACATGAGTGATCGGATCGACCTGGAGCTTCGTCGTTGGAGTGATGGACGTCCCGGCGAGCGAAGACTCTTGAAGGTCAAGCCGCTCATCAAGTGCACGGTGGCAGAGGCGGCTGTCAACCTGCCTCGACACGCAACTATTCAACCCGAGCAAGTGACATCAGTCGAAGCATGGCTGACGCCTTCCCAACGTACGATTCGACTCCATCCCATCGATGTCATAGGCCGTGTTCCTGTCGCACCCTTGCGACTTGGCACGATGTTCAGGGCACGTGATATCCGTGCTGTGCAGTTGGTTGACCGAGGTGACCAAGTTGTTGTTCGGTGCCTGGTCGGCGGTGCGGCGATTGCACTCAAAGCCCGTGCAGAGTCGGCTGGCGGTATTGGCGAATCTATCGAGCTTCGCAAGGGACGCGAACGAGAAACGTTCACGGCCATCGTGACGGGCCCCGGAGAAGCGATTATTGATGTGGCGGCATCTGTCCACGGCATTTGATCCTCGAACCGGCGGTACAGCCCGACCGGTTACTCGATGAAGGTGATTGATCATGAAGTGTTCCTTGTTATTCCTGGCAACCATGTTTGCATCCATGTGGTCATTCGGCGACGAGATCGTGGTACCTACTCGCGTTGCAGAACCGGAGATGGTTGCCATGAATCATGGGGCGGGCAGTCAGCCAATGACTGGCCATCAACTGCATGGCAGCCTGGGAACTCATCAACTCGGAAGAACCCACTTGCCCAGCAGCGCGGCGTTGCAGTTCAATGATGTGGGTGGTTGGGGAACCATGGGTGGCTTCAGTGGCGCACCCATGTTCCCGCAGGGGTACGGGAACTTCGGTCAACTTGGCACGCTGGGGGCCGGCTTCAACACGCTCGTTCCAATGACTCAAACCGTTGGGTGGGGCGGAATGCCGTCGTTGATGATGCCAATGGACATGGGGGGCTTGGGTTTGGATACAGGGGCTATCGAACCGGTGATCGCCAGTGAGATGCCGCCATTGACCGGATTGCCGCTCTTGTCTGCTGAGCCGGTGCTGTCTGTTCCGATCCCGATGCAATCCACCTCGATCATGGCACAGGCGATGGGGGTCTGGTCACCATCCAGTCCCGGGATGACGGAACTTCAGGCCGTCAGTATGTTCGCGGTGACGCCTGCAGAACCACGTCTTTACCACGTGCACGATCTCGTTCAAATCATTGTCCGTGAAGCCAGCGTCGCGGCTTCTTTCCAGGGACTGGAGACGGATAAGGAGTACGAATTGGCGGGGGGCGTGGAATCCTTCCCAGGACTCAATGGGCAGAATCCTCTTTACTACACCGAGTTTGATGTCGTGGGAGAAAAGGAATTCGACGGGGAAGGCGAGTACGTCCGAGAGGATGAATTGGTGACACGACTTACCGCCGAGGTCATCGAGATTCGACCAAATGGAAATCTCGTACTCGAGGCGAGAACACGCATTCGAACAGATGGTGAAGAGTGGTATACGCAACTCACGGGTATCTGCCGTCCCGAAGACGTGACTGCAGCCAATACCATTCTGTCGAACCAGATCTTTGATCTCCAGGTGGAAAAACGTCACAAGGGCGAAGTCCCCAAGGCCGCCAGCAAGGGCATCTTGGCCCAGGCACTGGATGCGATTTTCGCCTTCTGAGCCGTCGCATCAGCCAAGTCCTTTCAGGGGACTAGAATGGGACGATGCGTTTCTTGTGGCTGATGACAACCTGCCTGCTTCTCACGCAGACAGTGCTCGGGGTTCCGACCTCGCGTGACACGCTGACGAACTTCCAAGATCACCAGATCAACCCATTGGTTCTGCCTGATGACATGCGGGCCTATATCTTGGTTCTCGGCCTGGATGAGGCCCAGCAGGTCATTGCCGACACCCGCTACCAGGCGTACATCACCACCCTTGAGGAAATCGTCGAGGCCTCTGTCCAGCGAGAGAAGGTCCTGCGGAAGCGATTAGATGGAATCCTCCAGGGTCGATACCGATCGGAACCTGGGGAGATCGTGTCCATTCGGGTGCAGTTGATCGAGTCCAAGTCGGCGAATTGGCCCATGGCGGATACCCAACTCGACTCACTGGTTGAAGACATCCTGACGGTTGGTCCGAGCGTCGACAGTGCAACCCTTGATCGAGCCAACTTCGAACTACACCGTCGAATCTACCTGGCACCTCTTCGCCTCGAAGCCGGTGATACGACCTACGCCGGTGAAGGCCTTGATTTTTATGAACTCGTCGAGGAAGCCTCCAAGGCTGAGTTGAATGGCGTGTCTCCTGAAAACATGGAGGTGGCACTGGCTGGTTGGCGAGAAGCGCTGAAAGCGAGCATCCGCAGGAATTCAGAAGCCGAGCGAGCAGCCAAGCTGGCCGAACAGGTGGCCATACTCAATGGCGATACTGCGACTCGCGTCAATGTCATGATCGAGCGGTCCAAGCGATGGGCTGACCGGCAGGCCATTGATTACAACACATTTGTAGCTGTCTACGGCCTTTGTCCATCAACCGATGCTGCGATCACTTGGACAGCACGCTATCGGCAGGCCAATTACCCTTGGCTTTGGAATCCAGATGATGATGTTGAACGCATTGCCAATTGGATCCTCAAGAACGGAACACCCGAGCAATTGGAGATCGTGAACGAGGTGTTGCCAAAGTATCTCGCGCGTCGCGAAGAACTCCGACTTGAAACTGAGGGGATCCTGTCCGAGGGGCGTCGAACGGGTGCGAACCTGTGCGATGACGCTGCAATGAAGTACGAGGCTGCGGAGGAAACCCTCGGCCAACTCATGCGGAATTCTGGCCAACGGACTGTGCTGATGCGACAGGCCAGGGCTGAATTGGAACAACCGCTTACGAACGGTCAGCGTGCTGCGATTGCTCGGTTTTTACTGGGCTTGTGAGACCAATCCTGGTCGAGTCGAGTGGGTAGAACAAATCGAGAACGGCATGCCACTCCTCGATCGAGCGGACAGCGATAAAACGAGCTCGTACCGCTTCTGGATCAGGATGATGGGCGGAGAACTTGATTCCGAACTTGCGCATCTGGCGTGAGGCAGATTGTTCGCCGTGCAGGCGAACAGACAGATGGAAGTGATTCAGCAAGGCCTGTCGCTGTTCAGTGATGTCGGGTGCCAGGGGTTGCTCGCCTGCCATCAGGCAGCGTGCCTGGCGGAAGATCCAGGGATTGCCGATGCACCCACGTGCGACCGAGACACCCTGTACACCCGTATGGGCCAACATCAAGAAAATATCTTCGACCGTCCAGATGTCACCGCTTCCGAAGATCAACTTCTCTGGATGACGCTCGACAAGTTCTTTCAGGAAAGGCCATCGGCCAGGTCCTTTGTATTTTTGTTGCACTGTCCGGCAGTGCACAGTTGTCCAGGCGCAGCCAATGTCATACGCAGCAGAAAAGATACGTTCAAAATTGTCGGCCATCTCATCGGTCTCGTCGAAGGCTCTGCGCATCTTGACGGTCACGGGGATGGATGCCGGAACGATTTCACGAACAGCTTCAAGGATCTGGATAGCCTGCTCGGGAGCCGCCAGCAAGTGGCCACCCCGGTGACGTCGCCTGATCTTTTTGACCGGGCATGCAAGGTTGATATCGATGACGTCGTAGTTCATTCCCACCAGGAGGCTTGAAGCCCGTGCCATCGTTTCCGGATCGGTTCCCATGACCTGCCCGGCGAGGGGATGATCGCTCCCGCCGGCCGCTACATTTTCCTCAATGTCACCAGTACCGCACGACTCCTGGAGAAGGTCGGGGTCCTCTCGGGTCCGTCCC
>JAYZAT010000144.1:0-5822 GCA_036339555.1 Planctomycetota bacterium
ACTGGCGTAATTGGCGGCGTTGGCCGTCGGACCATCACGATGGGCGGCGAAGACGTCTCCACTGACCTGTTCAACAATGGCTTCAAGTGCTACACGAACGGTGATTTCAATGGCGACGGTTACTCTGACCTCCTCTGGCACAGTGACGACGCTGAGATCACAGCAATCTGGAACATGGGACCAGAAGGCATGATCAAGAGCGCTGGCTTCATTCAACCTGAATCCATGGGCCCAGGTTGGAGCTTCGGCGGCATCGGCAAGTTCGGTTACTCCGGTACTGGCTGCTGCATCTTCTGGCACAACGTCTTTGATGGTCAGACTGCGGTCTGGGTCATTGACTCAAGCCATGCAAATGAAATTGACTGGATTGTTGGCGGTGTCTTCCTGGATACCGTTGAACTGCTCAGCAATACGCCTCGCGTCACCAACAACGTCGTTCAGAACGGTGGTACTGGTGTCTATTGGCAGGATGAGCTCATTGGCCAGCTGGCCTACTGGCCCATCGCTGTGAACACCAATATCAGTGGTGCTTCCATAGCCGGGGCAGGCTTCATCACCCTTGATGGCCTTGAACTCCTGTTCCCGTTTGACTTCGGCATTAATGTGGCCGGTGTCGGCAACATGGCGGGCCGCCCTGTCAGCGAGGGCACATCAAGCCTTCGTGACATCGTGTCTGTGAACGACATCACTGGCGAGACGCTGGTTTGGTTGATGAGTTCTGACCACACGTCCATTAACACGTCGGCTGTCGGCAACACCGGTGCTACCGGTGGTGGCTACACCACGCGTCTGGGCCTCGTTACCTTCGATAACTTCTATAACTTCGAAGGAATCGGTCAGTACAACGTATGGGCCACGTATGCGATTCCACCCGGTGCAGGCTTCCTGCCTGGTGGTCCGCTGCGTCAGACTTGGTTCGCGAACCTCTTCTGGTCAAACCCAGACGTGGCTTCCAACTTCTCTTGGAAGATGGATCGAAACATCGACTTGCTCGATTACTCGACCACGCCTGCTGCACCGACCGGTACGGGTCTGTTGGTTGATCCTTACGAGATCATCGGAACAGCCCCACTCGACTGATCTCCCTGACGAGACCAGTACTGTTTGAAACATCAGCGGCGTGCCTTCGGGCACGCCGCTGTTTTTTAAGATGCAAAGCTACATACTGTTGGGAATGGGCTATTTGTGGCGATCTAAGAACCAGACCCCAGATGGTCGTGCTACTATCCGCGGGTCGTCGGTTGCTCTCGAGAGAGGGTCGGACCGGCGGGCATGATGGGTTGCCGACGGATCCGGCGAGTGAGACGCCAGTGATGGATTCCGATCGGATCACATTTCGAGCCAGGAGGGCGACGTTGGAGCGAGCCCCGCAATCTCGTGGACTACGGTTGAACCTTTGGGCTGCCTGCTGTCTGGGGCTGGTCTTGCCTCTGTTCTCGTGGATGGCCCTGCCCGCCCCGGCAGCGGAACATTTCCTGACCCTCGCTGACTTTGGAACACCATCTCAGCCGCAGCCTGATGGCTATGCCGATCGACTCCTCTGGGATGATGCCAGGTTCTGCCTGGTGATTCACTACCTGAATGCAGATGGCTTGGATCGGGATGATCGCTCAGATCAGGTCGTTCACATCGAGGTCATCGACGGTGGTAGTGGATATGGGCGTGCTGTTGCTGGCACTAACGGCCTGAGTGTTCGCACCATCAAGGGATCGGATCTTCTTGAGGACTATCGGGATGAGCTCCTCGCCGACATGCCTGGGCTTGATCCTGCTTCAGAACTCGAATTGGATATGTGGACGATTCCGCTGATCGTGGATGAGATTGGAACAGAGGGTGCGGGTTTAATCGCCTCTGCCATCCTGGATGGCCGAGCGGGTGCTTGGTCCTATTACCCGGTCAACCATGCTTGGGAAAATCCACTGCTCACTGGGGACAGACTTCCAATCAATCTCGAGGACAACGATCTTCAGATTGTGCATGGTGGATCTGGCTACCTGTTGCCTCCGGCCTTGCTGGGTTTTGACCAGACTCGATTGACGGTACGGCTTACCGGTGAATCACTGGGCTCACTTGGCTTCGTGCCAGGTGGAGATCACACAGCGACTCGTTTCATCCCAGGTGATGACACCCCGGTCACCGAGACCATCGATCGGATCGAGATCACAGGTGATGTCCTGAATCCCCTGTTTCCTCGACCAGGCAATTGGCGTAATTTCCTTGCGCATACTCCTGCGACAGGTAACGCATTGATGGGCTGGTCCCTGCCATGGGCGGCCAAGGCACCCGGGCAAATTGCAGACCTGTTGATCGTTGCTGATGGAGTGGGGCGAGAACCGGAACTCGTTGAGCGTGAGTCCGAAGTCGAGAACGCTTCAGATGATTTGCTTGATGACACAGCAGAAACTGATCTGGAAGATTCAGATCTTCTGGGGATCGACGACGAGGAAGATGCTTCAACGGCTGGTCAATACAGCGAATTAACTGACCCCGACGACTTCTCTGAAGGGATCGAAGAGGGCGACCTTGACGAGAATCCTGAAGATGAGGTTGATCTTGAACAGCCTCTCGATGTACTCGGGAACGAAGCCGAGGAGAACAACAGTGAATCAAACCTCCTTGGAGAGTCTGACCGCTTGAGCCAGGCTGAAGATGAATCTGCCATCGACAATGAGCAGGATGCCGAACCCACAAGTGGTGTCGGTTATGAACCCGGCATTTTCGAAATTCACGATGGCGAGGGTACGCTCGTTCGTGGCTGGGTTATTCGATACGAGACCGATGCAGATGGACGGATTTATGTCAACGCCAAGGGGTCTTCGAAGCCGCTGCCGGGCAATTTGACTCGGGAACGTGTGGGCGTGCCCCAGGCATCGGTGTACCGACACGGCTGGGTGATCGAACGCAACCCATCGGCCATCCTCGATACAAGTGGCTGGACCCTTCGCCCACGTGGTGGAGGCACAGGCTTTCACTGCGAGGGCATTCAGCTCTTTGGTGAGCTCATTGCGCTGCCGCCGATTTCCAACCGCACTGATTCGCCGGAAGGATACGACGTGCAGTCGGTTCCGGAGATAGTCATCGAACAATCCCCTGACGCAGTGGATGGATTATTGGCGGAGACGCCTCCCGAATTTAAGTTGCGAGAACCTGCCTTGGGCCGGATCGTTGGCAGTGTGATTGATTCCAGTGGCAGCAGTTACTACCGGAACCCAGAAGTCACGCCGCTTGGTGAGGCGACCGGGACAGAGGCACAACTGGCAGCCTCGCTCGGGGAAGATGGTCGTCGTTCAATTACGGCCGGTGATCAAACGGCCATCGTCGATTTGGCCGGTTGGCAGGCCCATGCGAATGGCGATTTCAATGGTGATGGGATCACGGACCTACTGCTTCATAACCCCGATACGGGTGAATCAGCTCTCTGGAACCTGGGCGCAGGTGGCTCGGTGCGTATTCGTAATGATCAACCCGAGGCACATGCGTTGCCCGCGTTGCTTCCTGCGTGGAAGATCGGTGGGATTGGTCGATTCGGTCTGGAACAGATTGGCTGTTGCGTCTTGTGGCGAAATGCACTGACTGGCCAGAATGCCATTTGGATCATTGATTCATCTCATGCAGATCCATCGAAATGGATTCAACCGGGATCCAGGTTCCTTCCAAGCGTGGTGGACCTGGGTTGGTCGATGGCTTGCACGAATAATGCAGCCTGCAACGTGGGTGACCGTTTGTATTGGATCGATCCAACGGAAGGCAGCATTGCCCAGTGGAAGATCGAGGTTGATCCAACTCGACCCACGGATGAGTGGTTGGATCAACCGGATTACCTACGCGATCCCGATGGCGAACGTATCACTGGTATGAACTCATCTTGGGAACTGGTTGGAGCCGGAAGCCTGGCTGGTCAGCCCCGTTCTGATGGCACGAATGCTTTCCGGGATCTCCTGTTCTTCGACCGCGACAGTGGGCGTTCTGCGATTTGGCTCATGGACGGATCAGGAACCCAGATTGATCGGGCTGCTCCCAATGGTGGTGCTGGCTTCGTGACACGCTCTGGTGCAGTCATTGCCGGGGACATACGTCACTGTCGACCTGTTGGCATCGGGCAATATGCCCTGGATGACATCAACTGGTCACGCAGCAGCGAGGATCCAAACCGCACCCAGTGGTTCCCAACGATTGGCTGGAGTCTGCCAGGCACAGGCCCCTGGTTCACATGGCGGCTGGATCGTCAGGTGGACCCGGTTCGTAGCAGCCAGGGCAGCCTGGAAGGGACCGGAAAATCTGCCAATCCGTTCCAGGTTGATGTCCTGAGATAGAAGGCAAGGTGCCCTCAAAGGGCATAAATGGGCATCTGTGGGGGTATCCCACCTTCCCCTAAGCCATCTTGAACCGTTCAGTAGCCCCATTCGTACCCTCATGAGACGCGATTCCCAGCCGCCCGCAAGGTCGAAATCCATATGATTGGAACCTGGAAATGCCCAGAATTGGTGAATTCCAGGGCATGAGTGGGGCTGGACCGATGGTGGGGTATGCTGTGGAATGGGGAGGAATGTGCTTCGACCGGGGCACAGGGTACCCGAGCCCGGTTGTCTGATCTGATTTGAGGTGACGAAGATGTCGAAATTGAACATGGTTGGGTGTCTTGCCACAAGCCTGTTACTTGGAAGCGCTGCCTGGGGTGGCTCGATAGCTGTATCAGTAGCCGATCTGGGGCGTGGCCCTGCAAACGCACCAGCCGATTTGAACCATGACATTATCCGGCACGATACCGGTACGGGCCGGGTCACTATTCACCACGTCGACCACACCGGGCTTGATTTGATCGAGTCCGAGTTCACGCTCGATGGTTTGGAGCTTACCGACGACCAGGCGGGGACAGAGTACTCAGCCGGCCAAATCATCTTCAACAACAACGGAACCAATGGCAGTGGTGCCAGGGCCAATTACGAGGTGAACGGGCGGATTACTTCGCTGGAACTTACCTCAGGCGGCAGCAATCACAATGTGAATACCGACCGATTACCTGGCGCTGGCCCACTCACCGACTCTGGCCTGCGTATGTTCCCTTTGGTTGCTGAAAACAGCAATGCGAATGGCACGAACGCCAACGCCAATGCCTTTGTCGCACCCTACCCCAACAAGGATGTCGATGATCATTCCCACGTCACGGGATTCCGGATCATCTCACCTGGTTCAGGCGCCAACATCGACGGCATCAGTATTCCTTCCTTCCGTCTCAGCCTCTACCCAATTCCGGCTAATGATGATGCGTTCGGAGATATCTATCTCTACACCGATTCAAGTGGTGGGATCTCGGCTGTTGAGCACGAAGACGATACGCCGACGACTCCGGTTGGTGACAAGATCATCCATAATCTTACGGATGTACTTGTTGATACCGAGCACACCGAGGTGGACGATAGCGTCTACTACTTCAACCAGATGAACACGAATGGCCTGACGCACCAGCACTATGACACGCACCCCATCGGGGTACGGTTCAAGGCCGATGGTGATAGTGTTCAGTTCAGTTCACCTCCCCAAATTGAGTTATATCGTGGTGGCGAGGTGGTTCATGTCGCCTTGCATGACGAAGGTAGTGGCTTCCTGTCTGACCCCGAGTTTTCCGATGGCTCTGAACAGGGTGGGACTGGCCTGTCGCTGAATTGGCAAAGACGAGGTCCCATACATGCCATCACGGATTTCGATCCGGGTAGCGGATACCAATCACTTCCGACCCTGACACTGTCTGATCCACACGGACAGGGCAGCGGCGCACAGGTGACACTTCTCCACACGGAAGCCTTCCAGGGTGGCCCACGTGA
>JAYZAT010000145.1:0-21454 GCA_036339555.1 Planctomycetota bacterium
GTTGGGTGTCTCGATCCGGCCGACGCGGGCATCCGTGTTGGTGCAGGTCGCATCGATCTCGAACGTCAATGGCACGCTCATCGGGCGGAGCGGCCCCGCCGTGAAGCCTCGGCGAGCGTCCGCTTCTCCTTTTTCGTGAGGCTCTGAAGCCCCTCGCGTGAAACCTTGTCCAGGATGCGATCGACCTGCCTCTCGTCCGTGCCTCGTGGCCTGACTCGGGAGCCACCTTTCATCGCGAAGTGCTTGGAAGTCGGATCCACTCGACCAAAGAAATTGAACAGACCATGAAGCTTTTCGGGACGACGGATGAAGTACCAGCCGGCCATGGCCCCACCGAGGTGAGCCGCCTCGCCACCCGCGTTGTCCAGGCCGAACAGGATGAAGATGATCGACAAGGCGATCAAACCAATAGCGAGGGTCGAGAGCCGCATCGGTATCAAGAAGAACAACAGGACCTTGGCATTCGGCTGCAATAACGCCCCGCCGATGATCACACCGAAGACCCCTGCCGAGGCCCCAATCAGGGGAACACCTGTTGCGTTGAACAACAGGCCTGGTATTTCGGGCAAACCGAGTTGCGAAATCCATAACCAGCCCAGCATGTTCAGACACAGGTATAAGAGCGAGCCAAAGACTCCACAAAGAAGATAAAAGGCGAGGTAACGTTTGCCTCCCAGGAAGCGTTCCACCAGTGGACCAAAAAAGAACAACGCAATCATGTTGAACAACAAATGCGTCATGTCGGCATGCAGAAACTGGAAGCCCACGAGTCGCCATAACTGCGCCCCACCGATGACCTTCTTAGTCGAGAAGTGCAACCAACTCTGAAGGGGTGTCATAGGCGTGACGATCGCAATGGCCACGGTCTGTCCGTTCCGAAGCACAGGTAAGCCGACGACCGTCTCCTGTTCCAGCGAGTCGTCATGTGAGCGAACCTGGATTGTCTGAGAGATCAGTTGTTGGCCAAGCTCGGTCTGCTCAGGACGATCAGGCATGCTGTGCAGCGGGTTGCCCTGAACCTCGACCCAAGTCTCGTCCCCCTGTGCCACGAAGTAGCTGCCTGTTTCCACCAGGGTCGCATACCTTTGGAGAAATCCATCGATTACGAAGACGGCGACGCAGGCAATAATGATCCAGGTGGTGACACTGAAACCTGGACGGCCCATCCCCCCGCCCGAGGAAAGACCTCGTCCGAATTGACCGCCACGAGTAGGCGTGAATCGCCCGTAATCACGTTCAGAGATGCCCATTTCAGCCCCGCTCCGAAATCGGCTGCCATCCCCGCCTACAGGCGAATGGAATGGGCGGCTGCCGTCTGAGTGGTCCGATTGCCCGTCTCATGGAATCGGGGGATGATACGCTTTCTGATGACCTCGTCCCAAAGTACCCCCGTGGACAGCACGCTCAGCCCCGGATCACCGGAGGCCATCATGCGTGTGGAGGGGCTTCACAAAGCCTTTGGAAGGAACCAGGTCCTGCGTGGACTGGATCTCGCATTCCAACGTGCTTCCACCACGGTCGTCATGGGTCCTAGCGGCTGTGGCAAGAGTGTCCTGCTGAAGCATCTCGTCGGCCTGCTGCGACCAGACTCAGGCGAAGTCTGGTTCGAAGATAAACGTATTGACCAAGTCCGGGAATCAAGCCTGGGCCCCTTTCGAAGACGCATCGGTTTCCTCTTCCAACAGGGGGCCTTGTTCGACTCGATGTCCGTTGGCGACAACGTCGAGTTTCCACTCCGCGAGCATGCTGACCTCACCCTCCAGGATCGATCCGACCGCGTCGAACGAATGCTGGACATGGTTGGTATGCCTGGTACCCAGGATCGCAACCCCGCCACGCTGTCCGGGGGCCAACGCAAACGGATCGCACTTGCCAGGGCTGTCGTGCTGGAGCCAGATATCGTGCTCTATGACGAACCCACCACGGGGCTTGATCCGATCCGAAGTGACATCATTGGGGAACTCATCTCACGATTGCAGAAAGCCTTGCAACTCACGAGCATCGTGGTCACGCATGATGTCCAGCTCTCCTTTCGCATTGCCGATAGGATGGTACTCCTGCACGAGGGACGCGTTCACATGCAAGGATCACCGGACAGCTTCCGTACCACCGAAGATCCTGAGGTGCGTCGATTCCTCGAGGGTCGCGCAACCCACGAGGAACTTGCAGGCCTTCAACCCGTGGATGGTGAGGAAACCAACCCGTGAGAGATTCACAGCGTGACTTTCTCATCGGTCTCTGCTCCATCATCGCCACCGCGGCGCTGGTAGCCCTCCTGGTTCTCTTCGGGGAAATCAAGACCACCGGTGGCTGGACCTTTGAAGTCCGCACCAAGGATGCCGCCGGACTCCGAAGTGGCAGTACCGTCACCCTCAACGGAGTGCTCGCGGGCCAGATCTCCAAGGTCCAACTCGTCGAGGATGACACGCTTCCAGTTGAATTGACCATTAGCGTCGACAACACCGTGACCATACCGCGTGATGTTCGATTCCTGGTTCGAGATTCGCTCCTGGGCAACAGTGGCCAACTCGCCATGATCACGTCGGGATGGTCACCGGACATGCCCGCGATCTCAACTGGAGATGTTGTTCGCGTCGATCGAATCCCGTCCCGAATGATGACCGAGTTGGGCGAAGAGATGGATCGACGATTAGGCACCCTGCTGAGTTCCTGGACCTCCGTTGGAGAGCATTTGAACATTCTGCTCGGAGATGACGCTTCGGATGAACGAACGATTGCCAGCGCGATTCGACAATTCAATCGCCTACTGGATTCAACGATTCAGTGGGTGGATAACCCCGCGTTGCGGCAGAATGCCGAAGCACTCCTGCAGAAGATGCCGGCGGTCATGGATCGTGCCATTGGAGCTACCGAGGAATTGACGCGGCTGGCCCGCACACTCGATCTCCGATCCGATGAAGTAGGCCGAGAAATGGCAGAGACAGCCCGCCAACTCCGTGAATTACTGGATTCAAGCAATCGACTCGTCACCGCAATGCGCGAAGGCGATGGAACAATTGGCCAGTTGGTTGAGAACCCCGATCTCTACGAGAGCCTGGAGGCGGCTGCCAAACGACTCGATCAACTCTTGGTGGACTTCCAACTCATGATCCAGCAGATCCGCGAGGAAGGCATCGGTCCGCTCCTGTGATCCATCACCAGATCACCGGAACCACTCCCTAGAAATTGATACGGACACCCACCTCGACCACCTGGTCAGAAGGCAGGCTCAATTGATCGGTCGGTCCCGATGCGTTGCGCATCATGGTGAAGAACAGGCTTTTACGCCAGTTGCTCATATGTTTCCCACGCACTCGGGAGGGGATATCACGTCGCGTGTAATACGTCACCTTGTCTGGCTTCGCCCGAAGCCCCTGTTGCACGGCCTCCTTCAGAAGCCTGGGCAGATACGGCTCCTGCATATAACCGATCGGACAGGCCAACTCCCAGAACCCATGACCCAATTCGGTGAGATGGACACGATCGGACTTGGGCACACGAGGTCGCCCAACCAGTTGGAAGTTGACAACAACGACTTCTTCTGGCAACACCGACAGGTGTCGATACAACTTGAGCAGTGAATGCGGTGTTGTGTCGCTCGTGGCGGAGAGATACACACCACAACCAGGCACCCGTAACGTTTCATTAGAAATGACTTCCGGAATGAAGGTGTCCAAGGGAACCTCCATCTCTGACTTTGTCTCATCCATGAGTCGAATGCCGTGGAGCCATGTTGTCATCAGCAAGATCATGATCAAGCCGATGACCAAGGGCACCCACCCTCCGCTGGGAACCTTGAGAAGATTCGCCCCCAGGAAAGCCAAGTCAACGATGAAAAAGCCTGTCAAGAGTGGCAGGATGATGAACCAAGACCAACCCCAGGATCGCCTCATCACGAGGGACAGCATGATCGTTGAAGTCACCATCACACCTGTCACGGCAAGTCCATACGCGGCACCAAGATTGTCAGACGTCTGAAATGCCAGGACCAGCAGCACGCTGATGACGAGCATGATCGTGTTGACGACTGGTACGTAGATCTGGCCTTCATGAGACTTGCTGGTATGGCGTACGGACGTCGCTGGTAACAGCATCAATTGAATAGCTTGTCGTGTAATCGAAAAAGCGCCCGCAATGATGGCTTGAGAGGCAATGACAGCGGCCACGATTGACAGCACGATCATTGGTATGAGCAGGACATCAGGCACCAGTGTGTAGAAGGGGTTCTTGGCGGTATGCCGCAATTCAATGATGACCGCAGCTTGGCCGTAGTAATTCAAAAGGAGTGCCGGGCCGACAATCAGGAACCAGGCAATACGAATCGGCGCGCGACCAAAATGACCCATGTCAAGACTCAGTGCTTCGCATCCCGTGACACACAACACAACGGCCCCAAGCAGAACGAAAGCCAGCCAGGGCCGATCGGCAAACAGATCGATCGCCCACATGGGATTGATCGCCACCAAGACATCCGGGTTCCTGATAATTCCGCCCAGTCCCAGGGCACCAATCACAAGAAACCAAAGAAGCATGACGGGACCAAACAGAACACCAATTCGGCCCGTTCCATAGCGTTGAACACTAAACAGAATGATGAGGATCACAACGGCTGAGAGTGGCACAACCCACTTAGGAATCGAATCACCAGCCGCAAAGCTGATGCCTTCTGCTGCTGCCAGCACGGAAATGGCCGGTGTGATCACCCCATCGCCATACAGCAGTGATGCGCCGATGATGGCAATCAGTACCAGGCCAGTACGTCCTTTAAACCGTGAAAACCATTTGCCTTTTTCCTGTGGCGAACGGCGTGCCAGCAAGAGACTGAACATGGCCAGCACGCCACCTTCACCGTCATTGTCTGCACGCATCATGAAGATCACATACTTGAGGCAGATCACGATGATGATCGCCCACAGGAACAACGACAGCGTTCCCATGATGTGAGATATCTCGGTAGAACTCGAGAGACCCTCGGTCTGCTTAAAGAGGGCATCGCCGAAGGCTGCCTTGAAGGCGTAGAGGGGACTCGTGCCGATGTCACCAAACACGACACCCAGGGCACCGAGTGTCAATAGCGACAGCCCCTTGCCCCACTTGGGCCTTTCACTGGTTTCCGGCAACTGTGGAGTCTGCGTCACGATTGGTACAGACTATGACGGCCTGACGATTCCTGCAGAATCGTTACCAGTCATTCCCTGACATACCAGTCCAGACCACTGAGAGTTAGTTGGCGTCTGCGACAACAATCTCCACACGCCTGGACTCCTTCTTGGAGCTCAATGGTGAATTGGGACCGTAACTGCTGACCGCGATACGTTCGGTGTCAACGCCTCGGCTCGTAAGGTATTCGTAGACAGCCCAACCTCGTTCGAATCCCAGGTGGTGATTGCTCTTGTAACCACTCTTGCGAATTGGATCACTGTCCGTATGGCCGGCGATCACGATCATCTGTCCTTGATAATCATTATTGAGGATGCTCGCGATCTGTTGTAAGGATTGTTTCGCAGGAGATCGCAGTGAGGAACGACCAGATTCAAAGAGAATGTCGCCCTCCATCGAGACCGTAATTTCATTGCCGTCCACGGTTGTGGAGACGCCCTCGATACCGGCAAATGGATTGCCCGGTGTCGTCGTCGTCACCACGATCAATTCCTGTTGTTCGCGAAGCAGTCGATTCGCTTCCCGAAGATCCGAGGTCGTGGCATCTAAGGCTCGGTCTCGTTCTTCCAACTGATCTCGCAACTCATGGTTTTCTTCCGTGAGCATCGTCAACTTTGTCTTCGTGCTGTCATTGCAGGCGGTCATGAGTCCGCCAACAAGGAGGAGCGAGATCGTGGCCAATGTGCGTCCATGCATGTGATCAACTTCCTTTCAACTTGCTCGATAGGGAACGACTGTCGTCAAGCGTATGCCTTCGACCGGCCGATCCCCCATTTTCATGGGCAACTCGCCTATGGCGTGGCGGTGGCCCGGTCCATTGAATCCTGTCCCTGCTCCACTGTCCAGCGTGGTGGACATCCTGTCGGTAGCCGGATCCCAGGCTTGAGGAGCCGGTAATTCTGTCATAAGTACTCGAGGCGGCATGGGGACCATGGGCAGCAGGGCCTCCCAACCCGAGATAATGAGGGGTCTTGCCAGCAGCACGAAGACCGCAGCCACTGCCAGATGCGGCCCATAGGGCAGTTCCCGTCGACGCCGTCCCAGGGCCGAAAATAGTGTCCAGGCCAAGCCGATGAAGGGCGCGATGAAGAAGACCAAGATGGGGTCGAACCAGCCCATGACGGCACCGATACATCCCAGCAAGTGGACATCCCCCATGCCCATGGCCTCCCTGCCGAATCCGAAAGTTCCCAGGATTCGCACCGCCCAAATCATTCCTCCCCCAACGAGATAACCCAGCATGGAGCCACCCAGGCTTTGCACCCACGCAGGTGGAAGCTGGTCCGTCAAGCTGACTCCAACAAGAGCTCCCACGAGCAGGCCTAAAAACACGGGCACCAGGAAGAGGAGTTCCACCCACATCTCCCGGCGTGCATGCGGATAGTCCCCCAGAACCTGGCCATCCTGCACGTAGTCCTCGTAATCGGAAAAGCTGTATTTCAAACGACCTGACCAGAGGAAGAAGCAGCCGATGAGGACACCCAATAGACCACCAAAGGCCACGGCACACCAAGTCCAATCCAATCCTGGGATAGGCCATGGTGCTGGATTCTTCCATTTTGGAATCCTGGCGATGAGCCCTTGGATGGGCCAGAGCAGGAAGGCGACCACCGTGATGAATACGGGAATCTGGATTGGAATGGTGAACGTGCGAGCATCGATTATGGTCATGGCGTACAGGGCGGCAAGCAGAAAGACAATGCAAATCCAAGCGGGCCAAGCCAAGAGGAACGTCTGGATATCCCACCACTGACCAGCGACCACACCCCACCAGGGATTGCGGAAGGAAACCCAAAAGAACACGACATAGAGCCCGAGGAACATGAGTCCCATGCCCAGTTCGACCAGGGCATACATGGGACTGATCCTCGTGCCACACATGCGACATCGACCTCGAAGGAACACCCACCCCAGAATCGGCAGGTTCTCTCGGAAGAAGCGAAGCCGCCCACCACATGTCGGACATCGACTGGGCGGATACAGAAGGCTCATGCCCGAGGGCATCCGATGCACGACGACGTTCACGAAACTGCCGACGCAAGCACCGAGGCAGAACGCGAAGATCGCCCATGGCAGGTGTTGCCAGAGCATGGACCCGTCAAGGGAAAGCGCCAGGATCGTCATGGGCATCAAGCCGAATCATCACTGCCCGGGTCATCGCCGGCCAGGGCCTTGTCATCAAGGGACACGGTCTGTAGTTCCTGTTCCGCGGTTTCAAGCCGCTCACGACAGACCTTCAACAGGGCCTGCCCCCTCCGATGCAGGGTCATCGACTCTTCGAGTTCAAGTTCCCCGGATTCGATCCGTCCAATGATCGATTCAAGCTCCTCAACAGCAGCTTCAAATCGAATCGAATCAGCATCATCATTGTGACCGGGCTGGGCCTCGGGACTCATGGCTCAACTGTATCAGAATCACTCCCAGAAGCCTCAGCTGCTTCCACCCGACTGCGAATCGACCCAAGAGCGACACGGGTCAACAAGTGGTCCCCCGGGGTGACATCGGTCGCATCGCGTACTGTTCTGCCCTGCTCGTCCGTCGTGAGGCTATACCCTCGTTGCAGCACGGCCAGCGGGTCTACGGCCATCAATGCACGCTCCAGACCACGTGCACGTTGACGATGGCGTCGCACCGCCTCGGCAGTCGCCTTGTGCAGTGTGGCCTGGATACTCTTGGGCCGTGGGCGATTTCCCAAGTCACGCTGTATCGCGTTTCCAAGACGTTCCCCCAGTGATTCCACTTGCGATCTTTGAATTCGAAGCTGGCGATCTGGTCGTGCTGCCGCCAAGCGATCAGCGAGTCCACGAACTCGCATCTGGGCCTGCTTGTGATGCACCTGGGTGGCTCGAACGAGCCGCAGGCCCAAGGGCAATAGCCGATCAAGACGTGCTCGAATCACGCGCTGAACCGCCTGTTCCAAGCGGTGAGTAAAGGCCTCGAATCGTTCCAGGACATCTTCCCGATCGGGCAGCAGAATCGTCACGGCATGGGTCGGTGTCGAAGCCCGCGCATCCGCGACCAGTTCGATAATCGTCGTATCCGATTCATGACCGATGGCAGCCACGACCGGAGTCCGTGCCTGGAATACTGCTTGGGCAACCCGACGATCATTGAATGCCTCCAGGTCTTCCGCCGCCCCACCGCCTCGCGTGACCATGATGGCATCGATTCCAAGACGAACAGCCGCCGCATCCAGTCGCTCAACCGCGGCAGCCACTTCACCAGCAGCAGCATCACCCTGGACACGAACATCGACCACCAGAAGTGAAGCTGCAGGAAAGCGTGAACGAGCCGTGGCGACAACATCCGTTACGGCAGCGCCCTTGGAGGACGTGACCACGGCGATCCGCCGGGGCCAAGCCGGCAAAGGACGCTTCACCTCATCAGCGAACCAACCCAACTCGCGGAGTTCCTTGCATAATCGAAGGAAGGCTGCACGCAGATCACCAGCACCATCGGGTTCCAATCGACGGGCTTCCAAACGGGTCCGACCCCCCTTTGGCCAATGCCCGATACGACCAGTGACCAGGACCTGGTCTCCATCTTCAGGCTGGTGGCGATTGATTCGGGCCTGGCTGGCCCACATCACGCCATCGATCGACGACCCTGGATCCCTCAGAGAGAAGAACCAATGCCCGTTGCGAACCGTGAACCCACTGATCTCACCACGAATACGGACCGTAGCTGGCATCGCATCCGCCAAGGCCTGAACGATGAGCTGGCTGACCTCGCTGACAGACATCGGCTCAGGCTTTGCTGAGCTGGTATCCGGGAGATCGAATGGCAGAAGACCCATGTCAGGATGATATCGTGCGCGTCAGCAATCACCCCATGGCGATGCAAGGAGTCCGGTGAGCACCACACCTCTCGAGTTGACGACATTGGTGGATGATCTTCCCGGTATCGGTGCCGGGCAGGGTGATGCCTTCCGTCAACTTGGACTCCGCTGCCTGGCGGACCTCATCCTCCACCTCCCTGCTCGCTACGAACGCTCACAGCAACATGCCTGTATCGCTGACCTGGACGCGATCATCGGCGACAACACGGAAACTCCCGATCTGGCAGCAGTCGTCGGCGAGATCGCCTCGGTCCGTCCAGGCTTTGGACGTCGGGGCAAGGTTGAAGCGATGATCGAAGATGACTCGGGTCAACTTCAACTGGTCTTCTTCAACCAACCCTGGGTCAGCAAGCGGCTGAAGCCGGGGCGACTCATTCGAGTCAGTGGTCGCCCCGGTCGTTTCTCCGGTCGTTTGCAACTCGTGAACCCCCGGTTCGAGCCAGCAACGGAGACGTCGATACCCGAAACCCCTGACCAGCTCCTGCCGGTGTACCCCGCCAGTGAATCACTGCCATCCAGCAAGATCCGGCAAGCGATCGAGATGAGTCTCGATGAAGCCGTCAAGTTGTTGGCCGATCATCTCCCTGAGTCCTACCGCACACAACGTGATCTGTTGCCTCTACGGGATGCCTATCGACTCATGCACAAACCCAGTAACGCAGCGGATGTGAAGCAGGCACGCTATCGCCTCGCCTTTGACGAGCTCCTGCTGTTGCAGTTGGGTGTGATGATGAAACGCCATCATCGACGCGACACCCTCACGGCGCCGGCACTCGCCCTCGACGAAGAGCGTCATCGCCGTATCCTGGCTCGATTTCCATTTTCACTCACCATGGCCCAACAGCGTGTCATCTCCGAGATTGGACATGATCTGACACGCTCGATCCCCATGAACCGATTGCTTCAGGGTGATGTGGGCAGCGGAAAGACCGTCGTGGCGCTCTACGCGATGCTCCAGGCTATTGCCGATGGCCAACAGGCTGCGTTGATGGCCCCTACGGAAATCCTGGCCGAACAACATCACAGCGCCATCCGTGACATGTTGGAATCCTCCCGCGTCCGAATAGAAGTCCTCACGGCCTCCTGCTCAACAGCCCACCGTCGCGCCGTTGAAACGGGACTGTCCACTGGTGAGGTGGACATGGTCATTGGAACCCACGCACTGCTCAGTGAGTCTGTCCAGTTCGCCGATCTCGCCGTCGTTGTCATTGACGAGCAACACCGCTTCGGTGTCCAGCAAAGAGCGCTCCTTCGATCACGGCGTGACGATGAAAGCCAGGTCCCTCACCAGTTGGTCATGACGGCCACGCCCATCCCTCGAACGCTGTCCTTAACAATCTTCGGTGATCTGGAAGTTTCCGTCATCGATGAGCGGCCCCCGGGTCGGAGTCCTGTGATCACACGCTTCGTTCGAGGAGCCGATTCCAAGCGGGTCTACCAACACCTGCGCGATCGAATAGATGAAGGACAACAAGGGTTCGTGGTGGTCCCTGTCATCGATGCTTCGGATCACGGGCTCACTGACGTGCACACCCATCGTGATCGACTGCTCGCGGATGCCTTGGAAGGCTGCCGAGTGGAAGTGATGCATGGACGACTTGACGCCCAGGCCAGGGACGACGTCATGAACCGATTCCGTCGTCGTGAGATCGACGTGCTGGTCGCAACCACGGTGATTGAAGTGGGGATCGATATTCCCAATGCGACCACGATCATCATCGAACAGGCAGACCGATTCGGCTTGGCTCAACTCCACCAGTTACGCGGCCGGGTGGGGCGTGGTGACTACCAAGGTTTGTGCGTACTCGTGGCGGATCCCGTGACCGAAGATGGATTGGCCCGACTCGAGGCCATCACTGAAACCGATGACGGTTTTCGAATCGCCGAAAAGGATCTTGAGTTACGAGGCCCCGGTGAGCTCTTTGGAGCTCGCCAATCAGGCCTGGCCCCCTTCCGAGTCGCTCGCTTACCGGATGACCTCCAGTGGTTGCTCGTGGCCAGGCAGGATGCCGCCGCCTGGATTGAACAAGACCCGTGGCTCACGGAACCGGTGCATACCCTTCTACGCAAACGTCTTCTGAAAGCACATGGTTCTGCCCTTGGATTGGGAGACGTCGGCTGATGAGCGCCAATCGAGAACTCGCCGCCTGTTTCGACCGAATCGCTTCCATCCTGGAAGTGACTGGTGCCAATGCATTCCGAGTGAATGCCAATCGGCGTGTCGCACGCATCATCAAGGACCTTCCGGAAGACATCGACACCTTCAAAGGAAATAAAAAAGGACTCACCGCCCTCGATGGGATTGGCGCTGGCAGCGCTGACCGCATCCTGGAGTTCCTGGAGACAGGTGAGATCAGCGAACTGACCGAACTCACCGATGACATTCCCGAGGGCCTGGTCGATCTCCTCGACGTCCCAGGCCTGGGGCCCAAGACGGTCCGCCGCTTGTGGCAAGAAGTCGATGTCACATCAATCGATGCCCTGAAACACGCCATCACGGATGGCACCCTGGAATCCATGCCGCGCATGGGCGCCAAGACCATTGCCAACATTGCTGATTCGCTTGAATTCATGGAAAGCGCGGGAGACCGACTCGGTATCGGGGTGGCCTTGCCCATCGCCGAAGCACTGATGGAACGGCTCCTACAGGTTCCCGGTACCGAACGCATGGAGTATGCCGGCTCGCTTCGAAGAGGACGCGAAACGATCGGCGACATCGATCTCCTGGCGGTCACCAGTGATCCCGAAGCATTGGCCGATGCTTTTACGGATGGGCCAGAGGTCGCCAAGATCCTGGCACGCGGTGCAACGAAGTGTTCGATTCGACTCGAGCGAGGACTTCAGGTCGATCTCCGGATGGTGTCTGCAGACGCCTTTGGGGCCGCCCTGATGTATTTCACTGGATCCAAGGAACACAACGTCATCTTGCGGGAGCGTGCCATCAAGGCTACTCAGCGACTCAACGAGTATGGCCTGTTTCCCGACGATGGTGGTGAAGGCACTCCCCAGTCCCGGGGCATTCAACCGGTCGCTGCCGCCACCGAAGACGAGATCTACACCGCTCTCAAACTTCCCGTGCATCCACCCGAATTGCGTGAGCAGCGAGACGACGTCGAGGAAACGCCCCCCCCGCTGGTTCAGGTTGATCTCGTGCAGGCAGAACTCCACGCCCATACCCAGGCGAGCGATGGCATGATGACCCTGCGAGAACTGGTAGAACAAGCCCGTTCACGTGGCTTTCACACGATTGCCGTCACTGATCACAGCAAGTCCAGCGTGCAGGCCAATGGCCTCTCAGAAGATCGACTGCGGGATCACATCGAAGCAATCCATGAACTCGATGCAACGTTCAAGGACATTCGTGTCCTGGCTGGTTCGGAAGTCGACATCCTTGCCGATGGACGGCTCGACTATGACGATGAGCTGCTCGCGAAGCTTGATATCGTGGTCGCTTCTCCGCACGTCGCCTTGCGACAATCACCAGAGAAAGCCACGGCCAGGTTGCTGACAGCCATCCAACACCCGTTGGTTCACATCATTGGTCATCCCACTGGACGAATCATTAACAAGCGAGAGGGCCTGTCCCCAGACATGCCTGCCCTGGTCGAGGCTGCGCTTGAGTGCCAGACAGCCCTGGAGATCAATGCCAACCCGCTCCGACTGGATTTGAGGGACACACACGTACGCCTTGCCGTCGAAGCAGGTTGCCTGGTCGCCATCAACACGGACGCACATCACCCCAGTGACTTCAATCTGCTTCGTTACGGCGTGCTCACCGCCCGTCGGGGTCGGCTGGACCCCCAGCAGTGTGTGAATACGTGGCCTGCAGATCGCCTGCACGACTGGCTCTCCTCGAAACGGCCCTAAGGCCTGCTACACTGCATGATTCATGTTTAACGCACTGAGTGACCGCTTTAGCAAGACCTTCCGGAACCTCTCGGGCCGAGGCCGCATCAGCGATGCCAACGTCCGTGAAGCAATGGACGAAATCCACCAGGCACTGCTGGAGGCAGATGTCAATCTGGATGTCGTCAACAGTTTCTGCGAGCAGGTCCAGCAGGAAGCCCTGGGTGAAGAAGTCCTGCAAAGTTTGAAGCCCGGTCAGCAGATGATCCAAATCGTCCACCAACATCTGGTGGATCTGATGGGCCCGGTTGATAGCCACGTAATGCTCGTAGACCCCCCGCCCACCATCATCATGCTCTGTGGCCTGCAAGGCACGGGCAAGACAACGACCTGCGGAAAACTGGCTGCGTACCTCAAGCGAAATGGTCGCAACACGCTGGTCTGTGCCGCGGATCTGCAACGACCGGCTGCTGTGGAACAGTTGCGAGTCGTGGTCGAGGGTGTCGAAGAGAAAGCCAAGGGCAATGCCACGGTGGCTTTCCATGGCGAGCCAGACAAGTGCGCGGAATATGGAACAGCCACAGGCGTCGCTATTGGTGTCTGCCAGCGGGCACTCAAGCGGGCCAAGAGCGAGCGTTTCGACGTGCTCATCCTGGACACCGCGGGTCGGCTGCACGTCGACGACGACTTAATGAAGGAACTGGATGGTGTACGCTTCGCCCTGAACCCCCACCAAATCTACCTCGTCGTTGATGCGATGACAGGCCAGGATGCCGTGCAGTCTGCTCGCGCGTTCAATGAACGCATGTCCGTCGACGGTGTGATTCTCACCAAGTTGGATAGCGACACTCGTGGCGGCGCAGCCTTATCCGTCAAGAAAGTCACAGGCGCCCCGATCAAGTTCATCGGTGTCGGCGACGGGTATGACGCCCTCGAAGAATTCCATCCAGAACGTATGGCTGGCCGGATCCTCGGCATGGGTGATGTTGTCTCACTGGTTGAGAAAGCCCAGCAAGAAGTCGACGAGGAGGAAGCTGAGGCCATGGCTGAGCGACTCGCCAAGGGTCAGTTCACGATGGACGACTTCGTCAAACAGATTCGATCTTTACGGCGCATGGGCCCACTGAAACAGATCATGGGCATGATCCCGGGGGTCGGATCGGCGATCAAGAACCTGGATGGCCATGAAGGACAACTGGATCGCATCGAAGCCATTGTGGGATCCATGACACAACAGGAACGCGAGGATTCGGTCCTGCTGAAAAACAAGTCCCGGGTCCGAAGAATTGCACGTGGATCGGCTGCCTCCGGACCGGAAGTCAACAAGCTGCTCAAGCAGTTCGACATGATCAAGAAGATGTCGACGCAGATGGCTGGCATGGGAATGCTTGGCAAAATGAAAGCCATGAAGGGTATGCAAAACGAAGATGCCATGGCAGGCATGGAACAGCTTGCCGGCATGTCGACCCGTGGCAGCACCAAGACTTCCAGCATCAAGAAGAAATTTAAAAAGCGCAAACGGCGCTGAGCTCGTTAGAGCAGCGGCTTACCAGCCGCAGGCCGTGTGCCCAATTCTCGCAACTTGGGCAGCACCACCTCCGAGAGCAGGATCTTGATACAAGCCGCTACCGGAATTGCGATGAGCATGCCGTAGACACCCAGCACCGAACCGCCCGCCAGGATGGCCACGAAAATCGTGATGGGATCGAGATTGGTCGACTTGCCCTGAATCCAGGGTGTCAGGATCCATCCATCAACAGTACCAACCACCGCGTACACAACGGTCGGCCACAACAGAACACCCCACCAGGCCATGCGGTCCGCTTCGGCAACTTCCAGTTGTCCAATGAACATCAGCACGATGGACACCGGAATGGCCACGAGTCCCAGGTAGGGAACGATGCTGATAAATCCTGCCAAGATGCCCAACAGAATGGCATACGGCACCCCGACGACCATATACCCAATCACGAACATGACTGACATAATGATGGAGATCAGGATCCTGCCGCGAACGAATCCTGCCACCGCCTCATCCATCTTCAGAAGCAAATCACGGGTTCGATGACGTCCTCGCTCTGGAATCATCTTGTTGATGAACTCGGCCACATCTGCATACCAAAGGCTGAAGAAGAAAAAGTAGAACGGGATCAGGAAAAGCAGCATCCCAATCGTGATCAGGTCCAGGATGACAGACCAGGCGATGCTGCCTCCCTGTCGCACAATGCCAAAAATCACGCCCGCGTTGTCCTTGGCAGCCGTGGTAGCAGTGTTGATGATGGTGTTGTCGGCTGTGGTTAACCCTGACGATGGGTCATCAGGTGATGTTGTTGTCGTAGCCGCTTTGTCTGGAGCCTGTGTAGTTTTCGATGGTGTCTCTGGCTTGGCCTGAACCTCATCCGATGTATTGACATCCTGGTCAAGGTGAGCACTGTTCTTTTCACCCGGTGCTGGAAGGAAATCCAAGAGATCTATGATCTCAGACTGCATGTGGACGGGTACATATTCATCGGTGATCTTCACCAACTTGGTCCTCACCGATCCGCTTTCAACCTCATCCACCAGTTCCATGATCTGATTGACGGTCGGAGGTACCACAAAGGCGATTGTCGCCAGTACAACGACGATGAAGAACGATACAAAAACGATGACTGCACCCATACGCTCAAACGGGATCCACCAGGTTCTGGTCGTCCACCGAATCGCCGGCTCCGCTAAATAGGCCAGCAGAAGAGCAACCAACAAAGGTACCGTCACATCACGCAACGCATAGCCAAGCCAGAAGAGCAGGATGAAAATCAGGGCGAATAAGATGTCACGTATGAAGCGAATCTGCCACAGGTGCAGATCTGACCAGACAGCGGGCTGATCCTGCTCGGAGTTCGAGGTGGAGTCGTCGCGGCGGTCGTCCATGACCGGCGTCTCCTCTTATGAGCGGTTATCAGGGTGCGTTGCACTCACCGATGTGCGCTGCCAATTCCTGATGGGAGAAGACTTCACGGAAATCGAAAACACCTCGAAAATCCTCGGGAGCGTCATCCGGACGCCGGCTCATCAGGCCCGCATCAATCATGGCGAAGACAATTCGACCAAAATCATCTGAGGCACGGATGCCCCAGCATTCAAGGACCACAGGGGCCATCATGCCCCACTGATCTACGGCGTAGTTTTTCAGACCCAGACATAACTCCTGGCCCGTAACGTGGCGATCTAAATCAGACATGGGGCCGCCCTCACCGAAGACCGTATTGGCGGTGAAGGACAAGCCCTCACGTACGAAGTGATAGGCCTCCAACGGGTAGGGCCCCGCCTGACGGCGGATGGAATCCCAGTCGACTTGTCCCTGGTTCTGCTCGCTCATGCCTCAAATTACCGCTTCATCAGCGGCCTCTCCACGTCTCTTCCCCGTGGTAGAGCATATCGGACGAACCCTGCTTCAGGATTGACTTCATGTGCATTTCTGCCCTTTCCAGTGCCCTTGAGCCCATTTCAACTGGCACAGGGCGTGACACAAAGCCACTTCCACGAACTCCGAGTCGAAGTGGCGCATCAGACCAGAGCCCGGCTTCCCCCAGGCCAATTCGAGGCCCGACCAGGATGTCGGAGTCCGAAACTGATTGAGCTCGCTCGATCCAGAGTTCACGACTCTCACGCAAATCAATGCCATCAAGATCGCGATCAATTGCGAGGGCCTCACATAATCGACCCGGTCCACGGCACAGGTCACGCGTGGATCGGATCCCCCCTCGCCGCACATGCATGACCTCCAGGCTCTCCAGTGGCTCCAAGCCACGGATGAGTACAGCCGCACCGGACTCCCTTGGCCCCGTGGTGATGTTGACGCAATGATGCATTCCGTAGATCAAATAGACGTAGGCGTGGCCACCGCCGAGATACATAGACTCATTGCGTGCTGTGCGTCGACCTCCGACCGTGTGACACGCGAGGTCATGGGGCCCAAGGTAGGCCTCAACCTCAACGATTCGTCCGGACAGACGCTGACCATCCAAGCATCGAACCAGGTGTTGCCCCAGCAATGAACGAGCCACGCCAAAGGCATCGCCACTGAAACGGAGGCGACGCGCGTTCATGCCCCCACCACAGGCGCACACCAAGCAGGATCGTGTTCACGTGTTGAACTCCGATCACGGGCTTCCCAGGATCGAGGAGCCAGAAGCCACCTTGGCGGTGCATCGGATTGGAGAATGTCGACGAAGCGTGGAAGCTGACAATCTGCCTTGACGGCCATGATGCCGGCAGTGGTTGACTCGGCTTTGAAATCGAAGAGTCCCCGATCACCGAAGCCCAGCCCCTGGGCACCGTTCCCAGTCGCCATGTGCATCAGAACCTGTGGCGGTGTGCTGTCACGTCGATACAGAAATCGCATCTCATCCAGGATGCTGATTCGATCGGGAGTATCCAGGCACAACAACGAATCCGTACCCAGGGCAACCGGGATGCCTCGATCCAACATGGCGAGGTACGGGTGTTCACCGGTGATGGGATGTCCAAAGTAGGCGCTGGCGCGTGGGCAGTACACCGCCGTCACCCCAGCATCTGCGAGGACATCAAGATGCTGCGGCTCGATGTAGTTGAGGTGAACAAAGAGGACCTGGGATGCTGAGACTCCCTCGTCACCGTGAGCTAGTTGGGCCGCTACGAAATCGACGGGATGAATGTTGGGAATAACCACACCGTCGTTCCAGGCCTTGAGGTGCTCAGAGAGTTGTCGAAATGTGCCTGTACCAGTCTCGAGAAATTCCAACTCCTCCGGACTCTCCGAAACGTGTATCGCGACTGGCACATCACGTCGAACCGCCGCTTGGATCACCTCCTTGCCACAGGTATATGGAGCATGTGGGGAGAGGCCGCAAGCCAGTTTCTCCCCGGCGTCATCCAGGGTGGCGAGGGCTCGATCCATGTCAGCAACCGTCTGCTGCTGGGCATCACCGATCCCGAAGAACTCCTGAAAGCTCACGCCTCCCAGAGGGCTTGCCTTCAAAGCTTCGAACTGGGGATCGTGGGGCATCCCAGAGATGTCTCCAATCAAAGCGGTCCCCCCGGCCAGGGATAACTCGACACCTCGCTGAACAGCGGCTGTGATGTCCCCAGGGGTTGAGCCCCAACGAATCTCGAGGACCGCCTCCAACCACTGCTCGAAATCACCGCAATAGGGCATGGGACCTGGGCCGCTGAGATCGAGATGAGCATGCGCATTGACAAGGCCAGGCAGGACGACTTCATGCCTGGCATCGATCATGCGTGCTCCAGGTACGTCCCCGACCGCTTGGGGTGTCCCCACCTGGACAATCCGATCCCCTTCCAGCAACAGGGCGGCTGGGGATACCTCTCCGTGCTGATCAACGGCTGTAGCCGCACTGATCAGCACACGTGATTCAATCTGTCCACCGGTTATGCCCCGGTTGTGCAACATGCGACAACTCCAGATCCGCCGTACACTAACGCCCTTCAAAGACCGATGGGAACATCGCTCACGTTGATTCCTAAGGAAGGGAGCCTCTCATGATTCGTGTTCGTTCACTCGCCCTCTGCGGCCTCATGGCCCCGGTCATCTCGCTGGGTGCCTGCGTATCTGCTGAAAAGTACGAGAAGTCACTCCAGGTCCGCCGATCGCTGCAGGAGCAGCTCGTCGGTGTCACGAACGAACGCGACGCCCTGAAATCGCAACTGCTCAGTCGTGATCAGCAGTTGGAACAGGCACGCGGCAACCTCGACATCATGCAGAGCGACTACACCACCATGCAGGGTGCGGTTGACGAGCTTTCCATGAGCAATCGCGACCTGACAATCCAGCTCAGCGAAATGGAGATCAACGCCCTTCCAGGAACCGTCTCCAGGCGCCTGGCAGCCCTGGCCGCGAGTTATCCGGATGCCATTGAATACGACGAGTCGAATGGTGCACTTCGCTTCATGAGCGACTTCACCTTTAACTCCGGCCAAGCAGAACTCAAGCGAAGTGCTGGCCCGGGTCTCAATGCCTTGGCTGGAATTCTCGAAAGCAACGAAGCCGACGATTTCGAGATCATGGTTGTTGGGCACACCGACAACGTGAAACCCAGCCGTTCACGAGCCAAGTACCCCACGAACCTTTACCTATCCGCAGCCCGAGCCATCGCAGTACGAGATGCGTTGGTCCAGTCTGGTGTCACTCCCGAACGACTCATGATCGCTGGCAAGGGCGAATACCAGCCACTGGTACCGAACATCAAAGGTGGCACACCGGAAAATCGCCGCGTGGAAATCTTCCTCTACGAACTGGCTGATTCCTCTTCGGATATGGAAGTGGCTGAGGTTGTCGAGGAATACGACGAGCCGATGAAATAGGGCTAACAACCCTGGTGCGTGGACCCCACGCACAGGCATCGCGGTGTCAGGAACTTGAGATCACCCTGGTCCGGTGCGGGTAGACTGCCTGGACCCCATGGCTATCTCCGTCTCCGCATCACGCCTTGATCTCCCCCGTGTCTTCGGGTTCGTGACGGCATACGGGAGATTCGTCCGATTCTGCCTCTCAGCAGTCGCCTGGTTGTTTCGTGGACCTGCCATCTGGTTGCATTGGCGTCTCTTGGCACCACAGTTCCTCTCTGTTGGCGTTGCATCGATTCCCGTGATCGGTGTGACGGGCGCCTTCATCGGAATGATCCTGGCCCTGGAGACGTACGTGCAATTCGAGGCCCTGGGGCTCCAGGGGACACTCGGCAGCATCATCAACGTCTCCGTGGTCAAACAGATTGGGCCGGTACTCGCCGCTGTCATGGTTGCTGGCCGAGTCGGTGGTGCGTTGACAGCTGAACTCGGCACCATGCGTGTGACCGAGCAATTGGATGCCTTACGTGCCATGGGCACGGATCCCATTGCCTACTTGGTCGTGCCGCGCGTGATCGCTTGTGCCATCATGACGCCCATTCTCACCATCTATTCGGACCTGCTGGGTGTCTTTGGCGGCTATGCCTTTACCGTCCTGCTCAACGATGTGCCGCCAAGTGACTACTGGAGTTACTCCGAGGCCTTCGTCACTTGGTTTGAACCAACCGTGGGATTGGTCAAGGCTTTTTTCTTTGGCCTCAGCATCGGCATCATCTGCTGCTATAAGGGGTTCTCCTGCCGACCAGGCGCCGCAGGTGTCGGCAAGGCAACCACCCAGGCATTCGTCGCCAGCTTTTTGTCCATTATCATTATCAACTTGGTACTCGCCAAGTTCCTCAACACCTTGCAGCCATACTTCTTCCCGCAGTTAACAGGGCTGCCATTCTGAGTTACGAATGCCATGACTTTCCTGATCACCTGCCTGATGACCGCACTGGCCATGTTCCAATCTTCACCTGCACCCGAGGTGATGCCTCAAGGGGCCCTATCACGAGAAAAACCCAAGCTCTGGTGGTTCTCCTTCGACATCAGGATTAACACGCTCGCTTCGCCCAACAATGACCGGCCCTTCAGAATGCCATTGATTGTCCAGGGGTCTTGGAGCGAATTGTTGATCAAAACACTCCAGGTAGAAGCCCGCAGGAACAACACACCCACGGCCGTACTTGCTGGGGAGCAATCGATCAAAGGACGAGGTCCTCAGGGAGAACAACTCGTCAGTTCGAACGTGCCACTCGCTTCCAATGAACACATTCGATCGTCCGCATTTGCAATCATGAGCGTGTCGGCAGAACTCGTGAGTTGGAACTCGGTCGTGAACGAGGATATGGCCGCTGCTACGATCTGGCCCGCCCAATGGCCTTCCGACGTCACCCAGGCACTCCAACCCCAGGCACTCATTGAATCTGATGAGCCAATCTTCCAAGAAACAATCAAGTCACTCTTCGGACAAAATCTCCGAATGACCCCGCCTTGGTTGGTTGCCAAGGCACTCACTCAATACACCTGCAACAACATCAAGATTTCCGGTTCGCGCACGCTTCGAGGGAGCTCGGGCCGGGTTCGTGGGCTGAATGTACAAGGGGCCCTGGCAACGGCAACCACGGGTACAGGAACACGCGCAGACTTGACGTGCACCTGTGTCGCCATGTTGCGAGCTGCTGGAATTCCCGCACGCCCCGTCGTGGGGATCTCGGACCGTGTCAAATCAGGTGATGAACTCACCACCTGGGCTGAATTCTTCCTGCCAGGTTCCGGTTGGGTCCCCTTCTCCCCATGGCAGATGCAAAATGGTGGTGTCCGAAGTTGGAAACTCAATCGACCCTGGCGGTACTTCGGTAATTGGAACTCCCTGAACGAACATGTCCCATTCGCCTGGTCCTTTGCGCCAGATGATGGATCAACGGTGCACGATACGTGGGCTCTGTGGGGTTGGACGCGCGCCATTCAAGGTATTGACATCCCGTTGCCCAACCCGGGCCCAGGTACGCATGGAGCGGACATCAATTACGCCTATGTCCCTTCACAGTGTTCGACCCGACTGATTTCCGGCGGCAGCTTGGGACCACAGCAACTCCAGGAATGGAAGACTGGAACTGCCCGTCCCCTGCAACGCGGGAACTCAAGAAAGTGAGTGAGTGGCTGGACGAGGGACCGAGTGAAGCTGATCTCGATCGCTTCAATCGCCAAGAGGAAGGGTATTGCCCCGAATGCGGTGCTGTC
>JAYZAT010000146.1:0-5305 GCA_036339555.1 Planctomycetota bacterium
CAGAGACAAGGATCAGGGCTTGAATCGGTTCCAATCAACGTCCGGGAACCGTTGTTCAAGTGATTTCAACGTCCAGGGAATGCTGTCTGAGGAGGTCATCGAACGAATGGTGCCTACGGTCTCGGCATCGACGATGCCAGCCTCATTGCCAAATGACATCCGTACAAATGATGCAATGGCTGCGATATCGGCATCATCACCAAAGGGTGCCGGCGGCATTGGTTGGTCGTAGGTTGTTCCATCGATGTGCAGTGGACCTTCGATGCCATGAAGCAGAATGGCCACCAACGGCTCGACGGGCCCGGTGACCAGAGGTGATTCTGACAGCGGGGGATAGAACCCACGTAGTCCCATGCCGTCGGCTTGGTGGCACCCGGTGCAGTGTGTATAGAGTTGCATCCCGTGTTCGATCTGGGCTGCATGCAATGGACTCAGTCCACTGGTGTCGATGTTCATCGTGAATCCTGGACGTCCCGGCCAGATGGTGTGCGTGTCGATGAGCCGCAGCAATCCTCCCGCGATGTCCTGCTGTTCATCCAACCGTTCATTCCAATCGAATGGGGCTTCGGACAATTCGATCGTTTTGGGGGAAGCGGATCGCAGGCGTTGCACTTCAACGAGTCGTGTTGCGATGGTTGTGCTCATCCACTCCTGATCGGGTGGCAGTGAAGCAAGCAGCTCCAGCAATCGAAGTCGTTGTGCCGGGTTCGCATCGCGTGCTGCTGCCCGAGCCACGGAGTCGAGCAGCGTACGGTGATGTTGTGAAGGCGCATTCCACTGCGGGTGCCAGGCCATTGCTTCAAGCAGATCGAGTTCTTCACCATGGGCGCCGGCAATGATCATGGTTCTCAGCATCGCGTCATCAGGGTGTTGGGCCAGCGCAGCGACAAGTGGATCGGCGATGTCCGGCACGTCGGCATTGGCCAGCGCGGCCGCAGCGTGGCGGCGAACAGATGGATCCGCATCATCCAGTGCAGGCAGCGCCAGTTCCAGCAGGGTGGGATCGACGTTTCGCTCAGATGCGATTCGCATGGCTTGGACACGAAGATTCGGGTCATCTGCTGAGGCGGCGATGCGCAGCGTGTCGTAATCAAGTTCACCCATCCCGTGCAACGTCCAGAGGGCGTGAGCGCGAGCACGTGGTTGATCATGTTCCGCCGCTATGTCGGCAAGGAGTGGAACCGAGGTCGGCGACTGCCGTTGGATGAGCTGCTGCTGGGCAAGGATGCGTGTGGGTCCGTTGTCCTTCGCAAGCATGTTGACAAGTGCCACTTCTGTAGCATCGGCAGGGGTCGGGAGGACGTGTGTCGTCCCATCATCAGGTACGAGCCTCCAGATGCGTCCGCAGTCGACAGGGTGTTCAAGGCCGCGGTCGAGCACCTGGTTACGAAGGAAGGTGGTCATGAAGATCCGGTGTTGCAGGATGCCTCGGTACATGTCGAGTACGTAGAGCGCGCCATCTCCTCCGGTTCGCGCGTACACAGGGCGGAAGCGTTCGTCGGTCGAGGCCATGACTGCTCCGATGTCGGGATCGCTTCTGGCCTCCGGTGCCGCGTCATTTCGATGGATCATGTTTCGATGTTCAACGGTGTTTCCCGAGGGCTCGCAGATGAAGGCGTCCCCCGAATACGAATTGCCCAGCACGGTGTCGAGGTAGATCTCCGGTCCACAGGCAGCGGTGAAATTCGCCAGGGTGAAATCATCATTGAGCGTTCCGTCGGCGTATCCGCGATTGACACCTGGATTGATGCGAATTGGATGGACCTCTGTGTCGGCAGGAACACGCACATATGCACCGACACCGTCGCGCTGGTGTGGATTCATTGCAATGATGTGCTTGGGGATCAGATCAACCAGCAGCGGGTATGAGTTGGGCGTGTAGTACCACCGGTCCCATGCGTCACTGGTGAGGCCCCACTGACCGTGGGCGGGGACGGCGCGACGTTCGAACACACCGTCGATGAAGCGATACTCCCACGGGTGCTGTGAGCAGTGCAACCAGTTGTCCATGCCGTATCGCAGGCCATTGCCCGCGTGCTCGGGACTTGCTCGGCCGGCGAAGGTGTCGTCAAGCACGATGGTCGAGTCGGCCCGCCCGTCCTCGTCATGATCGATGGCATGCAACAGGTTCGGTGGCGAGACGACCAAGGCCCCTCCGGGCACAACGGTTACGGCTCGGGGAAGGACCAGTTCATCAAGGAACACGGTCCGGGAGTCCATGCGGCCGTCATGATCGAGATCTTCAAGAATGACGACTCGGCCGGTAGGTTCCAACTCATCGCTGCCGGAGACATCATTCATGTATGCGGGCATTTCAACAACCCACAGACGGCCATCAGGTCCGATGTCCATCGCAACCGGGGCGATCACCAGCGGCTCTGCAGCAACGAGTTCCACTCGAAGGCCGTCGGCTACGACAAAGCTGGACATCGCGTCCTGAGCTGACAGTGGTGGGGCTGGGGGTACGGTGAGATCCGCCGGCAGCGGCGCCTGGTGTTCGCCGGCTCGATCGCCCTGTTGGGCGAGTGCCGTGGTGGCGGTGAGCAGGATTGAAAGCACAAGCAGACGCATGGTCCTGCTCAGCCTACTCGAAGATGCCATGGTGCCTCAGTCCTGGAGGGCGGCATTGATCTTGTCAATGTTGTCCTTGGCGTCTCCGAAGAGCATGGCCGTGTTCTCGTTGAAGAACAGCGGATTGTCGACGCCTGCATAGCCACTGGCCATACCGCGTTTCATCACGATGGCCTGACCACTCTTCCAGACCTGCAACACCGGCATGCCAGCGATGGGGCTGTTTGGATCGGTCTCTGCACTCGGGTTCACGATGTCATTGGCGCCGATGATTAACGCGACGTCGGTATCTGGCAGATCATCATTAATCTCGTCCATTTCCAGCACGATGTCGTAGGGCACGTTGGCTTCAGCAAGGAGCACGTTCATGTGACCTGGCAATCGCCCGGCCACTGGGTGGATGGCAAATCGAACTTCAATCCCCTTGGCAACCAGTTTGCGAACGACTTCGGCCAGAGCATGCTGTGCCTGAGCGACGGCCATGCCGTAGCCGGGAATGATGACGACTCGCTTGGCATTCGTGAGCAGTTCGGTTGTTGCATCGGCTTCGATGGGGATGACGTCTCCCTCGTAGGTGGCCGCAGCGCCTCCGCCGCCATCGGTGCCGAAGCCACCGAGAATGACGCTGATGAAGGAGCGGTTCATTCCTCGGCACATGATGTAGCTGAGGATTGCGCCGCTGCTGCCCACAAGTGCGCCGGTGATGATCAGCAGATCGTTGCCCAGCATGAAGCCCGCTGCCGCCGCGGCCCAGCCCGAGTAGGAGTTGAGCATCGACACGACGACAGGCATGTCGGCGCCGCCGATGGCCATGACCATGTGGATGCCAAGGATGCCCGTCAGCACGGTAGCGATGATCAGGATCGTGATTCCAGTGGACAGTTCATGGTCAATTACGAACCAGGCGCCCAATGCAGCGGTCGCGCCAAGGATGATGAGGTTCAGCAGATGCCGAGCAGGGAGCATCAGTGGCGTGCCGGACAGGTTCCCGTTGAGTTTCAGGCAGGCAATGATCGAACCGGTGAACGTGATTGAGCCGACCCCGATGCCGATGAAGATTTCAATGAGGTGAACCGAGAGTTCCGAGCCGACCATTCCGGGATCGTGATCGACGAAACTGGCGAATCCCACCAGGACAGCGGCCGCGCCGACGAAGGAATGCAGCAGGGCGACCAGTTGAGGCATCTGGGTCATCTGCACTCTGGCCGCGAAGACGGCGCCGATGATGGCGGCGGGAATCATGGCTGCAATGAGCCAGCTGTACAGCGCAACTTGATCACTGAGTACCGCAGTCAGCAGGGCGAGTCCCATGCCGATCATGCCCATCAGATTGCCGCGACCAGCGGTGGTCTGCTTCGACAGCCCGCCGAGGCTCAGAATGAAGAGCACGGCGGCGACGAGGTAGGCGATGATGACGAGGGATTCGTGCACGGGAGGGGGTTATTTCCTGAACATGGCGAGCATGCGTCGAGTGACGAGGAAGCCGCCGCAGATGTTGATGGTGGCGAAGAACACGGCGAGGACACCAAGAACGATGGCGGCCGTGGTTGAATCATTCGACAGATGCAGCATGCCACCAAGAATGATGATGCCGCTGATGGCATTGGTGACGCTCATCAGTGGCGTGTGGAGTGCGGGGCTGACATTCCAGACGACCTGCCAACCGACAAAGCATGCCAGCACGAAGACGGTGAAGTGTCCGAGGAAGTTGTCGGGAGCCCAGAGGCCGATCGAGATGATCAGCAGTGCACCAAGGATGATGGCTGCGACCTGCACCGTACGAGTGACGGCATCGATGGCCGGTCCAGTGATCTTGGGCTCGCTGGATGAAGGCGAAGCTTTGGGCCGTGGACGGTCCCCGACATCAACCGAGTACGGGTCGCCTTCGGGCTTTGGTTTTTCCGGTGCCGGCCAGCGGAGTTCTCCGTGTTCGAGCACGAGTGCGCCGCGAACGACCTCGTTGTCATGATCGATGGTGAAGTCCGACGCATCACCGATTTCCTCGATGAATCGGAGCAGTGCGTTGCTGTAGAGTCGGCTTGCGAGCGTGGCCATCCGACTTGGCAGATCGGTGTAGCCCACGATCGAAACGCCATGATGTTCGACGACCTTGCCCGCTTGCGTGAGTACGCAGTTGCCGCCGAACTCTGCGGCCAGGTCGACGATGACCGAGCCTTGACGCATGGTTTCGATCATTCCGCCGGTGATGAGCTTGGGTGCATCACGACCGGGGATGACCGCGGTGGTGATGATCATGTCGACTTCGATGGCTTGCTGGGCGAACAGGGCCATCTCCGCTTCGATGAAGGCGTCGCTCATGACCTTCGCATAGCCGCCTGCACCTTCGCCTGATTCCTCGAAGTCGAGTACGAGAAACTCGCCGCCGAGGCTCTCAACCTGCTCCTTGACCGCCATGCGGGTGTCGAAGGCTCGGACGATTGCGCCGAGGCTCTTGGCCGTGGTCACTGCAGACAGTCCGGCGACGCCACCGCCAATGACCAGCATCTTGGCCGGGTCGATTCGTCCGGCAGCGGTCATCTGACCACCCAGGAAGTGCGGGTAGAGATAGGCAGCTTCGATCACGGCTCGGTAGCCTGCGATGTTGGCCATGGCGCTCAGGGCATCCATCTTCTGAGCCCGGCTGATGCGGGGAATGCAGTCGACACCGAAGGCCGTCGCCTTCCGATCGGCAAGCTGGTCTACGAGTTCCTTGTTGGACCCGGGACTGATGAAA
>JAYZAT010000147.1:0-9715 GCA_036339555.1 Planctomycetota bacterium
GGCATAAAGTTATTCTGTTGTTATGGCCCTCAAATAATTGGAGTGTTGGTCGGCCCATTGATAGCGGCTTCCATAGTGGCGGGATAGCACATCACCTTCATTCTTTCCGGAAACAAAAACAGACAAACAGTGCTGGGTTGAATCCTCTTGCAGCCAACAGCATCAAGTCGAAGTATCGATAGTCGTATGAAACCGAAGCCGAATGAGTTTTATATGCATTGGTTGAACGATATACGTTCACCAAATCCATGACGATGGTGTGAGGGCGGTCTGTCAAGAGTGGCAGGCCGATAGTTGGCTGACTTGATGCCTAATTCGTTGCTGCGGAGGTCAAATGGCGGAAGAAGGCTTGCTTGCAGGCCCGGTCTTGGCTATTCGATCTTTGGAAGGTGTCTTGAGGGCTCTGGCCATGCCCACCCAGGACATCATCTTGATAACGATCCAGCTACTGTCGAACTGCCACCAGGCCAGCCCGTGTCGGGCCGAGGTGGGGAAGGCATGGTGGTTGTTGTGCCAGCCTTCGCCCAGGGCCAGGACCCCGACAAGCACATTGTTTCGGCTGTGATCGTGGCTGTTGTAGGGCTGCGTGCCCCAGATGTGGCAGACTGAGTTCACGCTCCAGGTGACATGATGCTCGAAGAAGATTCGAACCAGTCCACCCCAGAGCAGGCCAGTGAAGGCACCGAACCAAGTCCCGGTCAGGATGCCTCCCAGAATTGCCGGTAGTGCCAGGCTGATGAAGACCCAGAGCAGGAAGAGCCGGTTGATCATCTGGAGATCGGGATCGGCTCGCAGATCAGGCACGTAACGCTGTTGATCAGGCTGCTCAATTCGAAACAGCCAACCGAAGTGTGAGTACAGGAAGCGTTGGAAACGGTTTCCGCTCCCGACATGGGGGGAGTGGGGGTCTTCCAACTCGTCGCTGTGATGATGGTGCTGTCGATGAACGGCACACCACCAGAACAAGTCTCCTTGGCAAGCCATGGATCCAGTCACGCCCAGCATGATCTTGACCCAACGTGGGCAGTCGAAGGACTTGTGCGTGAAGTAACGATGGAAGCCGATCGTGATGCCCAGGCCGCAGATCAGGTACATACCTGCAAACAACACAAGGTCAACCACCCCAAATCCACTGCCCCAGGCCAGCCACATGACAGTGATCAAAGCCAGTGGTGGGAGGATCACCGAAACAAGCACGATGAACCGAGCACCGCGTTGTGCTTGAAGGGTCGGTTGTGTGGGAATCGCGCTGGACACGGGAGCCTCCGGGGTGGCATGGTACTCCATCGTGTCCCATGGTGGTTTATGTTCAGGCTGCTGGGCCCATGCCCGCGACCCGTCGCCAGGCACTGACCTGGCCCAGGTGGAAGGTCACGTGACCAATCATCATGAAGGCAATGAGTCCACCCATCGTTTTGACGTGCTTCTCAATCCAGGTACCTTCGCTTGATTGTGCGAAAGCAGACTCATCACAGGTTTCCAGGAAGTCGGCCACGGTATTGACCCGGTCATTGAACGCTGCAATGGCCTCGGCCTTGGGTGGATAGAGGCTGGAGTCATCCAGGCACTCTCGGCCATGTTCGTAGAGTTCTTTTTCCGTCTCCGCGAGCTCAATGTCGCCGCCCATCATCTGCATGCAGATGCCCGCGTAGTAGGCCAGGTGACCCAGGACAAAGGCGGGATGATTGATCGTGGTGCCGCAACGATCAGCGAACTTGTTGGGATCGATATCACTGACCAGCATGTCTGCAAAGTGAATCATGAAGCGTGCAGGCCCGACGATGGCATCGGCGGTTGTTGAGGCAGTGCTGGTCATGTGAATGCTCCTGTTTGGATGTCCAGTTTCACACCATAGCTTCAGTTACGCCCAGGGGCGAGTGTTCAGGTGTTCAATCCTGATCAAGTGTGCTGGTGAGCCATTCTGTTGGACATCGAGCAAACTCGATCCGGCCATACCCATCTGCCTCATAGAGACAGCCAATGTCGCCATCGGGCAGGCTGACCAGACAGGAGTAGGCGCTGGGCCCATCGTAGAGCTCGCGAGCATAAGGCCAGGTGGCACCATCATCAGTGCTGCCTCGCAGGGTCATCTTGACACGGCCTTCGCGGCTGGCGGGGTTGGAGAAAACGACGAGCCCCGGGGTCTTGCCGCGGGCTTCCCTGATGCGGCGAATGCTCGCTTGGCAGATTGGTTCTATCAATGTTGGATCGTGACGTTGGTTGGTCCAGGTTTGGCCGCCGTCAGTGCTCTTGCACACCTGTCGTGTCCGTTGTGAGCGATCGTAGTTGCGCATGTTGAGCAACAGGCTTCCATCATTCCCTTCGACGACTTCACATTCGTTGACTTGGTGATCGGGTGATGATCCACCCAATTCCCAGGTACGCCCATGGTCATCGGAGTAGAACACATGGCTGTAGTAGTGTTTGCTTCCAGCCTCAATATGATCACATGGAATGATCAATCGACCAACGTGTGGTCCACGTTTGACTTGGATGCCTGCGCCGGGGCCGGTGGCATACCAGGTCCAGTCGGGCAACTTGACGTCGGCAGTGATGTCTCGGGCTTCCGACCAGGTTCGACCATTGTCATCGCTCTGCATCACCCAGATCGTGCGACTTCCATCGCTGGTTTGTTCGATGATCTCATGCTCGGCATCATGGCCCAAGTTTCGTGTGGAGAGCAGATGCAAGACGCCAGTCGTCTCGTCGACGACCAGGGTTGGATTTCCGCATGTGTTCAGCCCGTCATCCTGAATCACCTCGAGATCCGACCAAGTCTTGCCACCATCGCTTGAACGTCGCATGACCAGGTCGATGTCACCGGAATCACCGCGGCCACCGCGGCGTCCTTCGCAGACCGCGATCAGGTCACCATTGGGAGCAACCACGATGGAGGGGATTCGAAAGGTGTGATACTCATCTTCACCACTGGTATAGACATCTGTGCGTGTGATGGAAGGCGCAGGTAGCACACAGCGGAACCCAAGATGGTTCAGTCCGGAATCTGGGGAGACACCCATCTTGGCACTGGGACGGTAGCTCGTGCAATAGGACTCGTGGCACAGGAAGGAGCCGCCTTTCTGTACACGGGAGACTGGGGCATAGGGATTCCGCGGATCGGCAGTCGTTGATGGGCCGGTCGGATTCGCCGTTGGTTGACCGGAGTCAACGCGTTGAGCGTAGGCGTCATGCCGATAGAGATCCCCGGTCCATTCCCAGGTATTGCCTGCCATGTCATGAAGCCCAGCTTTGTTGGGCGGGAAGCTACCGACGGGTGCCGTTCCAGCATGCCCGTCTACGGTCGTGTTTCGATGGGGAAACTCGCCTTGCCAGATGTTGGCCCTTGGTTTTTCATCTGGTTTAAATTCGTTGCCCCATGTAAATCGCTTGTCATCCTGGCCAAAACGCGCCGCACGTTCCCACTCGGCTTCGGTGGGGAGTCGCTTATCAGCCCATGTGGCATAGGCAACCGCATCATCCCAGCTCACGTGAACAACCGGGTGATCTTCTCGTCCCTTGATCGTTGAACCCGGGCCTTCCGGGTGCTGCCAACTAGCACCGGGCACCCACTGCCACCACTGGAAGAAATCATCGAGTGGCACTGACTCGCTGGGTGGAGTGAACACCATTGATCCTGGTTGAAGCAATTCATCGGCTGGTTTGGGTGTGCCCGGTGGAACTTGTTGCTTCAGTTCTTCCCAGTCGACCTGGCGTTCGGCGGTGGTCACGTAGCCGGTGGTCTTGATGAATTCCGAAAACTCTGCGTTGGTCACTTCCGTCTCATCGATCCAAAATCCATCGACGAACACCTGGTGAGCGGGTCTTTCATCTGGTCGACCGTCTGCCCCATCCCAACCCATCGTGAACGTCCCGGAGGGGATCCACACCATGCCTTCTGGCGCCTTGGGTGAAGGGCCGTCAATAGGCGATGCGGTCAGCAGTGCCATCAGGAACCATTCAAACATGATTCGTATGCCCCAGTCAGGTCAAGAGAAAGAGACTCGTTCTGATCAATGGATCATTGTAGGAAACCGGTGCAATGGGGCAAGATCGAGATCCCACCATGGCGATGCCGATCAAGTCTGCCGTTGAACACTATGCTGACCACTCGAACCAGCTCGGGTCATTCCAATTTGGAGTTTTTCTCATGACCAGGACAGTGCTCATTCTCATAGCCGTGTTGTGTGCCGCTCCGCTGTCTTCATCAGGGGCAACTGGTGAAGACACGCTGCGTGTACTGGTATGGAACGTCCTTCATGGTGCTAACGATGTCGACCAGGGCGCGGAAAAGGCCCTCGCGATCATTCGCGAATCAAAGGCTGACCTGGTGTTGATGCAAGAGAGCTACGACATCGATGGAGATCGCCCCAAGCTGGGCGCGTGGTTGGCGGAACAACTCGGGTGGAAGCAGTGGCAGGGGGAGAGCGCTCATCTCTGTGTGTTGACCCCGCTGGAGATGAAAGCAACGTTCTTTCATGACCCCTGGCATGGGGTGGGCGCGGAGCTCACGGATTCAAAGGGCCGAAGCTTCATTGCCTGGTCGATCTGGATCGACTGGCGGGCGTACATCACGGAAGAGCTCCGCGACAAGCCGGATATCAGTGACGAAGAACTCCTGGCGGCCGAGCATGTGCGGTCATCGCGTCTACAAGAGGCCAAGGCAATCGTTGCACATCTCGATGAGGTGAAGCACACGGCTGCTGATATACCAGTTCTCGTTGGGGGCGACTGGAATACACCATCCCACTTGGACTGGACGGTGGACACAGCCCGCATTTACAAGCACCGTCGGGCCCTACCCTTGCCCGTGAGCCTCGCGATGAAGGAAGCTGGCTTTGTCGACACGTACCGTGTCGTGCATCCCAATCCTATTCAACATCCGGGTATCACCTGGTCGCCGATGTTCCGAGAGAGCGAGGGTAAGGAGACCGGGTTCGAGCGCATCGATCGCTTGTACTTGAAGAACCCAACCAAGCCCGTGGGTGGGTGGACGCTTCGGCCAGTGGCTGGCAAGGTGTTTCCCGAGACCTGGGAAGATGATTCAATTCCCGTGAAGAACCGCGCATTCCCTTCCGATCACGGGGCGGTCCTCATGGACCTGGTCTGGCAACACAAGGCATCCGCAGCCGCCAAAGTTGATCAGGTCGAACCAGTGGATGTGAAAGTGCTCGCCTTCAACATCCTGCGTAGTGGCAACACACCAGGGCCTGACTCGGCCGGTGCGCTCTACGATCAGCCACGGCATGCGGCGATTGCCGATGTCATGCTTCAATCGGATCCGGACATCGTGTTGGTTCAGGAGGAATACGGAGACGATCGAGTCTTTTCCATCTTGCAGGAACATGATGCTTCCTGGCACCGCCGCGATGGTGGTTCGCGTGGCCAAGCAACGTATGCACGCTATCCCATCCAGGCCATTGACCAGAACACATCACGCGTGATGCATCCGGCTGGTGAGATCGTCGTTCACAACGCCCATTGGAAGCCGTCTCCCTATGGCCCTTACATCCTGCAGGACAAGTTGCTTGAAGGGAAGGCGATTGATATCAATGAGATCCTGGCGGAGAGTGACAAAGGGGAGATCTACGCAGCGACGTACCAATCGGTGCATCCCGCCTTGGTTGCAGGCACACCCGTGATTGTGGGTGGCGACTTTAACGAACCGTCTCACTTGGACTGGACCAAGGCCTATGCCCTGAGCGGTGCCGACCGATGGATGGATAACCCGACGGATACAAAATTGGGTTTTGCCCTTCCATGGAAGGGCTCACGTCTGTTGACAACGCCCGAGGCCTTCAGGGAGGAACTGGCGATCGAAGGTCAGCCCATGCCTGTATTAAAGGATACGTTTCGCACCATGCATATTGATGAGGTGGCTGTACCCGGCAACACCTGGACGCCCCAGTACACCACGGGTACCAACGGGCGAGGGCATTGGGATGCCTCGGGCTTCGAGACCCCCCGGGAGGCTCAACGGACAACCGTGCTCGATCGAATTGACATGATTTACACCTCTGGCAATTTGGAGCCCCGCAGCGTGCTTGTCCTCGGTGACGAAGGTGACCCCAATACCGACGTAGGCTTCCAAGAGTGGCCCTCTGATCATCGGGCTGTCCTGGCGACGCTTCGCTGGATTCCAGCAGCTACTGACTGATGATTTCCGGGACGCTATGCTGGCGCGATGCTTACTCTACTGATCCCGCTCATTTCATGTGCCTTGCTTCATGACGACCCCGATGCCCTCGTGGCCTACACGCTCCAGGCATCCGATGTTGACGGCAACTCACTGCATGCCCAACTTGGTCCAACGATTGAACTGAATCGAGCCCTGGAATTTGCTCCCGATGACCAGGGTGGTGGGGCCGAACTCATCGAGCAAGATCGGTTGGTGATCGCGACCGATTACCGAACGGTGAAAGAGTTGCTCCCGAAGAAGGAGATGACGGTCTCTGCTTGGATGTCGATTGCCCAACCACGTCAATGGGGTGGTGTTCTGGGCTGTGTGCAAGACAACAATGATGCCGAGACAGGTTGGGTGCTCGGGTACGACAACAGGGTCTTCACATTCGGATTGTCCACGGTGGGTGCTGATGATGGCAATGGAATGATGACATACGTGAAGGGTCGCACCCCTTACGAAGAAGGCAAGCTGTACCACGTGGTGGCTACCTACGACGGCGAGACCGTACGGTTGTACGTCAATGGCAAGCTCGATGCCGAATCACAGGTGCAGTCCGGTGATGTTCTTTATCCGGAGAAGGCGCCTTTTACATTGGGTGCCTATCACGATGACAATGAGTACCAGCAGCACATCGGTCGGCTCATGGATGTCAGGCTGTACGATCTTGCTGCCGGCAATGACTGGGTCAGTCACCAGTTCGATCACCATGCCGATCGAGCCAACCTGCCCGCTCGGATCCCACCAGAGCGGCCTATCTCCGAAGAACTGGATTGGCAGGTCCCGCCTTTCCTTCAATACGCGACCGGTGACTCGATCCGAATCGTCTTCGAAACGACACGACCTGTGACGGGTGTGATTCGCTATGGCGAGACCGGCGACTTCGATCGCGACGCTCGTATCGAAAAACCATTGATGCTCGGGGAAGTTGTGCTCAAGGGGTTGGAACCGGATGAACCCTACTTCTACCAGGTCGCCCTGCAGGATGACCGCGGGCAGACCCTGGAAACGGATGTGATGACTTTTCAAACGGCTGCGCCTCGAGGCACACCAGTTGCCTTTGCGATCCTCAGCGATACTCAGGACAACCCGACGGTTTCTGCCCAACTCTCTGAGCACATCTGGGAACAACGACCAGGCTTCCTCGTACACCCCGGCGATCTCACCGGTACCGGCTCACGCAAAGGGGACTGGACCGAAGAGTTCTTCCCCGGCATGAACGGCCTCCTGGGACGCGTGACGATGTACCCGGTCCTGGGCAACCACGAGCAGGATGCCCGGCACTATTACAAGTACATGTCGCTGCCCGAACCGGAGTACTACTACAGCTTCAGCCAGGGTGATGCGGATTTTTTCATGATTGATACCAACCGCAACGTTGCTCCTGGTTCTGAGCAATACATGTGGCTTGATGGGGCTTTAGCCAATTCAGATGCGAAGTGGAAGTTTGTGGTTCATCACCATCCGCCGTATTCATCGGATGAGAATGACTACGGCAACACCTGGAAGGGTCGCAGTACTCGTGGTGATGTCAGGGCCAGGAAACTGACTACGCTGTACGACAAATATGACGTGGATCTGGTTCTCAATGGTCACATACACAGTTACGAGCGAACCTGGCCCGTTACGGGTGGTCGCGTGGTAGATGATGGTGGTGTGATCTATACGATCACCGGTGGTGGCGGTGGAGGGTTGGAAACACCCGGGCCCTCACGACCGGATTTCAACAACACGGTTCGTCGAGGTCATCATTACTGCATGGTTCGAGTCAATGGCGACACGCTGGAGTTCTTTGCCTACGACCTCGATAATCGACTCTTCGATCACATGCGTATTGATAAGCGTCGGCCAATGATTCAATAGGGATCGAGACGTCTAGAAGGCCGATAGACACGCATCTTGTTTTCAGACCCGGTTTCTGGCACAGGAAATTGTGAAATTCACAAAAAGAGACCGTTGGTGCGCGCCGCGGGCGGCTGTGGACGTCTTCTTTGGTTGATTGGCAACGTCAAGCTCGGAATCCTAGCTCCTATGGGGGTCCAGTCATGTGGAGGACTTCAAAAATGAAGTACGCCAAGCCCCATGACGGTCTAAGTGGCCAGTGGGTCGTACGAGTGCTGTGGGGCACTTCGTTTGCGATTCTCTTAGTCACTCAATCGATTGTCTTTACGATCACCTGAAGGCAGTAGACCCACGACGGTCAGGTACCTTTTCCACGCTTGGAATTGGTCCTGGCCGTCTTCCGTTTTCGGCTGGGAATCTGTTCGTATTGGGTCGGGGTGAGGAGTGCCTCAAGGGAAGAATCGACGTCCCTATTGATGCGCTGCTGAGATTCCATCTCATGGCCCGTCCAATCCTCGCGGATCCAGGGTTTGCCCTGTGAATCATCGAGGCTCCACAAGCTCAGAATGGGTTTGCGTGCCAACTCGGGATCACGCTTGATCCGTTTCTCGATAGCCTTGGCACGAATCTCTCGAAGTTTATTCGATGTGTTTTCCTGAAGTGACAGGACCACCAATCGAGTTTCTTCATCGAGTTCCTCCAAAGCCAAGGCTGCCCGGAGGGCTCGCTCGCTCCATCGCGTGCGCATTTCAGAACCGAATCCGCGAAGCATGGCCTCATCGTGATACTGGTTGGCCACCTGCGGACTCGTTTGAGCAAGGGTTTGCCTGGTTTCATCGACGAGATCAAGCATCGTGTCACGATACGTGACCGATGCATCGATCTGAGCATGCCATGATTCGGTAAAGGGTTCCAAAACCTCGTACCAGGTTTCCAAGGGCACGTTGTCTTCATCACCAGCAATCGCCACAAGGTCATCGCGTTGGACCAAGAGTCGGAATCCTTCGATCTCTCGATCAATAGCGGCTTCAGATCGTGTTTGTGCGAGGTTTGCCAGCATGGCTTGGTGTTGAACCAGCAACTGATCGGCTGCGGAACCAGTGATGCCTTCCGGATCAGCATCGCGGGCGAGTGACCAGGGGTTGATGAATTCACCGCCCATGCGAGCATGTCGAAATCCATGTTCAACCTGGAGCCGTGAGAGCGCATCATCCAGGCGAGCCTGGGCTTCGGCATCATCAACCACGAGGGCCAGGATGAGCATCTCGATGGCATCTTCACGAAGGTTTGATCGTTGCAGTTTGATGGCTTCTGCCATCTCCACAAGATCGCGTGAGGTGACTTCGCCTTCGGGACTCTGCACGCTCTGGACGCGTGCTTTCATGCGATCTCGCAACCGATTCATTTGCTCATCAATGTTTTCCAGAGCTTCGGTCAGTCCCTTGGTCCATTCCGCTGTCTTTGCATCGACCTCATGGGTTATGTCGACTCCATCCTTGCCATTCTCAGCAGCCCATTCGGCGACGTCTTTTTCTGCATAGCCTCTTACCCTTTGTTCAATGGTCTTGGCAGCAGAATCCATGTCGACTTCTCGCTGGAGCACATCGTTTTCGAGATGCTCCAGCATTTGGAGTCGTTCTCTGGCGGCTTCAGCTTGCTTATAACTACGGATTGCAGGGGCGAGGCCAGCGGTCA
>JAYZAT010000148.1:0-5868 GCA_036339555.1 Planctomycetota bacterium
AGGAATCCAGGCTTCGACGGCGTGTGGACCTCTTCCATTGCATCGACCGTCTCCAAGCGGGGTTCTCTTGCCGGTCGCCTGGAACGATTCTCTGCGGGGAAGGCTGAAAGCCAGGGCCTGGTGCTGGGCCCATACCTTCAACTCCCCGAGCGAGGCGTTGTGGGAACCCTCGGCTGGGAAGGTGCGACTGAAACAGTACCGGGCAACTGGACGGGGGCGATCGATCCCGTGTCCTCCCAGCCGACCGTCTACTTCAAGGGAGATACGGGCTACGAAGCGCAGGGGCCGAAGGTCATCTGCGATGCCTGGGGGTCGCCGATTCGCTATTACCGGTTGAACTATCCCGCCGGGTCGCTGTCCCGTGCCTACCCGGCTGCGAACGATCCATACACCCCGAGCTTGTCCCAGTTCATCGTTCTCCGCCCATGGGAGTTCGATCCGGGCACGATGACGGATTTCCTGGTTCCCCAGGGAGGGAACCAGATGGGGGATTTCAACAGTGTCCTTGATGGCGGTGGAACGCTTGGTGATTCATCCACGACGTACGAACTCCAAGGCGGCGAGTTCGCCTTCTTCTCGCCCGGCCCCGACAGGCAGTCGAACAACTGGCAGCGAACCGACTTTCTCGGTATCGGGGGGAATGATGGCACGAACTTCAACGATGGATGGCACTACAACTGGGGCGGACTTCCCCCGTTCACCGAGTGGTCGGTGCCGCCGACTGAAGAGGTCAATGCAGACAACATCGTGGAGGTCGGCTCATGAATGCCCGCACGCTTCACCATGGTGGTTGGACCCTCGTCGAGTTGATGGTGGCCATCCTCATCATCTCGATCCTCGCAGGCCTTTCCCTGAGCGTCGGTTCCGCGATCCTCGCATCATCCGACACGAGGCGTACGGAGGACCTGCTTACATTGCTCAATGCCGCGACGCAGGAATACGCGCATGTTGAAGGACGGGAGCCAACGTACGGCATCAATGGATATCCAGTTGCCAGTGTTGATGTGTTCAGGGGCTCGCAATACGACATCGATCTGGGGATAACTCTCCTGAGCCAGGGTGGGTGTGATGACTGTGCCGGCGGACTTGGGCAACGGCTTGATTACAGGTTGGATCCTGTTTCCGTGGGCTTTCCGACTGAAACGCAGTTGGCCTGTTCGCAATGGACCCAGGTCGAGGGGTGCACCGGGGGAGGGCATGCTGTCTACGAAGGGATCGGGGCCTGGTTCATGTTGATGTTGAATGAGCGTACAGCCAGTCGATCCATTCTCGCGTCCATCGAGCCCGACCTGCTGCTGTACGTCGAGGTGAATGTTCCAGTCGATGGTGGTGATGAAGAGTTCCACTCCTTCATGCCGGTCGACGCATGGGGCAATCCCGTGCTCGTGGTACTCCCGGGACATGGTCGAGATGGGGCCGACACATTCGGCTATCCACGAAAGGATGCAGACGGAACTGTTCGGACCAAGGAGGAGCATGTGCTTGGTCCCGCGTTGCGAAGTCGTGCCTACTTCGTCTCGGCAGGGCCTGATGGCAAATACGGCAACATTGAGTATGACCAATCTCTTGGTGAGAACTTTGATCCAAATGCCAGCGACGAAGCATTCCTTCAGTCGAAGGACAACATCTACTCCTATGAGGTGGCTTCATGGTGATACGCCGAACAGCGGCGGCCCCGTTCGCCTTCACGCTTGTTGAGCTGCTCGCGGTCATCGTGATCATCAGCATTGTTGCGACCCTGTCTCTGTCGGCCTACAGGAGTATCGCCTCGGATGCGAGGATCTCCATGGCGTCCAATGCAGTCAGTTCGGTGCTGGACAATGCCAGGGCCGTGGCCATCCAGAAACGTCGGAACGTGCTCGTGGCAATGCGGCCGGTGATGGTGGGTGAAGATGCGCAGCAGGTGGAATTGGTCATTGCCGTCGAATCAGGTGACAAGCACGTCAACATGTATACATCCCAGTGGACCTGGGGTTTCGAAGAGCCCATGGCCGGCTTCAAGTTTGTTCCTGCAGAGGGCATCAAGCCACAACTTCTGCCCAAGGGCATCTCGGTTGCATCACCGGTCTACAGTCTGAATACCCGTCATAACGGCCCGCTTCACAATGACACCTGGTTGAGCCTGTCCAATCTGCCGGCTATGCAGGGTGGAGGCCAATCGGAGGCGCCGGGCGTGATCCTCGGCATCGTCTTCGATGAGACGGGAGCTGTTCGGACTGCCTTCGAGGAGACAGGCTCGCAACTGGCCTTCGTCGATTTCAACAATGATGGGGGGATGCGATGCGAGGGCAACGATTACTGCCTCTCGCCATGCAACTTCCAGCAGTCTGGCCCGATGCTTGAGGGTGTGCCAGAACCACTGGCCGATTACACATGTGACCTCGGTCTTGTTGACCCCAATGGCAATCCGTGGAGTGGGAGTCTCGTGCTCCTGAACTATTCGCAGAATGCGCCATCGGAAGAGCCATACCTGCTTATCACGCCGATGTTCGCGATCTACGACTACGACGAGGCTCGCGAGCTCTATCCACAGGAAGACCATGACTGGACGGATCCACTGGAGCGTCGTGCTGATCTTGATGCGTATGCCGAGGAATTCGGCATTGTCTTCAGTTTCAACAGATACACGGGGACGGTGGTCAAATGAGCGGTTGCAGTACACGATCCAGGCGACGCGGCTTCTCTCTGATTGAGCTTCTCATGGCGATCTTCATCCTCGGCATCGGAATAATCAGCATCGCGTCACTCTTTCCAGCAGGCATTGCACAGCAGCGCAATGCCGTGGACGCGCAGGTTGGTCCACTGGTGGCTCGCAACGCCATGTCGCTGCTTCGTACAAGGATTCCCTCGGGAATATTCGGGCACGTGGAGTCTGCCGATGGCGACTCGCCCTGGGATATCCATGCTGGGGACTTTCCGTGGCTGCGCCCCTCCGTTGTTGTTGAAACGAATGCCGGCAGCGGCATCGAGATAGGCGCCATCGATATCTTCGATACGCTTGACTGGCCCGATTATGGCTTTGGCGCCATTACAACAGTCGGAGAGAAAAATTATGCAGACCCATGGCTTGCCAATGCCCTGAACCCAGCCACCAACGGCATCCCGTATTCCCTGAATCTGCCAGCTCCACCTGTGGTGGTCATTGAGCAGGAAGAGCGTCAGTATCCCCGGGAGGATGGATCTGGCAGGGCTCCAAGGTATTACTGGGACTGCATGTTCCGCCGAACCGGTGGAAAGATGAAAGTCGCCATTTTCGTCTATCGCATGAACGCCATTGGAGAAGTAGAAAAGACCTGGCGAAGTTCTCCTTCCGAGGACGGGTTCCTGCAGATGCCGTGGATGCTTGATCTTGAGAGTTCTGGTACCTACCAGCCCTGGCGAGTAGGCCAAGGCGCCGGGGCGGTCAAGGACCGATCCCAGTGGTTATTGCAGGGTGCAGGTGCTGGTGATCCATTCGACCCGATGGTCCTGAACGACTGCTGGCAGTGTCCCGGGCAGTGGCTCGTGGATCAGAACGGAATCATCCACACCGTCAGTGTTGGGCGGAGTTACAAGGATGACCCCAGGACCCATACGGAACTCTCCAGGCCGGTGCCGGATCTTCAGGAGGATTCTCTTCATATCCCACAGGCCGGCAATCAATCATATGAGGTCAGTCCTGCCAATCGGGTCGAATCGACCGGCAGCTTGATCCTGCCTTCCTCGGCACGATTTGATCCTGCGTTCAGTTACAGGGGTGGCATGGTGACGCGTGATCTCAGTGGCGGTCCAGACATGATCACTGGCGGGCCCGTTGTCTCTCGTCTCTGGTACCTCCCTGGTGAAGTCGAGGATCAGCAGGGAACACCATGGTCTGTGACGCCTGTCTACATACTGGTCGAGGAGTTCTGATGCGTCTGCTGACGAGTCCATCCCGAAGAGGTCCAGCTCGCCGGGCATTCACCCTGACCGAGGTACTTGTTGCTGTCGGCGTGCTGTTGGTCATCGTGCTCGTGACGGGTCGCATCTTCAAGATCACCACGGATGTGACTTCTGCGGGCGAGGCGACGATCGACATCATGCAGGAAGCGGCGGCGATCGAAAAACGAATCCGGGAGGATGTTGCAAGGATGACTCACAACGGGTTCCTGGTGATCCACAGTGTGGGAGTGCCGAACGACATCAACATCCAGTCTTGGGATGGCCAGGGGCAGATCGGTCCACAGCCACCCCTGCTGAACCCGACTCTTGCAGTCGATGCGACGCTGCGTTGTGACCAGCTCGTCTTCTTCAAGGAGACAGCAGAGGCTGCGCAGGGGTGGAACGACTTTGCAAGTGTTGGAAATCTCCCGGCCTACCCCAATGCCCAGTCTGTGCATTCAATGGTCTATTACGGCCATGGGATCCAGTTGCCGGAGCTGGGCCCATTCATCCCGCCCGATCCGTCTAATGGTATTTCCATTGGCTGGGGGCATGACCCCTATGACACGAATGACCCAGGTGACCAGGGCAAGACGCACCGGCTTTCACCAAACGAGTTGAAGCCCTGGAGATTTGACAATCCTGCACTGGATGAGGACCAGTGGCTTGAAACCACGCGTACGGACTACTCGAGCTCCACGGACTACATATTCCAGCAATCCCAGCCCTCAGTGGGTGACAACCTCCATTCGCTGTTTGTGAATGCCACTCAGCCTGATGCCAGGCAGTGGATTCTCGCCAGGCAGCAGGTGCTCCTGGGTGATGACGATGGGCAACACAACGGGAACAAGTCCAAGCGGCAGTACCTGAATAATGTTCCCTCGGCCAAGTCGATCTTCCCCCATGACCCGCGACTGTCGGGCAGCAATGACATTGGAGGAGCAAATCATGACCCGGTGGTGCTGGCCTATGGCCGTGTCGATATGGCCGCAATACCTATTGATGAAGTGCGGGAACTGCTTCAAGTCAGTCGGAGCTCGGCCGGGAATGATGCATTGAATGCATGCAGGCGTTGTTTTCATGAAAATGACGTGATCGAAGAGAGTGTCGCCTTTGATTACCGCATCGAAGAACGCCAAATCAAGGAGTCGTATGGCCCGGGCTTCTTCAACAACAGCAACATCTACCCCCCGATCAATCCTCCCATGACCTACCTGAGCCAGCGATTCTTCATGAAGGATGTCGTGACCTGGCCGCGGGTGGAACGCACTCCTCCAAGCAACGAGAAGCCTGACCAGATGCTTGCCTACAACATGCTCGGTTCGGCCTGTTCCTCGTTCATGGTCGAATGGACGTGGGTCGAGGGTGCAGGGGAGGCGACCGTGCCAAGCCCAATGAATCGTAGTTGGGATTACTGGCCCGGAGTGCACTTCGAGTCGGGCGATCCATTGATAGCTCCGGGGAATGGCCAGACAAATGACCCGCCATGGGCCTTCAATGCATGGCATGGCCAGCGTTGGTTCGGGCTGCGTGACATCGAGCGTGGGGTCATGTCCTACGAGGAGTTCGTAGTGAACTACCCTCCAGTGGAACCCCTCGATCCGGCGTTCCATGGCCTGCAGAATCTGAAGCCTGACTGGGACGCTGTCATGGATGTGACTGCAGCACCCTTTGCGGTCACCGACTACGCAATCGATCGAGAGGAGCCTGTATTTGGAGGGGGGACTCCCTACAGTGAGTACTGGGCAACATTCGGGTTCAACCAGGAACGCGCGGACCTGCCAGTGTTGCAGAGTTTTTCCGGTGGCAACATGCGACGAATGCCGGATCCGAGCTTCACTCCCTGGCCCACGGCGCTGCGAATCACGATGACACTCCATGATCCCAAGGGCGTGCTCGAGCAGGGGCATGTCTACCAATTCGTCGTGCCCCTGCCTTCGCAGGCTCTTGGAAGTCTTTCGCGAGGTG
>JAYZAT010000149.1:0-11734 GCA_036339555.1 Planctomycetota bacterium
CATGGTTTCCTGTGCGACATCTACGGCATCCGCATCAGAGAGCCCCAGCCGACGTGAGAAGCCGATCAAGATGGGGCGGTAGCGTTCATCAAACTCCCGCCATGCAGCCTCGTTGTCGGCTTCGTGGAGATTATTGAGGAGGGCTGTCGTAGTGCGACTGGCATCGGCCATGTCACCAGCATACAAGCAAGCGGTCCTGGCAAGCCTGCCAACTGCGTTGGCGGGTCCTCAGAGGACCTGTTCAGCCCTGGGATAGGACCCGAGCACCGTGAAGGCGGTACAGAGCTTCCGAGCTTTTTCGAGGGCTTCGACCATCACAGGATCTTCCTGGTGCGCATCGGCATCGATGAAGAAGGAATAGGTCCAGTTCTCTCGTCCGCTCGGGCGTTTATCAATATGGCTGAGATTGATCCCGGCATCTCTCAGAACTGCAAGAACATCCACAAGGGCACCGGGTTCATGCGATGTGGTGAACATGATGCTGGTGCGATCTCGTCCCGAGGGACGTGCGGCTTGCTTGGCAATCACCAGGAAGCGTGTGATGTTTTCTGGATTGTCTTCGATGCCAGTACTGACCACGTTCACGCCGTGGAGTTTTCCCGCCAGTTGCGAGCCAATGGCAGCCATGTCATCACTGACGGCAGCGTCGAGGACCGCTGCGGACGATGAAGCGACCGAGATACGTTCAGCACGCGGCAAGTTGTTCTCAAGCCACCGGCGGCATTGTGCGAAGACCTGGGGCTTGCTGGCGACGCGACGGATACGTTCCATGGGGACATTGGCCAGTAGGCAATGGGAGACGGCGATAAGCGCTTCTGCATAGACCGTCACGTCGTACTCGGCGAATGCGTCGAGCGTGTCCGTCACGCTACCACCTGTCGAATTCTCGTAGGGGACCAATCCATAGGTGCAATTGCCGGCCAGGACATCACGGAAGACCGCAGCAATATCCTCGAACTCGTGGAACTCCACCGAAGATCCGAAGTGCCTGACAGCGGCTACGTGACTGAACGATCCGGGCGGCCCGAGATAGCCAATCGTGACACCATGCTCCAACCGGAAACTGCCGGACATCAGTTCACGCCAGATCGCCTCGATGGCCCGATCGGGCAATGGTCCGGCGTTGGCTTCCATGACGCGATTCAGCACCTGTCGTTCACGGTGGGGTGCGTAGATGGGAGCATCGCTTCCGCGTTTGGTTTCGCCCACCGAGACCACGACCTGAGCGCGTTCGTTGAGCAGCTCGATCAGACGATCGTCGATGGCGTCGATGCGTTCGCGCAGTGACTGGATGTCCGGTTGATCGGTCATGGTCAAGTTCCCGAGGTGGCAGTATCACCGGGATTGGTGTTTGGTGCAGGATGATTTGGCTGATGTACGCGTCCCGATGCAAAGAGCAGCATGCCCAGCACGCCGGAGCCGACTACGACGCACATGGCGCTAAAGGCCAACGTGAATCCGCCGCCCGCCTGGGCCAACCAGCCCGTGATCCACGGGCAGGCAATTCCTGAAATGGAGAAGAAGGTGACGAGCACGCCCGTGGCCAACCCCGCTCGCTGCTTGAAGAGGTCTGCGCAGATCGAGTAGTAGGGACTGTTGGGAGCCATCGAGAAGCCGATCGCAATGGAAACGAAGAGCACGGCCCAGATGACGGAGTTCACCAGAATCACCGGAATGAAGAACAGGACTGCAAGCAGTTGGCAGATCCAGATCAGGTGCACGCGGGCGGTACGAGTGCGGCTGGTTTTCGCCATGATCTTGTCAGACAGCCAGCCAGCGATCGGCATCAGCACAATGGAGATGGCCCACGGCAAGGTGCTGGAGAAACCAACCGATTGGAGCTTCATATTCCAGGTTTGCTCGAGATAACCAGGTAACCAAGAGAGTCCGAAGAAGAGCACCCAACCAAAGGCAAAGAAGGACCAGCCTGTGGCCAGGAGCGTTGGGTTCAGTACCACCTGTCGGACAGGCATTTTCGGTTCGGTGGTCACTTCAACCTTGGGTTCAATCTTGGGAGGCTGGTGATAGAAAATGAGGAACACGATTCCCAGCAATCCGCCCAGGATGCCCAGGCTGATGAATGACCAACGCCAGCCAATGCTGAGAATCAATGGTGCGAGAATGAGGCCCCCGAGTAACAAGGCCAGTGGAACACCGATCAGCGAGACCGAAACAGAACGGCCTAACTCACTGGGTTTCATCCAGTCGACTAGGGCTCGATTCATAGCGGGGAAGTTCACGCCTTCTCCAACACCCAGGAGTACCCGGAGTGCCATGAACATCCAGAAGACTTCGACAAATCCCTGGAGGGCCATGACGATGGACCAGGCAAAGAGGCCAATGCTCCAGACCACCTTCACGCCAATGCGATCCAGCAGGAAACCGGAAATAACATTGACGCTCAAGGTGCCGATGGCAAAGGCTGACATGAGCAGGCCAAAGGAGGCATCCTGAATTCCAAAATCTGATTCGATCGGCTTGATCGCGAACGAAATGATCACCCGGTCCAGGTAATTGACCAGCCCCAGCAAGAAACAGAAGCCCGCTACGAGGTAGCGATACCGACTGGCGGTACCTCCGGCAGACTGGGTTGAAAGAGGGTTTGGACTCTTCATGGGGCCCTGTAGCCATCTCAGGGGAACCCTGAGGCCATGTTGTCAGAATAACCACTATGGATACCCAACTGACGGGTTGCCTGGAGCCCTTTTCGGGTGTCCAATGGAACGGAAGAGAGAGGATTCCACATGCCAGTTCTGCCCTTCATGGCCCTTGCCATCGCGATCAGTGCCGCTGACCAGTTCCAGGGTCCGCCGGTTCCGGATGAACCACTGCTTCGAGATGGCCAACTGGTCTTCCCCGAGGGCGCTCGGATCCCCAAGTCCATGACCCAGACGGAACTGGAGTACCTGGATGGACAGCCCATCATGCCTCCGCGCGGTGCGACGGCACCTCCGCTGGGACCTCTTCGAGCCGCGTCTGAGTACGAGGACATGGCCGGCATCCTGCTGGCCTGGGAAGGCTATTCCTCGATCGTGTCCCAGATGGCAGCTGCTATTACGACCACTGGCGAGGCCAAGGTGTTCATCGCCTGCGATTCCAATAACGAGGCCAACAACGCGCGGAATACCTGTATCTCCGCAGGGGCAGATCCTGAGCAGATCGTCACCGTGGTTCGATCGACCAATACCGTCTGGATTCGGGACTACGGTCCACGCTACGCGTACGAAGGTGATTGCCGAATCATTATCGATCACACCTACAACCGGCCACGTCCCAACGACAATGCCTACAGCTCGTACTTCGGTCCCCAGCACGGTCACCAGGTCTACGAGATTCCTCTGGTTCACGGAGGTGGCAACTACCACCTCAACGGTATTGGGCGCAGCGCCGCCACCGAGTTGATCGTCAATGAAAATCCTGGCTTGTCGGAATCACAGATCGTTCAGTACTGGCGCGACTACCAGAACGTGGAAACCTACATCCATGATGCGTTCCCGACTTCGGTCGACTACACCCAGCACATCGACATGTGGATGCTCATCTGTGGTGATGAATCCATCATCATCAGCGATTGGCCCACCCAGTCAGGGAGTACACAGGACCAGATTTGCGATGGGGCGACTGCCTATTACGAATCTCTGGGCTGGGATGTCTTCCGAGTTCCGGCGTTCTCGCAGTTCGGGACGCATTACACCTACACCAACATGGTGGTCTGCAACGATCTGATCCTGTTGCCTCGCTACGATGACATCGCCGATAGTTATGACAACCAAGCTGTCGCTGCTGTCCAGGCTGCTATGCCCGGGCGCGAGGTCGTACAGATCACCTGCGATTCCCTGGCCTATTCAGCGGGCGTGATGCACTGCATCTGCATGCACATGCCAGCTCATGTCGATGGCATCTATCCGACCACCTGCCTGCAGACGCCCGTCGAAGGCATTGTTGACCCCAATGACTGCCCGATGATTTCCTGGATCAGCGATGACGATGAGTTCGACGTGGTTTCGGTTGATATCGAATACTCCACCAATGATGGGGCTTCCTGGATCACCCTCCAGGCGGACCTTTCACCAGCGGGATCAACGACCGTGTGCATTCCCGACACACCGACCAGCCAAGGCCGTTTGCGGGTGCTGGCCCGAGATGGCGATGGCAATACCGGGGGAGACCTCAGTGGCATCATCATCGTCGAGGGTGATGGGGTTGAAGGCGATGTCGATGGCGACGGCGATGTCGACGTGGTGGATGTCCTGGCCGTGATCGCCGACTGGAACTGCGTTGATGACTGCCCTGGGGATGTCAACGGTGACTCCATCGTCAACGTCGAGGATATTCTGATCGTGCTGGCTAACTTCGGTTTCTGAGCCGCCTCGGGCCTCGCCTGCTACGATCCCGACATGAACAAGCCAAACATGGTGCTGGTCGCGATTGTCTTCGGCGTCCTACTGATCCTGCAGGGTTTGGGCTTCTGGTTAGCGGCCGGCTTTGAGTCGGCTCGCTTCACGGCGGCCATTCCAGGCTTCTTCGGCATTGCTTTGCTGGGCTTGGGCTTGTTGTCAGCAGGACTCCCTTCGATTCGTAAGCACCTGATGCACGTATCGATCCTGGTAGCTCTGCTCGGAATCATTGGTGGCGTGATGATGTTCATCAAGAGCCTTGGTGCCGAGGAAGTTAGTTGGTTTAAGGTCTGGGACCAGGGGATCCTGGCCCTGCTGTGCCTGATCTACTTTGGCTTCTGCCTGGCCAGCTTTCTATCGGCTCGCAAGAACCGCGCTTCAGCCGAGTGATCCCTCGATGGCGTATCGCAGGAGGGCGACGACCTGTTCGGGTGTTCGTGCCACGGCATTCGCGGCGGCATCGACTTCCTTCAGCGCGTGATCGTGTTCTTCCGGGTGCAAGATAATCAGTGACTTGCCCAGGGCCGCCGCCTGGCCAGCATCGAAGGCTGCGTTCCACTGGCGGTACTTCTCACCGAAGCGGATGACAACCACGTCTGCCTTTTGAATGAAATGACGGGTCCGGATCGCATTTACGGACGCCCCCTGATGATCCGTCCAGAAGGTCGACTCTTCATCACCCAGGATGGCCACGCCGCAGCGATCACTGGCATCGTGATCTGTGACGGGGGCCACGAAGTCCACCGGTAGATTTGCAGCGGCGGCACCTTTGCGGATTTGTTCACGCCAGTCGCTGTGGATCTCTCCACCCAGGTAGACCAGCCAAGGTTTGCTCACAGCAGCTCCACGATCTCGAATCGTTTTTCGCCACGGGGCAGATCAGCTCGGACCGTTTCACCGACGCGAGCTTTCATGAGGGCTGTTCCCAGGGCCGAGGTGGGAGTTACTTCAATGCACTCTGGATCGAAGTCTCCACTCATGTCACCAACGAGTCGATAGACCTGTTCCTCGCCGCTTTTCACATCCTTCAATTTCACGGTGGCTCCGATGAAGACCATGTTCTCGGGAAGGTCAGTGTCATCTGTCACGATGGCCGTGGAGAGTCGCTCTTCGAGTTGCCTGATCCGAGCCTCGTTCATGCCCTGGTCCTCGCGGGCGGCATGGTATTCGGCGTTTTCCTTCAGGTCTCCGAGTTCTCGGGCTCGACCGATTCGATCGGACAACACCTTGCGTTGACGATGGCGTGTCGCGAGTTCTTCTTCGAGCTTGTCTTTGTCGGCCTGGGTCATGTAGTCCATGGCGAAGTCCTCAATAGGGTCCGCTGAGGGTCGATTGCAATCAGGCAACCGTCCAGTCGGGATCCGTACTCTTCCAAGAGGTGGTCCGGGGCCTGGGTAGACCTCGAACCGCCTGTATCTGGCATCCGAGGCTACACCCCCCGGACCGTGGAGGATAGCATCTGTGAGAGGAAGATCCGTCCATGACCACCTCAGATGAAGCACTCAAACGGCGAGAACCCATTGCCAGGGGCCCCTTCTTGCTTTCTACCTGGTCCTTCGGCCAACGAGCCAATGCCGTGGCCTGGCCCGGGTTGTCGAGTGGGGGATCGGCCTTGGATGCGGTCGAGGCCGTGAGTGTGTTCTGTGAGGATGATCCGGATATCGACTCGGTCGGTTACGGCGGGCTACCTGATCGTGAGGGCGAGATGTCGCTGGATGGCTGCATCATGTTGTCCCCGGAGCGTTGTGGCAGCGTCTGTGCCATACGCCGACATCGTCATCCCGTGACACTTTCACGCTTGGTTATGGAGCATACGCCTCATGTCATGTTGGCTGGGGAGGGTGCGGACGCCTTTGCGGATGCCCATGGCCAGCCCGAGGAGAGCCTGCTTGCACCGAAGGCCCGCGAGGCATGGCTGAAGTGGAAGAAAGAACGACAGCCCGCTGATCAGTCTCGGGACAAGGGCGTGCGGCCTGTCGACGTGGATTCCACGGGGACCTTGTTCGCCGCCCTTGATGACGAGGAACGTTGGCGCAACAACCATGACACGATTGGCGTATTGGCCCTGGATGAGAACGGCCTCCTGGCGGGTGCCTGTTCGACCAGCGGCATGCCCTGGAAGGTTCCAGGCCGAGTCGGCGATTCCCCGATCATCGGTCACGGGTTGTACGTCGATCCTGATGGTGGGGCGGCGGTGGCGACCGGCACGGGCGAGTTGGTCATGGCTGTCTGTGGGAGTTTCCTGGCGGTGGAACAGATGAGAGGGGGTTCGATGCCCCGGGATGCTGTCACGGAAGTACTGGAGCGGATTGCCGCTCGATCTGACCTTGAGGCCTCGCACCAAGTTGCCATCATTGCCTTGCGGCCGGATGGTCACTGGGGTGCCGGGGCGTTACGGCCGGGCTTCCGACTCGTTGCCAGTGATGCAAGTGGTCATCACGTGATGGAGCCTGAGGTCATCCAACTTCCTGGAACCTGAATGTCTTTGCTGAACCGAGCTTGATACGGGCTGCTCTTGGCAGCGACTCGCGGTATAGTCGTGACCATGACGCAGCCTGCAGGGATTCGCAAGGCAGAGCGATTCGCCGCCATCGATGTTGGCAGCAATAGCGTCAAGCTTTCCATTGCGGTTCGGGGGATGGGTCGTCGGCCTGCGGTCATCGAGACGGCACGGATTGTGTCGCAGTTAGGTCAGCATGTCGAGAAGACTGGCAAACTGCATGAGGATGCCGTTGAACGTACGGCCGAAGCCATTGCCCTGATGGCTCACGAAGCGCGGGCACAGGATGCCACGGTCATTCGAGCCGTGGCTACCAGTGCAGCACGAGAAGCCCCTAACCGCGACTTCCTTCAGCAACGGGTCCAGGCGCTCGCAGATATTGAACTGGAGATTATTTCAGGGGAACGTGAAGCAGACCTTGCATTCCAAGCGGTCTCTTCCCATCACATCGTGGATGATCGTGCCAGTATCGTCTTTGATACGGGTGGTGGTAGCACGGAGATCATCGTGGCGGAAGACAACCGCGTTCGGGACTCCTGGTCGTTTCCCGTGGGAGCGCTCCGTTTAGCCGAACGATTTGAAGCGACCGGTCGCATAAGTAGCAAAGTTGCTGCCACCATACGGGGCCATGTCCGGGAGGTCATCAACCAGGCCAATGTTGAAGTTGGTGAAGCTCAGATCGCTGTTGGCTCTGGTGGAACCTGCACTGCCCTGGCGCTTCTCGACATCGGCCCCTTGCCCGTTCCACGGAGTGGAAAACCACCTGCCATCCTTCGTGAAAATCACACGATGTCCCGAAGCACCATCGAGGACATGGTGACCTGGTTGCGAAAAATGGAACTTGACGAGCGTAAGGAAAAGACCGGTTTACGCGCACGCCGTTCCGAGATCATTGTGGCAGGTGCGTGCATCGTTGCAGAATTGATGACCGTCTTCGAGATGGAGTGGGTGGCGATGCTCGATGTGGGCTTGCGCGACGGTCTCTTGCTGGAGATGATGGATCAGGCCAAGTCTTAAGCAAGTGAGAGCCCGGAACGCTACCGGCCTGTTGAATTCAGCATCTCTGTAGGATCGCTTCCGTCAAGCGGAGCGCGGCATCCGGTTCATGGCGAAAAAACAGGGATGGTTCTACGAGTTCCACCTCGTTGATCAAAGGGGTCTCGCCGCTGTACAGCATGTCGACTCGCCCATAGAGCAGTGATTGGCCACGGGGTTCACCCGTCCAGTTGGAATGATCTTGTCTGGCATGCATGACCTCCATGGCGAGCGCTCGTTCTGATGGCGCGGGTTCATAGGGTTCATCGCTCGCGCCAAAGTCATCCTGGACTCGGTAATCACCAGGCACAGGAATCTTGCGAACAGCATGTGACCAGACGCCATCAATGAAGATGGCCGACCATTCTCCAAGGGTTTCGACCTGTTCGAGGTATGGTTGAACGAGGGCGGCTTGGCATTCAAGCAAAGTGTCAAGATGATCTTGTGCAATCTGGAGATTGTGGGCATCGGTTTCAAATCGCATGGTGCCAGAGGCGGTTGCGCCCACCTGGGGTTTGATGAAACCCCGCGTCCAGCCACGATTCGACATCACTGCTTTTAACTCAGGCCGGTCGCCCGGTTCAAACCATTCCGTGGGAATGACCGGGAGGCCTGCAGCTTCAAGATCTTGGAGATAGGACTTGCATGTGTTCCAGCGAACGGTTTGCATTGGATTGAAAAGCTGGGTTTGCACACTCACCCGCTGGGCCCATTCCAGGAATTGCTCCAGCCGATCATAGTAATCCCAGGTCGTTCGAATGAGGCATGCGGTATACGACGCCCAGTCCACGGTTGGATCCGTCCAGATCTCATGTGAGATGTCAACCCCTCGTGCCTCAAGTGCACGATGCAGGGGGGCATCATCGACTTCCCATTCAGGAAGCGTGTTACATGTGGCAATGGCAAGTCGCATGGTTCAAGCATGGTAACCTTCGTACAGGTTTATCAACCCATCGCTACACTCTTCAGATCACCATGACGGCTCCTGCTCCTGCTTCCATCGATCTGCACAACACCTACCCGGCCGGTCGATTGAAAGCCTGGATAGCGTGGTCGATGCCCGCCATCTTTTTCCTCTATGAATTCATGATCCGGGTGACCCCCGGTGTCATCGAGGGACCTCTTCAGGACCAGTTCCATACCAGTCCTGGCATGCTTGGCTTCCAAATGAGTCTCTATTACTACGCCTACGCGCCGATGCAATTGGTGGTAGGCATCTTGTTAGATCGACTGGGCGGACGTGGCCCGATGTCCATTGCAGCGATGATTTGCGCAGCGGGCTGCTTGCTCTTCGCGGTATCCGGTGGACTCGCAGGACTGGGTGGTGCTCGATTTCTGATGGGGTTTGGTTCTGCGTTTGCCTATGTTGGAACCGTATACGTTGCGGCGATCTGGTTCCCGGGCAGACGGATTGCATTGCTCTCTGGTGTCACGGCAGCCTTGGGTATGCTTGGTGCCGTCTCGGCGGAAGCCTTGTTGGCGCTCTTACTGGAGTTGGTCACCTGGAGGCAGGCCTTCGATATCTTCGCGGTCTCTGCAGTGGTCGTCGCGGTCCTGATGTGGATCTTGGTTCCAAAGAGTCCCTCTTGGTACCTCACGCAAGTTTCCCATGCCAAGGAAACACATGGTGCCGGCATGCTGTCGGGATTTAAGTGTGTACTCAAAAGTCGACAGACGTGGCTGCTTGCCATCGTGACCGCACTGATCTACCTGCCGATCGGGACCTTTGCAGCGCTTTGGGGTGTTCGCTACCTGGAAGTGGTGATGGGATTCTCCGCCACCGATTCTGGACCAGCGGTCTCGATGATGTTCGTCGGTCTTGGTGTGGTTGGGCCATTCATTGGCTGGCTCTCCGATGTCCGTTGCTACCGGGCGATCTATCTCAAGATCGGAACAGTGGTGGCTTTGCTGTGTTCGGGGGGCTTGCTCTTGTTGCCATCAGGCTATCCCTGGGCGGTGTATGTTCTTCTGTTCTTGCTGGGAGGTTCCGCAGGAACCATTGTCGTGGCCTTTCCGCTTGCCATGGAACATAATCCCAACCACAGCCGCGGAACAGCGATGACATTCGTCAACTTCCTGCAGATGATCTGTGCGGGACTCGGGCAATGGCTTGTCGGATTTCTCCTTGATGTCTCAGCAGGCCCCGGGAATGACACCCATCGCCTCGAACCCAGCGATTTTCGGATCACATTTCTGATCTTGCCTTGCTGTCTCTTAGTGGGCGCATTCATCGTCTTTTTCCTGAAGGATGCCCCCCGCAGGGCTCCTCATGAGTTAGCAATTGACTCTGTGGCACTTGCTGATTGACATAGCCCCCTGAAGGCTCACAATGAATTGGGTGGGGCCTCCCCTGGAGATCTCATGAGAGAAAGGTGTCGCCCATGATCCTCGATAGCCGCAGGCTCCATCTGATGTTCACGGTCCTCATGGCCATGACAGCCACCCTGGCTTTGGCCGGGGAATCCCGCCTGCATCCCATCGAGGCACGTCTTGACTCCATCGATGTCCTCTCGATCACGTATGGACCATCGAATCCGGCAGCAACGGTTACCACTCGACGGCCCCTCGACCGAGGCGGCTGCCCACCGGAGACCTATGCGTTGACCGACTCTGATTTCGGTCCCGGGCAATACGTTATCCAGGCCGGCTTAGAACAAGGTGAAAGTGCCGCCATCTCCTTCGCACTTCCACCCCAAGCCTTTCCTGCGAAACTGGATCTGGCGGAAATACTCTTCGCGACCTTCAATGCGACCGTTCAGACAACTACCGAATGGTCCGTCAAGGTCTATTCGGGCACACCTGATACCGGAGCCTTGGTCGCGCATTACTCCTCGGATGATGTGCTCCTGCCGCACTTGGTGATGCCACCAGGTACCAACGGCACCATCATTGCCTTTGGCATCGATCCCGGAGATCCCAAGCAGATCTACATCCCTGATGATGGGACGAGCACGGTGACCATTGCATTCCGGATTGATGCGCACCATGCCCCAGGCACTCCCTGTTTAGAACCACCTCATGAAAACTTGAATGCGTTTCCCACGACAGACACCAGTGGGCTTCAGGTGCCGGCAGGCAACTGGATCGACATGGTTGATGGGGCCTTCTGCGTCTGTGGTACGGGGTGGCGAAATTTCCAGCAATTGCCATCCTTGTGTCGGCCGAGTGGTGATTGGGTGATTCGGGCGACCTTGACACCGTTCGATTGCGCAGCGTCCGTTGGCGCGTGCTGCAACTCAGACGGAACCTGTGAAGACTTGACGGCCATCGAATGTGGTATTGTCGATGGTGCGTACCAAGGTGATGGCACGGCATGTTCAGACGATGGCTGTCCCGACCCAGTCGGTGCCTGCTGTGTACCTTCGACCGAGCAGTGCGTGGATGCCTCCCAAGCACTGTGCGATGCCTTTGCCGGAACGTGGTGGATTGGCCAGGCCTGTGCCGATGTCATCTGTTTTCCCGTGGGGGCATGCTGCCTGATCGATGGATCCTGTGTCTCAGGTTCAACACCCGAATCGTGCGTTGCGTTTGATGGCACCTTCCAGGGGGATGCGACCACGTGTGACCTGGTGGAGTGCCCCGAGCCGCAGGGATGGTGCTGTACGGATGCAGATGATTGTTTCGAGTTGAGCGAGGTGACGTGCGATGCCTTTGGTGGAACATGGGGCGGTGCTGGTTCTACCTGCGACGATAGCGATGCCTGTGATCCAGAGAAGGACTGCTTGGGCGACACGAATGACGACGGAGTCGTCAATGTGGATGACATCCTTCAGGTCTTGGCCAACTATGGCGGCAGCGGAAG
>JAYZAT010000150.1:0-20502 GCA_036339555.1 Planctomycetota bacterium
CAGCTATGCCTCCCAACATGGCAAGTACAAAGTTGATGACAACGCCCGTGATCGTGCGATCTCTGAGGCGCGACGGAAATACCCGGCGGCCAACCGGGCCTCAGAGGCCGTGGTGATCTACGATCTATCGCCGTCGAGCGATGAAGCAGTGCGGCCTTCGGACTCAACGGGGGAGCCCCAGGTCCTGAACGGATCCGGTGATGCGAAAGACGATCAATCATGACCAATCGCGATGACCTGACTCCACGGACGCCGGGTTCATCGCAGGATGAGTCTCATCTGGAAGAAGCCGTCCAGGACGACGAGATCATCGGGGTTGCTTTTCGTTGGTCCTTGGTGGTAATCGTCGTTCTGGTTTGCCTTGGACTGCTTGTCTGGCTGGTTTTGTCACTAGGAGACTCCACTGAGGAAGTGGTGATCCAGAAAGAGGTGGCGGCGCCGGAGGCATTGGTTCCCAACCTGGCGGTTCTGCCCGATGTTCCTTTCACTGATGTCACATCTGGTGCCGGGATTGAATTCAGACACCAGTCCGGAGCAGAGGGAGACAAGTTGCTCCCCGAAACCATGGGCTCGGGCGTGGCCTTCTTCGACTTTGATGGGGATGAAGACCAGGACTTGTTGTTGGTCAATGCGGCTCGCTGGGATCATTCGAGCTTAGCTGGTGAGCCTAGTCCGCCGGCCCTGTACCGAAATGATGGAACCGGGTCCTTTGAGGACGTCTCAGCAGATTCTGGATTCGTGGACACGTTCTACGGTACTGGTGTGGCGGTTGGAGACATCGATGGTGACGGGCGGCGAGATGTCTTTATCGCAGCGGTTGGTCCCAATCGTCTCTACCGAAACACGCTGGATGGTTTCGTGGATATCACTGATTCGGCTGGCGTGGCTGGTGCAGCGGGCGAGTGGGGGAGCAGTCCCGCCATGCTCGACTATGACCGGGATGGCGACCTCGATCTCTTCGTTCCGAACTACGTGAGTTGGTCGCGAGACAAGGATCTGGCACTCAACTTCACGCTCAATGGCACCGACCGGGCCTATGGCCCTCCCAAGCAGTACGAAGGCAGCCAGCCTCGGCTCTATCGTAACCGTGGGGATGGGACCTTCGAGGATGTTTCAGAGGCCTCCGGGATGCATGTCGTCAATTTGGCAACAGGCGTTCCTGTTGGTAAATCCCTGGCGGTCGTTCCAATCGATCTCGATGAAGATGGCTGGATGGATTTGGTTGTCGCGAACGACACCACGCAGAACTTTCTTTATCGCAACCGGGGAGATGGCACCTTCGAAGAGATCGGAACGCTCGTCGGTGTTGCCTATGACGATCGGGGGCAGGCAACCGGGGCCATGGGTATCGATGCAGCCTACTATCGAAACGATGATTCCATCGGAATCGGTATTGGCAACTTTGCCAATGAGATGACCAGCTTTTACGTGGGTGAAGGGGATCTTTTCTCAGACGAAGCGATCCTTGAAGGTATTGGTTCGCCCACTCGACCGCTGCTCTCCTTTGGGCTCTTCTTCTTTGATTACGACCTTGATGGGCGACTTGACCTCTTCCAGACCAACGGTCATCTCGAGGAGGAGATCAACGAGATTCAATCCAGCCAGCAGTACCGCCAGCCCGCTCAGTTGTTCTGGAACGCGGGTCCGGATCAGCCAGCATGCTTCGAGATTGTTCCCTCGGAGACAGCGGGTGATCTTGTGGTCCCAATCGTCGGCCGAGGGGCTGCGTATGCGGACATCGATGCCGACGGCGATCTCGATGTCCTGGTGACACAGGCAGGAGACCGGCCACTCTTGCTCCGCAATGAGCAGACCCTGGGTCATCACTGGCTGCGAATTCGCTTGGACGATCCCACCAGCATCAATCGCGACGCGATCGGTGCTTGGATCGACTTGAGCGCAGGCGGCATCATCCAGCGCCGTCAGGTCATGCCCACGCGATCCTATCTTTCGCAGGTGGAATTGCCCGTGACGTTTGGCCTGGGCGAGCTCAAAGCCGTTGATTCGTTGAGCGTGACCTGGCCCGATGGATCAGTTGAGACGTTTCCCGTGGGATCTCTCCTGATCGACCAGGCCCATGTTGTCCAACGAGGCCAGGGCACACCCGGCCGATGAGCGAACGTCAGTTCCAGTGTTCGCTGTCAGGATGTCGTTGGCATAGACCTGGTCATCCCCATTGACATCGCCTGCATAGTCGCCCTGGCATCCCCAAACTGAGAAGATCAAATGGATATCGTTGATATCCACAACACCGTCCCCATTGGCGTCTCCCAGGGGGCCCGTGCACCAACTGTCGATGGTGGTCTCGTCAATACTTATCAGTTGCATTGCTTGGCACGGGCTACCAGCGATATGGCCGTTGTAGGGGCCCAGTACAAGGTGGCCTTCGCCGCCCTTGGGGGACTCTCTACGTGATCGGAATGTCAGCGTATTGGGTGAGACGTAGGCATGCCCACTGGCCGGAAGCACCGATCAGGACGCAAAGGTGAAAGTCACATCGCCTTCCAGTCGCCATCCGGAGATGTCGATCATGATGGCTTCGTTATTGATCAGTTCGATGTATTCCTCATCGGAGTCACCAGATGGGGGTTGCACCAAGCCCTCGGAGTCTGGAGTACCAGGTGGCTGTAGGAAGAAACTGTTAACAGTTCCGAAAAGAACATCCCCCCGGTCCGAAGACCAGGGGGATGCATAAGGTGCGTTTGGAGTTGATCGTCCAAGGACGATCTCATCCGCTGGATACTACATCATTCAACGATGCAGTAGTTGACACCGAAGGTGTCAGCAACCCAGCCGGTGCCGTCGTCGATGTACGACGTGCCAGAATCTGAGGACATCCACAGGAACCAGCATTCACCAGCGCCATTCGATGCGGATTCGACCTGCAGCGAATTAATAGTATCGCCGAGGGTATCGAGTCCGGACCACGTCCATCCATGCAGGGAATAGACGCCTGCATACACAATGGTCGTTGGCACGTAATTAGAGATGGTTGAGTAACCACTAAAGGTGCCATTAGGCGGTGAGACTGCGCACGGGCCAACGCCCATGATCATAGTCTCAGGTGTTGCGCAAGCACTCCACCCAGCGTTATAGACAAGGGATAAGCCGTAGACAGTGACCTCACTGATTGAGGGTGCCAAGACTTCAGCAGCACGTGCATAACCAGCACCTATGTCTGAGGTACCGGCAGTCCATGCGCCATCAACAGTGGTTGGATTGGCACCATTGCCAGTTTCGCAATTGATCACCTCTGGGCAGGTGACATCTGCACAAGCCTGGTCGACGTACCAGAAACCAGCGAGTGCATTGCATTCGCTAGCAGTCTGACCATCAATGCAGCTCTCATCTAAGAGGCAGCAAGCGCCAGTTGCATTCGCACCGACGCAGGTCAGGGTCATAGTGCCCGGACCAGTTGCAGCTTGCCATCCACCGATGCGGATGTAGTAGGTCTGACCATCGACCACGGGGTGGCCGTAGATGCCTGAGTAGTAGCTCTGGCATCCGGTTTCGACAGAAGCGTCACCGTTACAAGCGACCTGAACAAGGCTGCCACAATCATCGCCCTGGTAGAGCACCAAAGAGGTGTCATAGGAACTGGCATCACAGAGGCTGATATCCATTGTTCCATCACCAACGACGGTGTGGGAGAACCACACATCAGGGCTGCCAGTCCAGTCGAGGTAAGTACCTGAGCACTGTGTGTCATCCGGCTCACCGAATCCGCTGTCAGAAGCGGTCGATGTGTCGAAGTTAGTGGCGCTCGGGCAATCAACTGCGATAGCGTCTTCGCAGGTGTCATTGGAAGTGCCGCACTCAACAGTAGCGCAGTCACCATCGTTGTACACACCGCCGAAGTCGGCACAATCCTGAGGCAGCAGCGGGAGGCAATCCTCGCCGACGCAGCAGGCACCTTCTACAGGGATATCGCATGAAACAGAGAGCACGCCAGTGCCGATGGCACCGTCGCCCCATGAACCAACACGAATCTTGTAGTTCACGCCAGCGGTCACGTCCATACCGAGTTCTGACGTGAAGCCAGTGCAGCCGTCGCCATCATCATTGCAGGCCACCTGCGTGCCACCGTCATCCGGACAATCGGAATAGACAGCGATGATGGTGTCAAAGTCAGCCTGGTTGCAAGTGCTGAGGGTCAGAGTGCCGGTACAGGTTGCGTTGTAGGAGTACCACAGATCGTTGAAGACCTGAGGTGTGCCCTGCCCTGTGCAATCGTCAACAAGTCCTGGACCAGTTGTGGTTGCATAGGTGTTATCGATGCCAGTATCACCAGCAAAGATTTCGAACGCGCCAGCGCAATCGTTGTTATCAGGTGCGGGAACGCACGTGACGTCGTTACATGATGTGCTGTCGCCCTGGTAGTTGCTACCAGCAGCTTCGCAATCTGCGGGAGTTGCTTGGGAGCAATCGCCAGCAGCATCACAGCAAGCACCACTGACGCATGAAGCACAGGAGGAGCCTTGGCCGAGCCAATCGCCACCAGCGTTGCCGCATTCGCCTTCGGTGTAATCTTCATCACAGCCATTGACGCCGTAGCAGCAAGCACCACGGGGTTGGCAGTCAGTACCGAACTGACCGATGCATTCCAGAAGGTCATCTACATCGACGATGCAGTTGCCAGTAGGCATCGGAGCACAGTCGCCCTGGGGGCGGCTCTCGCCGTTGCCTTGCTCGTTGAACGTACCAATGACGGTCAGGACGTCATCGACGCCGACGATGCCATCGGGGACACCGTTGGGGCCGCTGATATCAGCGTTGCACTGGGCAGGCAGGTTCAGATCGCAAGGATCGCCTGTTCCACCAAGAATGCGGTATGCAGCGTTGTAGGGCTGCTCTTGAATGGTGCCAAAGCCGAAGCCACCATTCGGGTTGCACTGCCAACTCTGCCCGTTGCCAATCGTCGAGATGGCACAACCGGTCTGACCGTTGCTGCCGAACTCGTTGGTGGGAATCATGCTGCAGTAACCAGTGCCGGTGTTATACGGCATTGGCGCTGAGAATGACATGCCAATGAGTTCGAAGCCAGGCAGAGCGTTAAAGTTGGGATCGATATCAGGCGTTCCAGCTTGATCCTCATACCCAACGTCACCTTCCAAGCTACCACTTCCAGAATCTTGGGTGAGGTATGAGTTTGCCTGGAGAGCAGAGATGCCGGCGGCGCCGGTATAACCGTTCCAACCACCAACAACCATCGACATGGATGATCCAGAAAGGCCGTTTGAGTTGTCAAAATCATCGATGATGGCAACGTCATAAGCCGAGAACGAGGCCTCGAAGTACTGGTTCGCAAGGATGTTGGTCGTATCAATACTTGATCCATCATCTAGACCAATCTGGTCCATCAGGATGCTTGATCCGCCCAATGCGGTCCCAGTAGCGAGACCCAAAATACAAAGACAAGACGGTAGGGTTTTCATTTCTTCTATTCCCCTCCAATCGGGAACACGGGTTTGGCGAACCGACTTCGGCCGGAACGCGGGTGAAGCCTCACAACACTTCCCCCACACAAGTACACACACGAACGAAACAACACACGAAGCAATCGAGCATGCCGTTTGGCATGACCGATCAAAAACAATATGGGACCCAGGAGTATCTCCTCCTGATTGCGAGTACTAAGCCACGCGACTGGCCTGCAAACGCAACTTCCCTCTCAAACACCTACCCCTTCCAAAGGGTAGGACTCATACCCACTTTGGCCGCCAAGAGGGCTATTGTCAAGGAGTTGTCGGCTATTCAGAGTGAGGGAATTCCCTTTAGGAGGGCCTAACCGGGCCACTGGGCCAGAATCGGGCCTAAATCGACATCAGGAGCTCCCTGTAGTGCCCTAAGAAAGCCCCCCCCTGACCAATTGTGGACAAGGAGGGGCTGATTTCAATGGCTTTATAGGGCTTCACAGGCCCTCTATAGGGCGGTCAGGGAGCCGCTGGGAAGGAAATTTCTGCGGTGGCACCGCTGGTATCCACCGTAAGATCCTTGGCCCAGCAATCCGGGGTAGCACCCGAATATGAGTAGATCCTGGCCTCGATGACCAGGCCATCACGGGCCCCGCCATTGGAGTCGAACGTCCATTGGTGGGTCAGGAGGGTCCACTCGGTGGCTGATTCACTGTAGTTACCAGGTCCACTGGCCGAACCGGCATGGGCGTTGATGTCATCACCAAGGGTGTAGTGACCCCAAAGCCTGATCTTGCTGGTCGTGGTGCCATCACCCAGGCCAAACATGCTGACATCGATGGTATCACCGTCCGTCAGACCGGTGACCCAGCCAACATACCCCTGGGGAGTCCCCGAGAGGGGATCCTCGCTGATCTTGAGCGCGTTGGAGACCCCATCGATGGGGTCAATCACGTTCTCGAAGGTGACGTTATCGCCAGAGAAGCCCATGACGGTGCCACCGTTGCTCCAGTCGTAGAAGCCCAGTCCGCCACCGGTTTCACACTCATCAGGAATACCGTTGCCATTTTTATCCTGGGATGAGCCATCAGCAATATCACACGCATCTGGTGATCCGTTCTCGTTGCAGTCGGGATCACATTCATCCGGGACATTGTTGCCATCACAGTCCTGGGAGGTTCCATCTGCAAGATCACAGACGTCCCCAATGCCATTGTCATTGCAGTCTAACTGTTCAGGATTGGGCAGATAACAGTTATCAAAGTCATCCGAGACGCCATCACCATCACTGTCCACTGGGGGCGTGAGATCACAGCTGTCGCCGGGGAATTGAATCGACACATCGGAGCCAACGGCAGTTACCAGAACGTTCAGATCGGTGACATAGCCGCTGGGATCGGCACCGGCGTAGGAATAGATCCTGGCCTCGATGACCAGGCCATCCCGGGCACCACTGTCGGAGTCGAACGTCCAGTCGTGGGTCAACTGGGTCCATTCGGTGGTCGAAGTGCTGTAGTCGCTGGGACCACTGGCTGACCCAGCAAAGGCGTCGATGTCGCCGCCGACACTGGTGTAATGGCCCCAGAGTCGCATCTTGCTGGTGGTGACACCGTCACCGAGACCCAGCATGTCGACACTGACGACATCGCCATCGGTGAGTCCGGTGACCCAGCCAACGAACGCCTGGGGTGTTCCAGAGAGTGGATCCTCTGTGACCTTGAGAGCGTAGCCATCACCACCAAGAGGATCGGCTACGTTCTCAAAGGTGACGTTGACACCATAGGAGCCCAGAACCGTGCCGCCATCGCCCCAGTCGTAGCAGGCTGAACTGGCTGATTCGCACTCATCCGGAACGCCGTTTCCATCGTTATCTTCGGATGTCCCGTCTGCGATGTCACAGGCATCCGGTGATCCATTCTCATTGCAGTCCGGATCACATTCGTCCGGAACACTGTTGGCATCGCAGTCCTGCGAGACACCGTCAGCGATATCACAGATGTCGCCAACACCGTTGTTATTGCAGTCGGCCTGGTCTGGGTTGTACAGCTCGCAATTGTCGAATTCATCAGGCCACCCGTCACCATCGGTGTCGGTGCCACCACCAGAGCCGCAGTCGCTGCCGCCAAAGGTCGTATCGTTGAACGTCTTGCCGGGCGAGAAGAGTGCGCCGGTGGGGGAGACCTTGCTGTGCTTGGCGAACGATTCGCCATAGATGTCGGGGTTCCTGGTCAGTGACTGGTTGTCACCGCCCTCGCTGCCATAGCTGGCAGAGGCCAGGGCCACTCCATCGGCGCCAGCAAGGATTACGTCATCGCCAGAGTTGTTGAGTCCGAGGGCGCCACTAGAGGCGACCTGGATGACGGCTCCGCCGAAGTCGCCGGAGAAGGTGGTTGGATCACCACCGCCGAAGACCACGATCGCGCAGCCGGTTCCCAAGTTTGGTGTTTCAGCTGGGAACGTGTGGCGTACACCGAATCCATCGGCGAGTGTGGCGCCACCGAGGTAGAGATCGGCACCGGTCATATTGACGATTTCTACGAACTCATCATCGCTGTAGCTATTGACGCCATCACCATTAGCGTCCCCATCCAAGTCGACGTTCGAGGGGTCGGCATGGATCTCATTGATCACGAGAACCGGGGTTTCGCACTCATCCGGGACACCGTTTCCATCGGAATCCTGTGAGGTGCCATCCTTGATGTCGCAGATATCCGGGATACCGTTCCCGTTGCAGTCAGGATCACACTCATCGGGTGTGCCATTGCCATCGCAGTCAAGCGATGTGCCATTGTCAACATCACAGTCATCTGGGACGCCGTTGAGGTTGCAGTCTTCCTCACAGACATCCGGGATGCCGTTGCTGTTGCAGTCATTCACGATGTCACAGGCATCGCCTTCGCCATCACCATCACAGTCGGCCTGGTCCGGGTTAGGTATGTCGATGCAGTTGTCAGCGCAGTCCGGGACACCATCGCCATCCGTGTCATCCGCGGGATCACAGGGGTTTGGGCCACCCGGCGTGTCCTGGCAACCCAATTCGAAGGGGGCGAGGACCCAGTCGCCCGTGCCATCGGGGCATCGGTAGCCGCCAACGGCAACATAGGTGCCGTCAGGTCCGACGCTGTTCGTGCAGTACACCAATTCATTGGCGCCCACACCAGTCAGGCCGAGGCAGTCGATGGTTTCTTCCCAGGGCATGTAGTCGAGTTCGCCGTCGTCATTCGTATCGAGATCGACGGTTGTTTCGCTGACATCGCCAACATCCTCGAGACCACGCACGAGAACATGGGTTACCGGGTCGTTGTTTTCGAAGTAATCGTTCAGCACTTGGCTGTGGAAGCCGGAGGCATCCAGCGTGTTTCCATCAAGGCGGATGACGGATTCCAGATGACCGCCCGGGCTGTCGCCGGTGCCGTCGCCAATTGCAATCCAGGCGTGGTTATTGAGGGAGGCGTTTGGGGTTCCGTAGACTTCGAGGTATTCGTTGGTATCAACACCGGAATGATTCGTCCTGAGTTCATTCATGCTCAGGTCCGGTTCTGGTTCGACGCAATCGTTGCCGTAGGCCCCGATCACCTCGAGCAAGTCGTCGACGTTGACAGTGCAATCGCCGTTGGGCAGGGGGGCACAGTCGGCATTGGGACGGGAGGTGCCGTCGCCAACTTCATTGAAGCCACCAATGACGGCAAGAACGTCATCGACGTTATTGAGGCCATCTGGGCCACCATCCGGTCCGCCAGCAATATCCGTATGGCAGTTGGGGAGGGGATCATCACAAGGGTCGGCCGGTGTGACGACAGCCACCTCGATTTCCTCGACAAAGTGGACGTCTGGGTAGCCAATGTCGGTCAGGTCCGTCCAGTTGCCGATTCCACAGGAACTGTCTTCGGTTCGTATCCAACTGGGAGAAGATTGGCCGGCATTATTGGCCCCAACAGTGTGGGCGTTTTGTGTCGAGGAGCCGGTGACGTACAGCTCAATGAAGACGATACCGTTTGGAACAACCAGTCCAGGGTCAAAGTTGATGGTGGAGTAGAAGTCTGAACCAATATCAACAGCAGCGAAGGAACCACCGATGTATGTCATGCCTGCCGACGGATCTCCATCGTCATCGGAATACACGTTGACAACGAGTTCCCCTTCGACCTGATTATCAAAGAAGGCCCACTTGACGCATTGCAGGGCAATGTCGTTGCCACCAGTATCGATAAACGACAGATCATGGCTTCGGCCGTAGTAATGGCCTGGGGTGCCACCGCTGCCGGAGCAGACTAATCCATCGTTAATGGTGTTCACGTCCGTGGATTCGCTTACGGCGGTATTGGCTGGGTCGCAGACAGGCATCCCCACGCCAGCGCGTTGGGGTGGCGGCCAGTTTGAATTCCCTGTCATCGTGCCGGGCCGAGCCAGCAGTAGGGGAGAGACACAAAGACCGATAACTGCGGTCGCTGAAATGAGACCTCTGGTGGCACGCTGTGCGGTGGGCATGTTCCTTCTCCTCTCCCCCCGTCTCCAAATGGAGGGTGAAATCTGCAAGTACAAACACCTTACACCGGGGGCCCCCCCGAAGTGGGGGGCCAACCGGTGATTAAGGTGTCTTTAGCCTACCGTGCTTGAGGCAGCTTCCAAGTGCTGAATCGGTCAGAATCGGCCTCTGATCTCATTCAGTTGTGATTCAGGCGCCTCGTGCGAGCTGATTTGAGGTTTCCAGGGCTCCACTTCGATCAAGTTGGTCCGTCAGGCCGGAATTGACCTGGATGGGGGCTTGCTCAGATGGAGTGCCTGTAGTTGAGGCTCCTGGGGCTGGAATACTCAGGGTGAGGCTGCCTTCTGCTGCCACGTGCACGCTGAGGTCGAGGCTCTGCTCGCCATAACGCACGCGAATATTCGGAGCCAACGAGTAGATTCGCTGGCGGCTGCGTGGTGTGCAGGCGACTAATTGCGCCTCCCTCAGCAGTCTGAGGTTGTGGCTGACCAGGCCGATGCTCTGACCAGTCTCCTCAGCCAGTTGACCAACGGGTCGTGGCCCCAGGGCCAGATACCTGATGATCTCCATTCGAACCGGACCACCGAGCAAGGACAGGATCCTCGTCAGGTTGCCCTGGTTGACAATTTCCCCCCCGCTGACGCCATTCGTGGACGTATTCATGGGTTCCTCCCAACGCGGCTACTGGTGCGGGGGCCAGTTGCACAGGATTTGCAAGACGGCCAAAAGGCCTTCTTCCTTGAAATAGCTTTCGCGGTGGGGCCGCCTTGAGGTTGCGGTTCTCTGGTCAATAGACCGCTGGCGGTTGCCGGTTGGATACGCGTGGGGTTGAAGGTGGGTGCGTCTCAATACGAAATTCAATCAATATTGAGGTGTTAAAGGCTGTTTAATGCCACCCATACGTTTCTATGAGGCTTAGAACCTCCAAGAAATTTTTTAGACCATCCAGGCGATTCCAATGAGAATCAGCACCCCGCCTGCGGCGAGGAGGCCCCAGCCGATTCGCCGGGCGATCAATTTGCCTCGTGTGATAGCCATGGGCCAAGAGCATACTTCTCTTGCTGCCGACTGCCTCAATGGACCTGCTGGTGATCGGAATGGAAAGGGGGCCACCCCGGATCCGGGATGGCCCCTGGTCAGTACCGAAGGTGGGACTCGAACCCACACTCCCTTAACGGGAAACGGATTTTGAATCCGTCGCGTCTGCCAATTCCGCCACTTCGGCATCGGCAGGAGGTACTTCTGCACCTCCTCGTGTTGAATGATCCTATCCCGTGCCGCATCGGTCAATCGCAGCTTCTCGACCGTACACTCTTGATCATGATCACCACTCTGAAACGACATGGACTGACCACCGGCTCCTTTGCCGCCGTCCTGGCCATTTTGATCGCAGCCGGGCTGGTGGTTGCGCTCTCGCTCAATGCCGGGAAGGGCACAAATGTGCCCCGGGCCGTCAATCAATCTGGTGCCCAGACGCCGTCCGAGGTGAGGCCTCCGGCGGCGTTGGTTCCGGCCCAGGCAGCATCGACTCCAACATTACCTTCGGTCCCAGATATCCCGGATGAAGAAAAGCCTGAGGCCCAGGTCCGGGTGACGCCGGCCACGCTCCAATTGGGTTATGTGGAGCCTGGAGATTCAAAGACAGCGACCTTTTAAATCACCAACCAATCCGACGAACCGCTCAATCTGACAGCGGCCAAGCGAGGCTGCTCCTGCACGGAAGTGGAACTGACTCCCGGGATCATCGCGCCGGGGGCCTCTACAGAGGTTACGGCAATCTTCACCGCAGGCCTCACGCCCACTGTGAAGAACAACAAGGTCGCCGTGCTGTTCGAAAAGCATCGAAGCGTTTCGGTTCCCATGAAAGCAATCGTCTGTCGCAAGGTTCGAGCGATTCCCCAGGACTTTCGCATGCATCAGGACAGCTCCTACGAGGGGCCTGTCGTTCGAGATAAGGGCAGGATCCAAGTGTCTTCAATTGATGGGCGGCCCATCCGAATTCTTTCGGCAGGAGGCAAGCCGGCTATTGCATGGCCAGGTTCCGGTGGAGATCCGATGATCTCGTCGATCTCCCATGAAGTGGCAGTCGACATTGGAGATCATGACAAGGAGACCTTGCTCGATCCAGAAGGCAATCTTTTGCCTCAATTCTGGGTCTTCGAAACAGATCATCCAGAAGCACCTGTGGTCGAAGTCCGAATCCTTCATGACCAACATAGGCCGCACAGGCGTGAGAAAGATCGAGAATGGGTGTTTGTTGAAAATCGCGTTGTCGTGGATTCAGTTCAACCTGGAGGCAGCACAACCTTCGAATTGCCCATCATTTGGAACAGCCGAGATCAGCGGACGCAGCAAATCCATGAGGTGGTATCGAATTCCTCAGATTTCACAGCCGAACTGATTGGAATGCGTGCGGACGGCTCCAAGACCAAGGCCATCGTTCGCGTGACCCCAATGGATGATGTCCAAGGGCCGTACCAAGGAAAAATTGAGTTCGTCTCCCGTGAACATCGCGCGCCGCTGACCGTCATCGGTTACGTGAATGCACCGAAGGCCGATGAGGTTGATGGCACATGAAGGTTGCTGTCATCATTCCAGCAGCCGGTGCGTCGACACGCTTTGATGCCGGTGACAAGTTGGCGGCTGATCTTGGCGGCCGTCCACTTCTCCTTCGTACTGTCGAGATCTTCACTCGTCGCGAGGAAGTCGGCCAGATCATCGTGGCCGGTCCGCCAGATGGACTCGATGGATTCAAGGAACGCTTTGGTGCTGGGCTTGGTTTCCATGGTGTGCAGTTGATTGAAGGTGGTCGTGATGCACGATGGGAGACCGTTCGCAACGCCCTGTCTGCCGTTGCTGAGGACTGTACGCACGTGGCAATCCATGACGCGGCTCGTCCGCTGGTGTCGGACGAGGTTCTTGATCGTGTGTTCATGGCGGCGGGCAAACTGGAAGCTGTGGTACCGGTGCTCGCGATCTCTTCGACGCTCAAGGAGATCGATCCAGACTCGGGTGTGGATGCGGGTGAGGGAGAGGACTTGGTCGTTGATGCCATCTTGAGTGGTGCCGGTCGCATGGAGGTTCCCGCCAATGCGATCATGGGAACGGTCGATCGTGCTCGATTTGTGATGGCCCAAACTCCCCAGGTCTTTACACGTGAGGTCATCGTCCAGGCCTATGCCGCTACTGAATTGGATGGTGTTACCGATGATGCCCAGGTCGTCGAGCGTGCCGGTGGATCGGTTCATGTCGTAGCCGGCGATGCCACCAACATCAAGATCACAACCACCCAGGATCTTCGCCTGGCGAGTTCTTTGCTGGGACTGGCAGGACCGAGGCGGCCGAAGGATCCACTCCTCGGCTGATGTCTATTGGTGATCCCCAGGAGCGGTTCTTTTGCTCACGCCACTTGATCCTGCAATACTCCGCCCCCCCAATGAGCCGACATGAGGAGGGGAAACCCCCGTCGCCTCCGAGGCGGCCAGCCCGGAGAACGCTGAACGTGGTGACGGTCGAGACAGGATGCCCAGGCCCCAGTGGCCCCGTGAAGTCCCCGCTACCACCGGAGGAGGGTGGCACTCGGGCAATCTCCGTGGTGGTCCCGACCTACCAAGAGGGGACCAGCCTGCCGGGGCTCATCGAGCGTCTCGAGGGCCAGCGAGCCGTGGGCTGGGATATCGACCTCATCATCGTGGATGACAACTCCAAGGATGGCACGGTTGAGTTCATTGAATCTCTTCAGGCCAACTGGATCCGATTGATTGTTCGTACGGATGAGCGTGGTTTGGGTACGGCGGTGATTCATGGGCTTGAGGAATCACGTCATGACATTCTGATTGTCATGGATGCCGATCTGAGCCACCCTCCGGAAGCCATCCCCGCATTCGTGCAGGCCCTTGAGAGCGGCGCGGATTTTGTTGTCGGGTCACGTTACGTTCCAGGGGGTTCTACGGAGGACGGCTGGGGATATCTACGGTGGGTCAACTCGAAGGTGGCCACGTTCATGGCCCGTCCCTTTACTCGAGTGAAGGATCCAATGAGCGGCTTTCTTGGGATTCGTCGCGAGACTTTGCAGAACGCCGAAGATCTTGATCCAGTGGGATACAAGATCGGCTTGGAATTGATCGTGAAGTGTCGCTGTCGCAATGTGGCAGAGGTCCCCATTCACTTCAGCACTCGTCGGCACGGTGAAAGCAAGCTCACCCTGAAGGTTCAACGAGACTACCTCAGGCATATTCTTCGCCTGGCCAGGTGGAAATATCCGGAGCGGGCCAGCTTTGTCCCCTTTGCAGTTGTGGGGGCCATGGGGGTTGGGGTTTACGCGGGCTTGCTTGCGATCCTGGTGCCTTGGTTCGCGGGGTCCATTGGGAAGGAATGGGTGATCGTGATCGCCATCCTTCTCACGATGTGCTTCAACTTCGTGCTGGATCGGAAACTGGCGTTCTGGTGGGCCCCCCGAAAGCAAGTGCTTGGGCAGTTCCTTGGTTTTTTGGCAATCTGTTCTATCCCCGTCATCATCAATTTCTGGGTCACGTCACACTTTGCTGTAAAGGATGACATGGCTACGCCACTTGCTGGCGTGATCGGGGCATCCGTGGGTTCCATCTTGGGGGTTGTCTTCAACTGGACGATCAGCAGGTTGTTGATCTTCAGCCGACGACGCCGAGGCTCTTGAGCCGCTTTTGGACGTCGGCCATGGCGGCGGGAATGTCAATGGTCTTGCCATCCATGTCTTGCCATTTCCAGTTGAAATGCTCTGCGCGGTAGAGGAGTCGATCCTGATGGTGCAGGTTGGCTGTTTGGGTGTCGAGGAAATAGCCATCCTTGGAGATTCCAGCAAAATCGGCCTTGAGCTGGAGATATTGTGCCAAGGCTGCTACAGCCATCGAGTCGTTGCGGGGTGAGTAGACCGTTTCGCCATCTGGTCCTTTGGACACAATGATGTCCGAGGCGGGGACAGCTTGCTGTTCAGCGCACCCGGCCAAACTGAGAACAATCAGAACCAGGCAGATCAAGGGCGATGTGGCGAGTCGAAGCATGCGAGGCCTCCTCAGTCAATCCAGGAAGATTACACGAAGGTTGGAGGTCGAGGATTGGGCAGGAGGGGGGTCAGGCTGTGACACGGCTCCGTTTTGCCCGATGGGTTGCCGCGGGCTCGATCCCGCTAGCGACCAAGTATTGGCCGGTGAAACTCTCTGGGATGCCAGCGACTGTTTCAGGGGTGCCTTCCGCGATGACCGTGCCGCCTCCTGAGCCGCCTTCAGGTCCGAGATCAATGATCCAGTCGGCATTCCGAATCACGTCGAGGTTGTGTTCAATGATCACCAGGGTGTTGTCGCGGTCTGCGAGCCGATGCAACACTTGGATGAGGCGATCAACATCCGCAAAGTGAAGACCTGTTGTGGGCTCATCCAGGATGTACAAGCCATGTCCATTGCTTCGGGTACCCAGTTCCCTGGCAAGCTTGACGCGTTGGGCCTCTCCGCCAGAGAGCGTTGTGGAAGGTTGGCCGAGTTCCAGGTAGCCGAGCCCAACATCATTGAGGCATTGAAGCATTCGATGGATGGCCTGGTGAGCTTCGAAGAAGTCGACGGCTTCATCGATGGCCATTCCCAGGACATCGGCAATAGATTTTTGCCGCCAGGCTACTTCCAGAGTTTCTCGGTTGTAGCGTGCCCCTTGGCAGGTGTCGCAGGTGACAAAGACATCGGGCAGGAAGTGCATCTCGATCTTGCGGACTCCCTGACCCTGGCAGGCCTCGCATCGACCACCCTTGACATTGAAACTGAATCGGCCTGGCGCATAGCCGCGGATTTTGGCTTCACGTGTTTGAGTAAACAGTTTTCGAATGCCATCGAAGACTCCCGTATAGGTAGCTGGATTTGACCGAGGAGTCCTGCCAATGGGTGATTGATCCACTTCGATGATCTTGTCGATCTTGCCGAGGCCTGTAATGCGGGTGTGGCGTCCCGGTTGTGGTCCTGTTCCGTGTAAGTGGCGTTTGGCTGCCTTGAACAAGATGTCGCTGACGAGTGTGGACTTGCCGGAGCCGGAGACTCCTGTGACGCAGACCAACCCACCAAGTGGGAATGTGACATCGATGCCACGCAGATTGTGGGCAGCCGCGCCCTTGACAGTGACCTCGCGTTTGGACTTCGTTGGCCGTCTGGTTTCAGGCGTTTCAATGGAGCGACGGCCAGACAGGTAGGCACCGGTCAGGGAGTTTTTACAGCCAAGGATCTGGTCAATTCCGCCTTGTGTGACAACTTGGCCGCCATGACGGCCAGGGCCTGGGCCAATATCAATGATGTGATCCGCAGCCCGGATCATGCCTTCATCGTGCTCGACAACCAGTACGGTGTTTCCGATTCCAGAGAGTTGCTGAAGTGTTTCGATGAGGCGGTCATTGTCGCGTTGGTGTAAGCCGATCGTGGGTTCATCCAGGACATAACAGACTCCAACGAGACCTGAACCAACCTGGGTGGCCAATCGGATTCGCTGGGCCTCGCCTCCAGAGAGCGTGGTACTGCTGCGGTCCAGCGTGAGGTATCCCAGCCCCACGCTTTGGAGGAATCCGAGTCGAGCTTGTATTTCACGGAGAATCGGTTCAGCAATTGTGGCATGTTCTCGAGCCAGTTCCAAGGAGTTCAGGGCCTTTGCAGCATCTTCAATCGTCATCGCTGCGACCTTGGCGATATTCACTGGGCCATCGGATGTTTCCACCATGACATGGAGGGCTTCGGTTCGAAGTCGTTGCCCACCGCAGTTCGTGCACGGCCGAGAACTCTGGTATCCGGAGAGTCGTTCGCGCACGCGATCACTATCGGTATCCAAGTAACGTCTGCCCAGATTTGGCAGGACGCCCTCGAAGCGGAGTCCATCCTGCCCACCTTCAAGCAGAACGGTCCGTTGCATCTTGGAAAGTTGTGAGACCGGTGTCGTCCGGTCCACCTCCATGGCCTCGCAAAATTTCCGAAGTTGACGGCCGTACCACGCGTTGAGTCGTCGGCCGTTTTTCGTCCAGGGCACGATAGCGCCCTCGCCCAGGCCAATATCTGGATCAGGAATGACCAAGTCTTCGTCAAAGGCCATGATCGTGCCGAGCCCATCACATGAGTTGCAGGCACCATGCGGCGAATTGAAGGAGAACAGGCGTGGCGCCATTTCAGGGAGGCTGCACTCGGGGTGGTCGGGGCAAGCCAGGTGTTCACTGAATCGTCTTGTCTGCCAGTTGTCGCCAGCCTCCTCAAGGACGGTGACGAGCCCGCCACCGGCTTTCAAAGCGGTTTCAATCGATTCAAAGATCCTGGATCGTGCGGACGCTTTGACCACAACCCGGTCCACGACAGCATCAATGTCGTGCATTTCGTAACGCCCGAGTTCCAGTGGGTTGTCGCCACCTCTCGAGAGCGATTCGCGTATGTCAATGATGGTTCCGTTGACTCGAGCACGCACGAACCCGGCTTTCTGGAGCGATTCAACCGCATCCCGGTGGAAGCCCTTGCGGCCTCGGATAATTGGCGCGCAAATGATCAATTTTGTTCCGTTGTCCAGGGTGAGCAACCTGTCAACGATTTGAGTTGGGCTGGCACCGGAGATGGGTTGGCCGCAGGTTCCTTTACGTTTCGGTTTCCAGCAGGTTGGTGTGCCACAACGCGCGTAGAGAAGCCTGAGGTAATCCCAAATTTCGGTTGTGGTAGCGACCGTGGAACGGGGGTTGTGACCGCCTCCACGTTGTTGGATGGCAATCGTCGGTGGCAGGCCAGTGATGGATTCAACATCCGGCTTCTGCATCTGTTGGAGGAACTGGCGTGCGTAGGCGCTCAGTGACTCCATGTATTTTCGCTGGCCTTCGGCGAAGACTGTATCGAAGGCAAGAGAGCTCTTGCCCGAACCTGAGACGCCGGTCACAACAACCAGTTCATCCCTAGGAATGACGAGATCGACCTCCCGCAAATTATGTTCGCGGGCGCTGGTAATCGTGATGGATCGTGATGCAGGAGCCACGGCACACAGGATAGGCGGCTCCCTGTCATTTCACGACGCCCTGATGGAGATCTGAGTTGTGAATGCCTCGCTGTGGGTCTAGCCGACCTCGCGTCGCTGGAACAAGATGACCCCAGCCGCGATGGCGGCAATGGAGTAGGCGATGGCATACAGGATGGACTCCAACACATAGCCCGGGGGAATCGAGATTCCCTGGGTGATTGCATCGGCCAGCCACATGACCTGGAAGTTGGGCAGGACGTCATAGCCGACCGTATAGGCCCAGTAGAGGGCGTACTCTCCTGAGCTCGCCAGGTCGGTTAAGGGCACCGACGCAACATCCACGACTTTCACGAGCTCTTCAGTTTCACCGCTTTTGAAGGTGATCGTCGAGACCACGTCTTCTTTGACTGTGAGTCCTTGTTCCTTTGCCGAGGCGAGCCATCGAGCTTCCAATTGATTGATCTGTGAGAGGAAGATCGAGTCTGAGAGCAGCCCCAGGAGAAAGATGGCGACTGTCAGAAGGATGGTCATCAACTGTCCGGCTCGTGTGCTGATCGCTACAGCAATGGCACACATCATAAGGATGGCCATCATCATCGAGATGATTGCCAACCAGAGATCCGGTTTGAACCCGAGACCGATGGGCCGAGGTGTGAAGTCCGGGCCGAAGTTGATTGAAAGCAGCCAGGCAAGTAGCAATAACGGAGTGGTGAAGAAGATCACCGAGCTCGTAAACACCATGTTGTAAAAGTAGTTGCACCAGGCTGCAGCCAACCAGCCTATGAGGACTCCACCGATCCCAAAGACGACCACCGGGAGGTGGATTGGATCCTGTACCGTTTCGAGTACAGCATGGGTTTCGACAAGCATAAAGACGAAAAAGAGAAAGAGCGTCGAGAGCATCATTGCCAGTGAGACGCCGAGGAACTTGCCTACGACGAACACGGGTCGACCAACTGGTTTGGAAATGACGGTCAAGGCAGTTTTGTTGGCGATTTCCCGCCCCAGCACGCTGGTAGCTATGAACCCGGAGAGCAGGGCGGCAGCCATAAAGATGGTCGCGAGACCAATATCAATGAGCATCCGCTGGTTCTCATCCATGGTGAAGGCTGAGAGGGGGTTGCTCAGGATGATCAGAAGGCTCGCGCCGACCAGGACCACCAGAACCACGGGCTGTCTGACACTCTCAAAGAAGGTGTTCCGGATGATGGCAAGCAGTTGTTGGAACATCGATAGGGGTGCCGGGAAGACTTGCTGATGGGCGGTCTGGCATGGTACCGCGGAGGCCCTTCCAGCGGGATACCACTGCCGTAGGGTGCATGGTTCGAGCGAAAGTGATATTTTGGGCCCGCCTTCAGAACCTCCCCTGGGCATTTCTACGTATCAGTGGAACTGCCAGATCTCCATCATTTCCTGTAACGAGCAACGATTAAGTCCCATGAGAGTTGACCACCTGGCCTATCAAAGGGCCACCAACGTTGCTGCCTTTGGGTTCTGCCTCCAACTTGTGGTGGCCATGGTCTTCCTGGTCTATGGCCTCGCGGTGGGGGACAGCCCATCGATCTTGGCTTCACTCTGGGCGTTTCCACCCTTAGTGATTTGGGTGGGGCTGATAGTGGTATTCAACCAGCACAAGCTGGAGCGACTCGAGTCGCTGGAAGAAGACCAACTGACATCCGGTGGCGTAGCAGGCGAATCGATCTTTGATCGCTCGGGCGAAGAAGTCCGCGTGGCAGCCAGCCGTCTCAAGTTGCTCTACCGGTGGGCCCTCCCAATCGCCAGTGTGCTGTATGTCATCTCTTTGGCAATCCTTGCTTGGCAAATGCTGGAGTGGCTGTCTGCGGTTGCCTTGGCTGATGTGATCCTTGGCGAGAGCTTCCTGTCATTGGCGCACGGCAAGGGTTGGTTGGTGGCGTTGTGCCTTGGATTATCTGCGACCTGCTTTATCTTCTCCCGGTACTTAAGCGGTATGTCCGAGCACAAGGCGTGGCAGAACCTCCGGGCAGGCGCTGGTGTCATGGTGGGCAATGCCCTCGTCCTGCTGGCCGTGGCCATTGGTGTGATCTTCCGTTTCTTTGAAGTGAATGAAGTGCTGGAAGTGGTGGCTTGGAGCATTCCGATCTTCATGTGTGTCGCAGCCGCGGAAGTTCTCCTCAACATCATTCTGAATATTTATCGTCCGAGGGTCGTGGGGGAGTACCCCCGTCCTGGATTCGACTCACGTGCCTTGAGCCTCATGGCCCAGCCAGATTCCTTCGTTCGCTCTATGAACGATGCGGTCAATTACCAGTTCGGCTTCGACATATCCAGTTCCTGGGGCTACCAACTGGTACTGCGAAGCGGTGGCTGGCTTATTGTTCTTGGTGCGGTGGCACTGATCGGCCTGAGCACCATGGTGGTGGTAGATGGTCGGCAGGAAGGCCTTCGACTTCGCCAAGGCAAGATCATCGGAAATGATGGACATGAAGTCCATAGCTCAGGATTGTTCTGGAAGTTGCCATGGCCCCTGGAGACGGCGGCTCTTTACGACGTGACACAGGAGCGCATCCTTCCGCTCAATGGTGAAGAGCAAAATGCCCCCAGCCGATCATTGTGGGGTAGGGACAAGTTGAA
>JAYZAT010000151.1:0-6273 GCA_036339555.1 Planctomycetota bacterium
TACCTCTTAGGACACCAACAACAACGGCATCCCCTATGAGTGTGAATGCCCCGACACCAACGGTGACGGCCAAGTCGATGTGAACGACATCCTCGCGGTCATCGGCGCTTGGGGTGATTGCATCCCCGATGAAGATTGCCCCGAGGATGTTGACTCCGACGGCACCGTAGGCGTCAACGATGTGCTGCTGGTCATCGGTGAATGGGGCTTGTGCGAATAGCACCCCCCCCCACACACACACATCGCCCCCACACTTCTTCAGAGGCATCGCGCTCCGTCAAAATGCTCGCAACGTTTACACGTTTAAGCGCACATCAACGCCCTGAACACCAATAGTGCGCCTGCCTGTACGCCCGAGTGCTACCAAAAGGCTGCAGCGCGGCAGTTCAGCTTCAGCTTTCAACCGCTTCGGGATACGATGTTGGATCGTGGGGCGGATGACCCAAAGGGCACCATGAGAAATTTGGCCGTCATTCCACGCCCCTCCATTGAGGTGTCGTAGAGTCTCTATCCAGAGGTGAGTGTGAACTAGTTTCCGAACTTTCACACAGCATGCAAAAAGGCGACGAACATGCCCGAACCTCTCCGTACTCAACGTCACTTGCCACGAACCCTCCTCCTGCTGGGACTGACGTCATTAGTGGCGCAGACACCCATGGCCAGCCTGGCCACCTGCCCGTTGAAGCTGCCTTCAAGCAATATCACGCAAGGGGATCAGTTCGGATCTGCTGTCAGCATTTCCGGAGATGCTGCCATGGTTAGCGCCTTCTCGGATTCAAGCAGTGCCACCGGTGTCATCACCACCTACACCCGCAGTTCAACCGGGGAATGGAACGAAACCGGACAACTAGTTTCTTCCGACCAACTCGGCAATGACTACTTTGGATACTCGGTCTGCATCGATGGGGATACCGCCTTGGTTGGGGCCTATTCCGATGATGAGAACGGAACAAACTCCGGCTGCGCCTACATTTTCGAGCAACAAGAAACCGGCAACTGGCTGGAGACCGCCAAGCTCACAGCATTGGATGGCTCAATCGGCGACTTCTTTGGCTATTCCGTCGCCATCTCGGGATCTACTGCCCTGGTCGGAGCCCTTGGTGATGAAGACAGCGGTTTATTCTCAGGTAGCGCCTACATCTTCGAGCAACAGGAAGACGGCACCTGGCTGGAGGCCGCCAAACTCACGGCTGCTGATGGTTCAGGCTGGGACAAATTCGGCCAATCCGTCGCCATCTCAGGAACCACCGCCCTGGTTGGTGCTCCTTGGGTTGATGGCAACGATTTATCCTCAGGCGGTGCATACATCTTCAGCAAACAGGACGATGGAAACTGGCTTCAGGCTGCCAAGCTCACCGCCTCCGATGGTGAGCAAAGTGATTTCTTCGGCGGCTCCGTCAGTCTCTCAGGCGAGACCGCACTCATCGGTGCTTCCTATTCCGATCAACTAGATGTGGGAGAAGCAGGCAGCGCGTATGTATTCCAAATGGATAACAACGGCAACTGGCCCCAAGTCGACAAACTCGCCGCCTCAAATGCCCAGAGAGATGACCGCTTTGGTAGTTCTGTATCCCTGGATGGTGATTACGCCAGCGTGGCCGCCCCGAGCATGCTCGATGGCCACTGCCCACCAGGATCCGTCTACATCTTCCAGCGAACTTCGGGGAATGACTGGTTGGAGACCACCATCATCACGCCCGTCGATGGTGAGGTTCGGGATGGCTTCGGATCTTCAGTCTGCCTGGCCGGTGATGATCTCATCATCGGAATGCCCGGTGATGATGACTTCGGCAGCAATTCCGGCAGCGCCTACGTGACATCCCTGTCCACGAACTCGATTGACCAGGACTGCAACAGCAACGGCATTTGTGATTATCTGGACATCCAGTCCGGCCTGAGTCAGGACTGCAATGCCAATGACGTTCCCGACGACTGCGACATCGCCGATGGCACCAGCAAAGATGCCGATGGCAACGGTATCCCGGATGAATGCCCTCTTTTGTTGTGCTCAACTCTCGAGCAAGATCTTGGGTACGACGGGAATCTGGGTGATGGCGGGTATGCCACCGGACTTGACCTGGCGATTTCCGGCGATATTGCCGCTGTCCTGGATACCAATGTCGATCCCCCACACAACACGTTCAACGTCCACTTCTTCCACCGAGAACAGGGGCAATGGATTCACGAGGCCACTCGATTATTCGACGATGACGAAAGCTCGTTGTATTACCCGCGAAAGTCATTGGATATCTCCGGAGACACAGTGATCGTCGGCTCAACCACTGGGTACGGGGGACGATCAACTATCTACCGCCGCCAAGGCGGCCAATGGAATGTGGAGTCAACCTTCGATGAACAAGGAGAGTGGTTATACGGCCTCAGCGTGTCGATCTCGGGCGAGGTGGCCGTCGTGGGATCCGACGTGGATATGCCTGGAGTCCGTGTCTACCGCCGCTATGGATCGACCTGGTTGCACGAGACCACCCTGGTTCAAACGCAGGGTGAACCAACTTCATATTTTGGAACGGATGTGGCCATCGACGGCAACACCATTATCGTGGGGAGCCTGAGTGCCGGAGCCTGGGTCTTCGAATACGACGGGGAGGACTGGATTGAAACTCAGCAGCTGCCAACCGAAGGCTTGGTGCTGGGAGACAGCGTTGACCTGGAAGGCGATGTCGCTGTTGTTGGGCGAGCTCACAATTTGGATGTGAATCATGCCCTTGTCTATCGTCGTACCGGTGGACTCTGGGCACCGGAGCAGGCCCTCGAATCACAGGAGCCGAAAACTCGAGGGCTCGGCTATGCCGTCAGAATTAGCGGTGACTTGATAGCGGTTTCGTCAGGGATTAATTACAACATGCCAGATGATCCCTATGTTGAACAGGGACGAGTCCACCTGTTCCGCTTCGAAGATGACCAGTGGAACGAGATCGAGATCTTCAAACGACCTGAACTGCCCGTAGACTGGATGCCCTCTCCTCGAGTCGATTTATCCGGCAACCAGATTGCCATCGGCTTTATGCACAACTACCTGTTCACTGAAGTCTCAGTCTTCACCGTGCCGCCAGCAAACAGTTCTGATGAGAACGATTGCAACCTCAACTGGATCTGCGATGAGTTGGATATCGCATCAGGCTTCAGCGTCGACTGCGATGGCAACGGTGCACCAGACTCGTGCGACATCGCCGATGGCCTCTACAACGATGTCGACTCGAATGGCATCCCCGATACCTGTGAGACTGACTGCGACAGTGACCTCATCCCGGATCACTATGAGATCGAGCAGGGTCTTGAACTTGACTGCAACAGCAATGGCGTACCAGACTCATGCGATCTCGCCAGTGGTCACTCACCTGATACCAATGGCGATGGTGTTCCCGATGAGTGTGGCCCGGACTTCGTGATCACCGTAGCGACCAATGGAAGCGCTATGTTTGAGGACATCCAGTCGGCCTTGGACTTATCGGTGTCAGGCTCGACGATCTTGGTGAGCCCTGGAGTCTACCTGGGTCCGGTCGTTCTTCCGACACATCCCGTTGTACTTGTTTCCGAGGTGGGATCAGAAGCCACATTTATTCTTGGCAATACCGGCGTCACCGCCTTGAGCGTCGCCAATCAACAAAGCCGCGATACCGTTGTCGATGGCTTCTCCATGGTGGGTGGTGATGTCACTTGGCATGGAGGTGGACTCCTGATCGCCAATGCCGCTCCCACGATCCGCAACTGTGACATCGTGGCCAACCGCGCCGCTCGCGGTGGTGGCCTGTACGTGGTTGCTGGCGCACCCCTGCTTGAGAACTGTCACTTCAGAGGCAACGAGTCCGTGAATGGCGGTGGCGGTGGCATTGCGATCAATGGAGTTTCAGCCAACGGTGACCCCGTTGAATTCATGAACTGCCTGATCTCCACCAATACTGCGACGCAAGCACATCCTCCTCTTTTAGGTGGTGGTGGTGGATTGGCGGCATTCAACGCAATCGTTGACCTGCGGAACACCCGATTCGAATACAACCATGCAGGCTTGGGAGGCGCCTTCCACATGGGCAAACCAGGTCAGGAAGAATTCATCGCCGTCACCATGACTCAATGTGAGTTTGAAGACAACACCGGGCTCGCCAGTGTTGGTCAGATCTGGGGCGTCTCCGAACCTTCCAAGGTCTCTCTTCAGGACTCCACGCTGTGTGGTCATGATTTCAACGACATCTTCGGTAACTGGCAAGACCTCGGCGGTAATGTCGCCTACGACTCATGCGACTGCCCCGACACCAACGGTGACGGCTCCGTCGATGTGAATGACATCCTCGCGGTCATCGATGCCTGGGGCGACTGCCCGCCAGATGATGATTGCCCGGAGGATGTTGATGACGATGGCACCGTAGGCGTCAACGATGTACTCCTCGTGATCAGCGAGTGGGGCAACTGCTAGTCGCCAAGCCCCCTGTCAACCACTCGAATACTGCCCCTTGCCAAATGGCAAGGGGCAGATTTTTGGTTGTCTAATCATCGACAGCTGCAAGAGCGAACTACGGTCCTTTACAGCGTGCTGATGGCCAGTCAATTTCAATGCTCTTTCGAACACGCCGGTTGCCCACGTGCCATCGCGATTCGGTCGTGTAACGAGGATAAAAAAGAATGCAATCAATGATGACTCGCAGTTCATGGTCTACCGAAAACTCCAAGGCCCAACACTCAACTGCACTCCTGCTGACCTCGATGTTTCTGATATCGATTTCAAGCCTGACAGCAAATGCCGAGATGTGGACCGTTGATGATGACCGAGTACAGAACCCCAATGCGCAGTTCCTGACAATCCAGGATGCAATTGATCATGCTGCTGATGGTGACCTGATCACCATCTGGCCGGGGACCTATGTCGGCATTGGAACAAACCCTCTGACTGGTCTGCCCAATCCAGTCATGCGACTCGAAAACCGAACACTTGAAATCGAGGGACTTGAAATAGATGGTGAGATCGTAATCATCGACGGCGAACACGAACGGCGTGGAATCCAGTGCGAAGTACATGGAGATGATGCCCATGAGATTTCGCTCACCGGACTGCATGTCACCCGTGGTCGAGGCGTAGTGTTTTCCGATATTCCGAATGATCTGACGGAAACCTATCAGTCCGAATGTGGCGGCGGCTTGCTTGCCTACCGCATTGTCCTATTCGTTGAGTCCTGTCAGTTCAATGCGAGTAGTTCCAAATGGGGTGGGGCAGCAGCCTGTTATCAGTCAAATATCAACATGACAGCCTGCTCCTTCAAAAATAATCACAGTGATCACTATGCCGGCGCCCTAGGCATTGGTAATAAATCCAACATCATTGTGTCCGGCTGCCAATTTCAATCAAATACCGCCAGATCCGGAGGTGCCATTTCAACACGGGAGAGCATGCCACTCAGCAGCGGTATAAATTGCAACTGCGAATGGAACATGGGTAACAACAATTGTCACCCCGATGACCTGTGTTACTACGAGTGTGACCTGGACGGCAATCCACTCTGCCTCCCCTGCACAGCAGATCCAATCCAGTGCTTCGGCTGGATCGGTGGCACCTGGATCATCGACTCCAACTTGTCCGACAATAGTGCCGTTATCAGCGGAGGGGCCATATGCGTTGGAGGCCAGCTCGAAACCAACCAGGGTGAAAACGTCAGAGCCTACCTCTCCGACTGCACACTTGAGAACAACACAACTGGGAAATTGGGTGGTGCCCTCTGGGCCTTTGGACCAACTCATCTCCTCATTACACGCTGCAACATCATCGCCAACCAGGCCGATGTCTGTTTCGGACAGGGTGGTGGCATTGGCGGAGGTGGGCTCGCCATCCAGGGCGCTGACTATGCACGCTTGACCGACTGTGTGCTTGAAGGCAACGGCACGAGCGAGGATGGCGGAGGTCTCTATGCCCTTGAAAACCACCTTCGCGTGCTCCGCACTCAATTCACGGACAACTGGGCCCAAGGCGGCGATTCTGAAGGAGGTGGCCTGTTTGTGAAGGATGGATGGTGGACCAGCATGGATGGTTGTTCGTTCGTTGGCAATACAGCCAGCACAAGGGGGGGCGCCATCAGCACGGATAAAAATACAACAGCCCCCTTCACAATCCTGAATACACAGTTTGAACAAAACCTTGCCTGGTACAACCAAGCGATGGTATGTAACTCATGCAATGAGTGCTGGCCGGATGATCCGGTCTACTGTCAATGTGACGATGGCTTTGGAAACAGCGGCCCGAACATTGCCCAGAATGTGCAGGGTGGCGCG